>CAZRJY010000038.1:0-8955 GCA_964600525.1 uncultured Clostridia bacterium
CGATATGCGCGTCGGCTTTGCCCGAATTGAGGTTGTTCAAATAGAAGTGCGCGCACTCGTTTAATATCTTCAAAAGCGCGTCGCGCTTGCGCTTCAACTCCGCCGTCTTTGCATCGTTTCCGCTCGTTTCGGGCATAGGCATTTTAGCCCTGTCGGCAAGAAGCTTTACCGCTTCCATAAAATCGAGGCTCTCCATTTCCGACACAAAACGGATTACGTCGCCGCTCTCGCCGCAGCCGAAACAGTGATAGTACTGCCCACCTTCGTTTATGGCGAACGACGGAGTTTTTTCGTGGTGAAACGGACAGCAAGCCCAGTAGCTCGCTCCCCGCTTGTCAAGGGTGATATAGCTCCCCGCGACTTCCACGATATTAACTTTTTCTTTCAGAGTTCTCAAAAACTCCTGGTCGACGCCTGCCATAAATAATCTCTTGTTTAAAACTAATTCAACTCGTCAAAGAAAGTCCAGCCGCGCGGCACGAATACCTTGTTGAATACGTACACGGCGTACCTGTCCGTCATCGACGAAAGGTAGTCGCAGACTGCCTGTTCTTTACCGTATTTTTCGATAAGTCCCACATATGTGGGGGGCAATTGGTCTACGTTGGCTGTAAAATACTCATAAAGTGCCGATATCATACGCTCGGCTTTCTGCTCCTCGCCGCGCGCAAAATGCGTAAGATAAACCCTCTCGAACATAAACTTTCTGAGCGCTTCGCTAGCCTCTAAAACTTCGCTGTCAAGCTCTACTTCCCTCTTTCCAGCGCTGTTTTTATACACCGAATTTATCGCCGTATTTATCCGCTCGCGCGAGGTTGAGCCGAGAGTGTTTCTTATATCCGCGGGCACGTCTTCGAGCTTTAAAATGCCTGCGCGCACCGCGTCGTTCAAGTCGTGGTTTATGTACGCTATGCGGTCGGCAACGTTTACGCACATACCTTCGAGCGTTGCGGGCTTCGAGCCCTTTTTATGGTTCAAAATTCCGTCGCGCACCTCGAACGTAAGGTTTAATCCGCGTCCGTCCTTTTCGAGCACGTCCACCACCCTTACCGACTGTTCGTTGTGCTTGAACCCCGCGGGGTTGAGTTTGTTCAAAATTCTCTCGCCGCTGTGCCCGAACGGCGTGTGTCCCAAGTCGTGCCCCAGTGCGATTGCCTCGGTCAAGCCCTCGTTTAAGGAAAGCGCGCGCGCAAGAGAGCGGGCTATCTGCGACACGTCGAGCGTGTGTGTAAGCCGCGTTACGTAGTGGTCGCCCTCGGGTGAGAAAAAGACCTGCGTCTTGTTTTTAAGACGGATAAAGGCTTTGGAATAAATAATTCTGTCGCGGTCGCGCTGGTATTCCGTGCGCATTTCACACGGCGTTTCCGCGCGCGCCCTGCCCTTTGTTTCCGCCGACTTTGCGGCGTACGGCGACAAAAACTGTTCCTCTACCGCAAAGGTCTTTTCCCTTATCGTTTTAAAGTTTTGCGTTTTCATTATCTTAATACGAAAAAATTTTGCGTTTTCCTTTATTTTTTGCAAATTATTTTAAAAAATTTTTACTTGGCAAAGCCGCCGCCTACTGACAAAACTTCGCCCGTAATATACGAATTTTCGGCAAGGAACACGCACGCCTTTGCAACGTCCTCGCCCGTACCCAGCCTGCCGATTGGTATCTGATTTATAAGCTCCTCCATCTCCACTTCGGAAAGGTGCGAGTTCATTTCGGTGTCGATAACGCCGGGCGATACGCAGTTCACGCGCACGAACGACGGAGCAAGCTCCTTTGCGAGCGCCTTGGTAAAGGCTATCACCGCGCCCTTGGAAGCCGAATACGCAACCTCGCAGCTTGCGCCCACCTCGCCCCAGATTGAAGCAACGTTGATTATACAGCCGCCGCCCGAGTAAATCATATTTTCCGCTACCTCGCGGCTGCAAAGAAATGTGCCGCGCACGTTTACACCGAAAACCTCTTCCCAGTCGTACAGCGTGGTGTCCTGAATTACCTGCACTTTTGATATGCCCGCGTTGTTGACCAAAACGTCCACTTTGCCGTAAATGCGGAAAACCTCTTTGAACATATCCGAAACCTGGTCCTCGTCGGACACGTCGGCGCGCATAAGTACGGGACAAAAGCCCTGCATATTGAATTCGGACTGCGTGGCAAGCGCCGCTTCCTCGTCGTGGAAGTAGTTTAATATTACCTCGTAGCCCTGTTGCAGAAATTCCTGCGCAACCGCCTTGCCTATGCCCTTTGTTCCGCCCGTTATGAGTACGGTTTTCATAGTATTTTTTCCCTTATCGTTTTTGCTAACTCCTCAGGAGCTTTGCCGTCCGTATCGATTATAAAGTCGGCGGCGCTTTCGTATATTTTTGCGCGCGCGTTAAGCACGGAATTTACGCGCTCTTTAAGTCCGCCCCGAAGAAGCGGTCTTGTCGTATCGCCTTCGAGCCGCCCGATTATGGTTTCGGCGGTTGCGCGCAGATAAAATATTTTGCCGCTTTCCTTTAAGTTTTTGACGTTTTGCGCGCGTAATACGCACCCTCCGCCGAGAGAAATTACCGCGTTTTCATAATTTTTTGCAACTTCGGCGGTTATTTCGCTCTCGATATTGCGGAAATACTCCTCACCGTGATTATCGAAAATCTTGTTGATTTCGCCGTAGCGCTCTACGATTATACCGTCGGTATCCAAGACCTTGTAGCCCGCTTTGCCCAGCTCGGCGGCTACCGTCGTTTTGCCGCAACCCATCATTCCGCAAAGGACTACGTTCACAGTTTAAAGCTCTCCGCCGCCAGAATATAGCTGTTTTTGCCGAAGCCGCAGATTACGCCCTTGCACACTTCGGATATAACCGACTTGTGCCTGAACTCCTCTCTTGCGTGCACGTTCGACATATGCACCTCGACTACGGGTATCTTGACCGACGCGATTGCGTCGCGGATTGCGTAGCTGTAATGGGTGAACGCGCCCGCGTTTAAAATTATCGCGTCGGCGGTTGCACTCTGTATTTTAGTGCAGATTTCCCCTTCCGCGTTGCTCTGGAAGAACTCGCACTCGTCGCCCTTGAAATGCGCGGCGAGCTGAGCGTTGATTTCGTCCAGCGTTTCAGTGCCGTACACGCCCTTTTCGCGCACGCCCGTCATATTGAGGTTTACTCCGTTTACAAAAAGAAATTTCATTTTATTATTTCCTTTAAATATTTTTCGAATAATTTCGCCGCCGTTTCGGGCGAGGGTTTCAGATTGAAATAGTAACAGTCGGAATAGTACGCCTGATAAAACAGCATTGCTCTGCCGTTGATGATTTTTTTGCCTAAGCTTTCCGCAACGCGTAAAAACTCGCTCTTTTCGGGCTCGTATATGAGGTCGACCGCCGTATCGCATTTTTCCAGAATTTCCGCAGGCACGGGGCTTACGCCCTCGGTTTTGTGCATGCCCACGCCCGTTGCGTTTATTATCAGCTTTCTGGGCTTTGCTTCAACCACGTCCACCGCCGTAACGTTTGCAAACTCGGTTGCGACCGCGTCGGCGTTAGCCTTAGCTCTGTCGTACACTTCGACGGACGCTCCTGCGTCGGAAAGCTTTTTGGCAACGCTCCTTCCCGCGCCGCCCGCGCCTAAAAGCAATACCTTTTCGCCGTTTATTTCCACGCCGTTGCTGTCCAACATCTGCTTAAAGCCCAGCCCGTCCGTGTTGTAGCCTTTAAGCGTGGACGTTACAACCGTGTTCACCGCGCCGAACGAGAGCGCGTCGCCCTCAATCCCTTCAAGGTGCGGAATAACCGAGAGTTTGTACGGTATGGTTACGTTCAAGCCGTCGTAATTTTTTAAGAGTTCCGCAATGCGGCTTTCGAACTCAGTTTCGGGTACGGAAATTTTTTCGTAAGTGACTTCATACCCCAGCTCGGACGCGATAAAGTTGTGTATCTGCGGACTTGTGGACTTTGAAACGTCCTTGCCTATAACAGCGAGTTTTAACATAATTCACCTTTTATTTCTTTTGCGCACTGCGCGATTTGTTCCGCGTAAGCTTCGAGCGGCAGTTTGAGCTCGAAGCTCTCCCCGACCGACTTGGGAACAATCATAGAAACCGTTGACTGCTCAGTGTTCTTTTTGTCGAACTTTGCCATCTTTGCCGCCTCGCCGGCGTCGGGGTATGCGGGTATTTTCTTTAATACCTTCTTTATAAGCGAGCGCAGACTGTCGGCGTACTCCTTGTCGCAGACGCCCGCGCGCTCGGCAATATACAGTTCGTAATAGGTGCCTATCAGCACGAACTCGCCGTGCGACTTGCGCTTATAATAAAGCTCGAACGCGTGACCCGTAGTGTGTCCCAAGTTCAAAGTCTTTCTTGCGCCGAGCGTGTCGTGCTCGTCCTCGGTGACCACTTTCGCCTTGTGCCGTATGCAGTCCGCGGTGACGTTTTCAAGGAAATTCAAGTCGAATAATTTATCCTCATTTTTCAATAGGGTGCCGTATATGCCGCAATCAATGGCGGAATACTTTATAATTTCCCCTAGTCCGCACCTTATTTCCCTTGCGGGCAAAGTGCCCAAAAACATAGGGTCTACGATTACCTGCGAGGGCTGGTAAAACGCGCCGACAACGTTTTTTACGCCGTTGAAATCTATTGCCGTTTTGCCGCCGACCGAGCTGTCAACCTGCGCAAGCAGAGTAGTCGGTATTTGCACAACGTTGATGCCGCGCATATAAAGGCAGGCCGCAAGCCCTGCAATATCGCCCACAACTCCGCCGCCCAAAGCGACGACCGTCGAAGAGCGCGTAACTCCGCTTCTTATCATTTTGTCGAGAATTTTTAAAAGATTTTTATGGTTCTTGCTCGCCTCGCCCGCAGGTAAAACGAACTTGGGCGCGCCCTTGAACGTGCTTTCAATCAGTCCGCCGTACAGCTTGTCTACGTTGCTGTCGGTGATTATAAACAGGCTGCCGCCGAGCTGAGCTGCGTATTTTTCGAACGCGCCTTTGCCGCAGTGTATTACGCTTTTTAAGGACGGCGCGGATAAAATTATATCTTGCATAAGTCAAGGCAGAAGCGTATAGCGCTCCTTTACCTCCTTTAAATTATCGCCGCCAAGTCTTTTGGAAACAACGTCCGCAAGCGCCGTACATACCACGCTTTCCAGAATGATTTCGCACGCGCAGATTGCCGCTACGTCGCTTCTTTCGCTTGCCGCAACGCACGGCTCGCCCGTTGCGGTATCCACCGTTTTAAGCCCTTTCATAAGCGTGGGTATGGGCTTCATTGCGGCGCGGATAACTATTTCGTTGCCGTTGGACATTCCGCCCTCTATGCCGCCCGCGTTGTTGGTCGGGCGCACGTACTTTCCGTCTTTTATAAAAATTTCGTCGTGAACCTTGCTTCCCGCATTGTCCGCCGCGGCAAAGCCCATTCCGATTTCGACGCCCTTTATCGCCTGCACGCTCATAACCGCGCCGCACAAAATAGCGTCCAGCTTTTCGGCGTAAGTCATACAGCTTCCGAAGCCGCTCTTTAATCCGCGCACGCGAATTTCCACAACTCCGCCTGCGGTGTCGCCCTCGGCTTTGAGCTTGTCAATAAGCTCTATTGCCCTTTTCTGCACTCCGCTATCGAGCATAAACAGCGGCTCGTTCTTTGCGCTTTCGAGCTCGTCGAACGTATGCGCCGCATTGTCCGCAACGCCGCAAACGCTTTTAACATAGCCGCTCACCTCCACGCCGAGCGCCCTTAAATACTGTCTTGAAACCGTGCCGCCCGCAACGCGGACAGCCGTTTCCCTTGCGCTTGCGCGCTCTAAAATATTGCGCGCGTCGGTCTGGTCGTACTTTATAATGCCCGTTAAATCGGCGTGACCGGGGCGCACGCGTGTAAGCGTTTTCTGCGTTACGTCCGCGCCCTCCGCCGCCATATACGGCTGCCAGTTTGCATAGTCGTTGTTTTTAATGCAGAACGCAAGCGGACTGCCGAGAGTAATCTTGTTGCGCACTCCCGTTAAAATTTCCACTTTATCCTTTTCGATTTTCTGTCTGCCGCCTCTGCCGTAGCCGCTCTGCCTTAAAGCGAGATATTTGTCTATTTCGTCTATGTCGACGGGCAGATTGGAGGGCAGTCCCTCGATAATGCCTATCAGCATTTTTCCGTGCGATTCGCCCGCCGTTGTCAGCTTAATCATTCTTTCCCGCTCCTTTTAATTTATTGTGTATCCGCCGTCCCTTACCGTGACGGTTATGTCGCCGTCGTACTTTGTGTAGAGCGGCTTACAGTAATTGCATATATCCGAAAGCGCCAAATCGGACGGATAGTTCGCATAGTTTTTACCAACGCTTATCACCGTCTGTTCGGGTTTAATCAAATCATACCACGGCGCGTAGGTGTTATCCTTGCCCGCATGCGCCGGCGCCGTTAAAATTTTGCAGTCGTCAAGTTTTACCGAATATCCGCCCGCTTCGCAGTAGTTTTCACCCAGCGCGACCGCTGAATTGTACTCGTTCACTATTCTTTTAAGCCCTTCCGAACGTATATCCGAAGTGAACGCAAACGATACTCCGCCGCAACTGAGCCAGGTGACCGCCGACGCGTTTTCGATATTTGCCCTGCTCGCTTCCGCGTTCATTGCCGCGTACTCGCCGTGCGGACTTAAATAGTTCGTCGGCGATAAAAACGTGAAAAAGTAGTCGTCGCCGGTTATGCTTTCACCAACGCACGCATAGCCGTATGAAACGCCGTTCCTCTCTATTTGGGTTATAAACGAATGGTACTGCGCGGTTATCCTTGTGTTCAAACTGTACGGAACGTATGCAAAGCCAACGCTCTTATACTTAACTATTTCCGCAAGACCGCCGCAGTGCTCGCTTTTAACCGACGTGCAGACAAGGTAGTCGATTTTATCTACTCCGCGGTAATTCAAAAACTTCAAAACGTGCGTTGTGACTGAATACGCGCCGTCGCCGCCGTCGATTAAAATATTTTTACCGTCGGGCAGTTCTATCAAAGTGCAGTCGCCGAAGCCGACGTTCAGAAAGCTTACGCGAAGCTCGCCTCTGCGGTTTTTATGCGGCTTTACACAGTACGCGGACAGGTACTTTACGGGAACGAAAACGTCGGTAATCAGCAATGCGATTATGATTACAACGCAAATAACGGCAGTTACGATTACCGAAATAACCGATTTTCTTAGTCTGAGCTTTTTGCCGTTATTTTTCATTGGTTGCCGCCGTTTTTCTTTCGATTATACTCCTGCTTATACATAATTAAGTATACAATATCAAGCCCCCGTTTGTAAATAAAAAAAAGCGGTTTTTATTCAAAACCGCTTCGATTACTTAAATTTTTGTATCAGTTTTCGCCGTTTGCGCTGTTCTCGTAATAGTTTATGGAAAGCTGACTTAATTTATGGAACGCCTTGGTGGGCTTTATCTGCTTTTCAAGGTGCTTGGGCGCGTTTACAAGGTGCAGCGACGAACAGCCGACGAACGCTTGCCTTCCGAGCGTTTTTATCGATTTGGGCAGGTCGAACGCGACAAGCGAACGGCAGTTCATAAACGCTACCTCGCCTATTCCCTGCAAGCCCTGCGGGAAGTTGATTTCCCTCAGCTCGTAGCACTCGGCAAACGCCCACGGTCCTATTTCGGTAATGTTTTCCGAAAGAGTTACCTTCCTTAAATTCTCGCAGTGGGAGAACACTCCCTCCGCAAGACGCATAATGCCGTTAGGCACGGTTATCTTTTCAAGCGATACGCAGAAGTCGAACGCGCGGCGGCTTATGGTGTGCACCGTTTCGGGAAGCTCTAAATCCTTTATCGAACTGCACGCGCGGAACGCGTTGGCGCCTATGAACTTCAAATCCGAAGGAAGCGTTATATTTACAAGTCCGCTGCAATTGGAAAACGCGCCGTCGTCTATCATCTGCAAACTGTCGGGGAAAACTATTTCCTTTAACTTTTCGCACCAGCTGAACGCGTTTTTACCGATAAGCTTTAACCTCGGCGGCAAAATAACTTTTTCTACGTCGCGGTTGGAAAACGCGTTTTCGCCTATCTTTGTTATAAAGTCGGGCACCTGCGTCGCCTTGTGCGTTCCGATGTATTTTACAACCTCGTCGTCGACTATCAGATAGTCCGAAAGATTGACAAGCGAATTGCGCTGCAAATCGGGGTCGTTAGTCTGGTCGTGCGGAATAATCGCGTCCATGCGCTCTTTTAAGCTTCTGCTGTCGCCGTCGCTCAAATCCGCTTCGGGTTCGGGCTCTAAGGGAAGCTCCTCGACAATCGTTATAATCTCCTCCGACTGCACTACGTCCTTAGACCTTTCGACGTCGTTTACGCCCGAAGCAAGATACTCCTCCTCCGAGCCGAATTTGTCGGAATAGTCGATATCCTCCGCCTCGGCGCCCGCCGTTGCGTAAAAGCGGAAATATATGTCCGCATTAGTCGGGAACACCTTGCCGCCGTTTACTCTGCGGTAAAGTCTGCCCGGTATGGTTACCTCTACAAGATTGTCGCAGCCGAAAAACGCGCCCTTGCCTATCGAGGCGAGCTTTACAGGCGTCGTAAGCTTTTTAAGCGTTCTGCAACCTGCAAAAGCGTAAGGCGCTATACGCACTACGTTTCTGGGTAAGGTGAGTTCCTCGTCCTCGCCCCTGTACTTCAATACGGTACCGGACTGGATATTTAATTCGCCCTGAGCGGTTTTCATTGCAATTACCCCCGTACTATGCCTTGGTTTTATACCTTTCTATTATATCACACGGCAACGAAAATGTAAACGGTGCAGAGTAAAATTTTTCTCCGCACCGCACATTTTTTTGTTAAAGCGACGAATGTATCGTCCTCGAAATGACGTCGTCCTGCTGTTCTTTTGTCAGCTTGTTAAAATTAACTGCATATCCCGACACCCTGATTGTGAGCTGAGGGTACTTTTCGGGGTGAGCCTGCGCGTCCAAAAGCGTTTCGCGGCTGAACACGTTTACGTTTA
>CAZRJY010000039.1:0-8676 GCA_964600525.1 uncultured Clostridia bacterium
TCTTTTTGCCGTATTTGGACAGCTTGTCTATGGTGTCCATAGAGTCGTTGCCGCCGATATAGAAGAATGCGTAAATGTCGAGTTCTTTAAGCGTAGCGAAAATCTGGTCGTAAGTCTTTTCGTTACCCTCGATAGCAGGCAGCTTGTAGCGGCACGAGCCAAGGAACGACGACGGAGTTCTCTTTAAAAGGTCCATATCCAGGTCGTTTTTAATCTGCTTGGAAAGGTCGACAACGTCCTTGTCCAAAAGTCCCTTAATGCCGTGCACCATTCCGTATACGATATCCGCGCCCCTGTCCTTAGCCGTTTTGAAAACGCCCAGAAGGCTTGCATTGATTACGGAAGTAGGTCCTCCCGACTGTCCTACGATTACGTTCTTCATAAATTTACCCCTTATTTTTTAGTTAATTTTATTATAATATATCGCCGCACAAATTGCAAGAACTATTGTAAAAATTTCCGGTTTAATCTTTAACAACGTTCCATATATCCGAATAAGTCACCATGTAGTTGACCGTGCCGAATATAACCGCAAAATCGTTGTAGTTTTTAGCCTCTTCCCCGGTGAGCACCTTGACGGTAGCCAGGTTTGCGTTGATTGCGCCGTCGCCCGTATTGTTGTACTCGGTGAACTGACAGCCGACGGGGTCGCCGTTGCCCATACTGATATATCTGCCGCCCGACGAGGTGCTTCCCGTCTTGGAAATGTGACCGCCTATACGGCAGTTCATAATCATAACCGCCGCGTCGGGTCCCCACGCTCTGCCCATAGCGCAGGACGAAGGAACGCCCGTGTCCGCAGTGAAATCGCAGTCGTCGAATATCGCGCCGTAAGTAATCTTATCGACAGCCGAGCCCTTGTTGTTGCCCCTGAACGCGGTTACGTAACCGGGCTGACCTGAACTTTTATGCTGAATATTCCTGATTTCGCACTTATAGAAATAGGTGGTGTTGTTCGTACCGAAAATGAAGTCGGTAACGCCCTTTATAAGGCAGTTTTTGAAAATCTGCCTGCCCGTGAACAGTTCGAGCGTGTCCTGATAGCCCAAAATCGTGCAATCCTCAACCACGGCTTTATCCGCCTGAATGAGCATTGCAAGAGCGCGGCAGTCGTTGCTGGGCGCGCCGTCGTACGAAGCGGCGGTATTGTAGTAGTTGGATATGGTAACGCCCTTGATAGTGAAGCCGACAGCCTTATCTCTTACGTTAAAGGTTGCCGTGGAATCGGTAACGTGAACGAAGCCGCCTGCGTCCTCCACGCCGTAAAGCGCGTCGTATTCGATTTTGGTCGTCTCCGCACCAGCGCCTATAACGGTAAGATTTGGCACGTTAACCTCTACCTTTTCCCAATAGTTGCCCTCCGCAATGTACATAAACTTGGGCGTTGCGGCGTTCAGCCCGCATGCTTCGAGGAATTCGAGCGCCTGCTGAATGGTGTTGAACCTGTAAGCGCCGTTGGTGTTCCTGGTGCCGACGCTCGCCTGCGCGAAATTCTTATTGACGGCAACTGCCACCTGACTTTCTTTCGCAACGGAAGCTGGCTTTTTCTGTACCGTGATTAAAATGCCCTTAGCCTTGGTTTTGCCGTTGGCGGTGTAAGCGATTTTAACCGTCTTAACTCCGGGAGTTTTGAGGTCCGTACCCGTAAACGTCGCCTCGTCCGCGCCGAGCATAAACGTTTTGGTCTTATCGCCCAGCTTACCTTCAACGGCAAGCGTAATGCCGTCGGTCGAGAAAGTTTCGCCGACAAGGTAGAACTGCCTGAACGAATTGTTTACGTACGCACTGTTGTCCGCCGCGGAGTTTGCGCCCTTTATAACGTGCTCGGTTTTGATATCTAAACCCGTGTAATCGTAAACGTCTACGTTGTAAGAGGTTTCGAAAGTCTTATTCTCACTGCCGAGATTGCCCTTTAAGGAATACTTGACTTTAATTTCGTAAGTGCCTGCAACCGCGGGGTTGTAAGCGCTCGCGTCGATTTCGATGTGCTCGGAAGAGACGGGAATTCTGGCGCCGCTTTGGTGCTTGCGCACAATGGCAACCGCGCTGCAATCGAGCTGCTGACCGACAAGGTATTCGGTTTTGCCCGTATTTGCAATATGAATACTTTCTACGGGCGACTCGTCGAGCGTTGTGTTAAATTTTGCGTAGTAAATATCCGAGGTACCCGACGAACGTTTAATGGCATACTTGCCTTTTTTATAAAGTTGTTTGGTAACGCGCTGAACGGTGCTGTCGCTGCCGTTAGCAGGGTAAAATATGCTTTCATTGCCGTCGGGCTTTGATAAAACAAGGGACTGATTGCCTGTAACACCGCCCGAACCGTTCTGAACGTAGAACGTCAAAGTGCCAGCCTCGGGAATGTTTATTTCGAGCGCGGAAGTAGCGTCGCCCAGCTTAACCGAGTTTGTGGTAACGTAGTTTTCGTCCAGACATTCCGTACCCTGATAAAGCCCCGTCTTAATTCTTCCGCGGATTTCGGTGCCCTTGGTTATTGAGAAAGTGCCGTCGGACCAACCGTCCGTATATTTGATTGTGGAAAGGTCGGCGGCGTCGAATACGAATTCGGCGTCAACCGAGCCGTTTACAAGCGCGTCGTCCGCGCCCTTGTAGTCGGGCACCTTGGGAGAAGCGACGGTTGCCGCCGTTCCCGTTTGGTCTTCGTAGGTTTCGGCAACGAGCGGAGTTGCCGAGGTATCGTCCGTATCGAGGCGCGTAGGCTCCATTACGTGTCCGCACATTTCGCACTTACTGTCCGCGCCCAAAACGTGCGGCTCGTTTTTGACGGTAGATTTGCAGCCGTTGTCCGTACAAACGCCGTTATGAGTACCGTCGTTATTATCGGTGTACGTATAGTTGTGTGTACCGCCGTCTTTTTTACAGCCTACATTGCCCGCAATGCCTGCGCACAACGCACCGGCTATCGCGAATACTGACAAAAGTTTGGTCAGTTTTTTCATCGGCTTTCCCCCTGAGTTTATATACTGTTTTTATTCTATCACAATTGCGCAGTTAAGTCAATGCCCTAAAAAGTTAAAGGGCGCGGCTTGCGCCGCGCCCTTTTATTTAAGTTTTTTGTTACGCCTTAGGAACTATACCCATATAGTAGAAGTTATATGCGTTGGTCCAAGTGAACTTGTAAAGCTTGCCGCCCTGCAAGGTTGCGGTTGCGTTTGCAACGTAGGTATTACTATCGGTATTGTCTACCGTGAATACGGGTTCTTCGCCCTCCGCCGCAAGCTGAGCTGTTCTACCGGTATTGCTGGGAGCATACGCAAAAGTAAGCGTATATTCGCCGACGTATCCGGTAAGGTCAATCGTCATATAAGTCGAACCGCCGTTACTTTTAAGCCTCTTTACGGAGGTGTGCTCGGTACCGCTTATATCGTTATACTTTTTACCGTTGTTGTCAGTAGTCCAAAGCACATCTTTCGAGGTTCCGTCACTAGACGTTACCGTAGCCGAATACAGCTTGATTATACCGTTCGCGTCCCAGCTGAAAGGCTCTGCCACAGTGAACCCCGTCAAATTCTCGTCGTCGGAGGTTACGTAGAAGCTTTCCACCTTAGCAGTTACAGGGCAGGTTACGTTAATCGACTTGATATAGATACTGTTGCCTGATGCGCCGCCGTGTTTATCGGCATCGTTTTCAGTAACCTTATCCAGATGGAACTCTAATGTAGCCAGCGTTTTATCTGCGTTATACGATATAGTAACGTTATTTGCGCCGCCCATTCCGGGGTTGTTGCTATACCAACCGACTTCTACCGTAGAACCGGCAATCGTAGGAATATATACAACCGCACCCGCACCAAGCTGAACGTAGGGGTTGTTAGCCTGGTTATTGATATAGAATTTTCCGCTTGTACCGTCTATAAACATTCCCTTATACGTTCCGGTAGTGCCTTGAATATTAATAGCTTCCTCTTCGCCGCCAACGTTTATCGTAGCTGTTTTGGTAATAGGAGGAACAATTTCAAGCTTTGTAAGGTACAACTGCGATTTGCCTTCCGCAATCGACATAGTAATTACGCCGTCCTCTGCCGCCGTATAGGTGTAAGAGTCATCGCCGAAAGAAGTACCCTCTGTCTTACCCCAGGTACCGTTCGCCGTCACGTCTGTGTCGTTGAGCATTAACTTTAACTCGTGCTCGTAAGACGTAAATCTAATGAGAGTACCCTGGGCAACGGTAAATTCGATGCTTGCGTCGCCTATCAGTTTATAATACTTAGCGCCGCCGCTGTGCTGTACGAACGAGCCGTTCTCGCCCGCTTTGACTGTTACTTTCTTACCTAAACGTGTCGAGCTGTTTGCAGTAGTAAGTTCTTCGTAACCGCTTCCGCCGAAAGTCAAGGATATAATCTCTCTGATTGTCGGGTCTTTCGAAGCTACCGTTACGGGAATTGTCTTAACAAGCTCGTCGGCTTTGTATACCTTTATGTTGGTTTCGCCTTCTTTAAGTCCGTAAACTACGCCGCAGTAGTAATCTGCAATGCTGTCGTCCTCAACCTCTATGGTTATACCCTTGTCGCTAAGGTTCCAAGGCGTGTACGAGATAAGCAAGTCAGCCTCGCCGTCCTCTGTTACGGTAACTGTCTCCGAGGAAACGTACAGGTCGCCTGCGGTGTCTGTAAGCTCGCCTCTGAGCGTGGTCAACAGGGTACCAGCAGCGGTATAGTCCCAAGCCGCGTCCCAGGTCGTCAGACCGTTGGTCTTAGCAAACAGGTTAGCCGCCGTGTATTTAGCCGCGTCGGTCTCGGTAAGCACCTTGCCGCCGAAGCTCTCGCCGGCAGTGGTTATAGCGCCTTCACCCGTCGAGCCGTACTCGCAGAAGTCTGCGCCCGAAGGATTGTTGCCGCTCATTTCTTCCCAACGGCCTTTGATATAGCCCTTGGTTGCATCCGAAGGATTTTGCAAATCGGCCTTGTAGCCGTGCGTGGAGTATGCGTCCGAGAACGTGCATTCAATCATTGCAACGGTTGCCTTAGCGCCCCAAGGTCTGCCGAGCGACATCGAGCCCGCGACAACGCTGCTTTCCGCCGTGAATTCGCAGTGGTTGAATATATAACCGTAATCGGGTTTATTGTCAGCCGTATGCTTAGCCGCCGTTACGTAGCCGTTGTTCGACTTGTTCGAAGCTGTCGAAAGGAACCTGGAAACCGCAAGAATACGGCACTGGTCGAAGTATGCAAGGTTCTTGCCTTCGCCGAAGATGAAGTCAACGTTGCCGTCAATCTGCGAATCCTTGAAGTACGCTCTCGCGTCCTTAATGTACAGCGTATCCTGGTTGCCGTACATATGGCAGTGCTCGATATACGCGCCGTCGCCGTTAATGGTGAGCGCAAAGCCCTGAGGCGAGGATTCCTTGTTATCGGAATTCTGGTCGGTAATATAGTCGAACGAGTTCTCGAAGAATATGTTGTAAGCCTTGAAGCCCGTGCCCTTTACGTGGAAGGTTGCACAGTTCATACCGTAGCCTGCACCCGTAAGAGGGTCAACCGTCGATTCAACCGCGTCGTAAGTAAGTTTAGCAACGTCGGTAGTGTCGTTCGTGCCCAAGCCGATAAGAGTAAGGTTGTCAAGGTCGGTGGTTATCTTAGCCTTGTACTCGCCTGCCGCAATGCGGACAACCTTCTGAACGCTCTTGTCGAAGTTGCAAGCTTCCAGGTAGTCGATTGCGTCTGCTACGTTTGCGAACGTTTCAACGCCGTTTACCTGCTTGCCGCTGTAATTTTCGCCGAGCGTCGTCGGGTCTACGTTGACGTAAAGCTTGCCGTCAACAGGTACAACCTTGGTGTCGATAACGCTGATGGTTACAGTCTGCGCCGCGTAGGATTTGTAAGCTACCATTACGTCGTACGAGCCTGCCGTAGTCATATTGTAGGACTGCGGAACAACCTTAATTTCCTTAGCGTCAACCTTTTCCTTAGCGCCGTCCGACCACGTCGAGTAAAGCACAAGGTTCTTGGTGTCGAGCTTGTCGCCGCGCAGGTATACGTGAGGCATAAACTCGTGGTTGATTACAAAGCCGGTTTCCTCGACAACCGTTACGCTGTACGTAACGTCCTCTGCGGTAGCGCCGTCTTCGATTGCTTTAACGGTAATCGTGTACGTGCCCGCGGTCGTCTTGTCGTATGCAGACGAAACTATCTGATACTCGGTGCCTTCGGTAAGAACAAGCTGTACGCCGTCGGAGTAAGCGCCCATTACGGTAAGTCCCGTCGACGTGAAGTCCTCGCCCTTCTTAAATCTTAACTTAGCGTTGCTCGTGCTTATTTTTAAGGTAGCAAGCTTAGCGTCCGCGCTCTTTACGTTGGTGGAAGCGGCTCTCAGACGGTAACCGTTCGTGCCCTCCTCCTGCCATACGTTGGTGAAGTCTAAGCCCAGAGTGTCTTTGAGGTATGCAACCGTGTTAGTACCGGTGCCCGTAGCTTCGGTGATGGTAACGCCTTCAATAGCTACAACGTTTTCCTTGGTTACGGTGTGCGACTTGTTCGCAGCGCCGATATCCTTGCAGTCGGATTTAATTATTAATACGTTTTTAAGATTAAGCTTAGCAGCGCCGCCGCCTGCGAAGATACCTATGCTGTTCTTCTCGGGCATCGCCGCGCTTACAACCGCGTTTTCAACGCTTACCGTAGCGCCGTCACGGGTACGTCCTGCGATGAACGAGCCGTTGCCCGACGAACCCTTGAACTCGCCGTCAACGTGCAAATCCTTGAAGTTAACCGTGTTAGTGCCGATGATATCGCCGATAAGCAAGCCGCCGTACTGCGAGCACGAAGTATAGGTGCCGTTCTTTACGGTGATTTCCGAAATATCGAATACCGCCTTACCGCTGCCTTCGCTACGTCCGAAAATCAAGCCCGCGTAAACGTTGCTCGTTACCGCGCTGCACGAATTGAATTCGATTTTCGAGAAAGAGCTCGACGCATTGCATTCGCCCGCGATAATAGCTACCGTTTCCGAAGTGGAAGTAATTGCGCAGTTAAGGAACTTAACGTCGGTTACTTCGCCGCCGTTTACGGTCTTGCAGAGAATACCTATCTTGCTCTCGGTGCCGTTGTAAGTTGCGTTCTTAATCGTATGTCCCTGACCGTCGAATATTACGCCGTCTTTGATGTCGGCGGTTGCAACGGCAAGTTCCACGCCGTCGAGGTCGATGTCCGCCGTAAGCACGTATGCCGCGCTTTCAAGTCCGCCGGTGCCGTCCTCGCCTGCCTGAGCCGTTCTGAACGCTTGAAGTTCGTCGACTGTGGAGATGTTGATTTTTTTAAGCCATCTTGCGTGAAGCTCAACGGTCTTGGAAGCGGGCTTGGTAAAGTCGAACTTGCCGCCCGTGTAGTCGGCGTTTTCATACCAGCCTGCGAAGTACTTGGTTTCGCTCGTAGGCTTTGCGGGTACGACAAGCGCGTCGCCTGCGTAAGCTTCCTGCGCTTCGGGAGCCGTGCCCTCGCCGTGCATATTGAACGTGATGTTGAACTTGGGCTGTGCCGCTCTGCACTTAATGCATCTGTGGTCTTCGCCCCACTCGTGCACTTCGTTGGTTACGTCGGGCGTAGGGCAGCCTGCCTCGTCGCAGTGTCCGCTGTGCGTGCCGTCGCCGTTATTCGTCCACTCATAAGCGTGGTCGTGACCGGAAGGCGTAGGTGTCTGGCTGGTGGGCGCGCCGCAAAGGTCGCACTTGCCGTCCTGACCTGCCGCATCGGTTTCATTGTTCTTGTTGTCAACGTGCGCCTCTTTAACGATAGGGTCTTTGCCGCACTCGCACGTACCGTTGTGCTTGGTTGCGTCCTCAGTGTCTACCGTGTAAGTGTAGCTGTGTTTGTGAGGGGTGGTCTTTTTACAGCCCGCCACTCCTGCTACGCCCGTACCAATCGCGCCAGCGATTACAAATACAGACAAAAGTTTGGTTAATTTGTTCATTTTTCCTCCATAATTTTGAAATACCCTCCGCTTTTACCGCCACATTTAAAAATGTTTGCGCGGCGTTTTTCCAACGCCGCGCCTTCTTTTACCGCAGGATAAAAGAAAGCGCGGCGTTTTTCCAACGCCGCGCCTTCTTTTACCGCAGGATAAAAGAAAGGTCTTTCAATATTTTTATTTACACTGCCTTTATTTTATCACTTATTAAATTATAAGTCAATACATTAAAGTTATTTTTTCACGGAAAATGTTACCTATTAACAAGTTTACCGCAATAAAAAAGGTGTCCTTTTCGGACACCTTTGATTTTTTGTAATTATCTCTTCGAGAACTGGGGAGCGCGGCGGGCTTTTTTCAAGCCGTACTTCTTTCTTTCCTTTACGCGGGGGTCGCGGGTGAGGAAGCCCTCTTTCTTTAACGCGGGTCTGCAATCGGGCTCGGCTTGAAGGAGTGCGCGGGCAATACCCAAACGGATTGCACCTGCCTGACCTGTGTAGCCGCCGCCGTACACGTTGACCATAACGTCGTACTTGCCTTCTACGCCCAAAAGTGCAAGAGGCTGTTTAACCTGATACTGAACCAAGCCCTGAGGGAAGTATTCTTCGAAGGCTCTGTCGTTAATAACAATGGCGCCCGTTCCTGCGGGAATAAGACGAACGCGGGCAATAGCCTTCTTTCTTCTGCCTGTTCCCCAAAACTGCAACTTTTTCTTTAAATTAGCCTTAGCCATAATCTTCTCCTCTTACCTTT
>CAZRJY010000040.1:0-8291 GCA_964600525.1 uncultured Clostridia bacterium
TTTCATAGGTACGTTAAAGTCGCACCTTACGAGTACTTTTTTGCCTTTAAGATTTGTTAAATCTTTAACCGACATTTTGTTCATTGAAAAACACCTCGAATTATTTATTTTGTTCGCAGACTATTATAAAAATAATTCCAAAAAATGTCAATTAAAATAGGGCGGTTGCTTTTAACAACCGCCCTGATATAATGTCCGTTTAATCTTCGACGCCTAAAATATAACCGACCGTTTCGCCGAAAAATTTCGAAAGGGTGATAATTGCGGAAGCGGTAGGCTCGGTTTTCCGCAGTTCCCATTTCGCAATTGCCGACTGACTTAAACCCGTCAGTTTGGAAAGTTGCATTTGACTTAGGTCTTTCGATTGTCTCAGCTCTTTAATTCTTTCTGCGTAATCCATAAGCATAGTATATGCAGTTAAGTCTTAAATGACTTGACTAAGTCTTATGAGACTTGATATAATGATTAAAAAATCAAAGTTAAGAGGTGAATATGGGATTAATATGGAAAGAAAGTGAAAATGAGTTTTTGGTCAGATATCAAAAAATAAGGAAATACTTTAAAATGTATAAGAATAACGAAATGAGTAGTGGTGATTACGAAGCTCTAAAAACGCAACAATTAAACATCGATAATATTAAAACATCTGTTTGTGAATTAGACGACGAACAGTATAACGGCATAATGTTGGAAGCTCTGTTAGATATTGATGAATTATATAGAATAGGAGCAATAACAAAAACCGAATATGAAACGCAATTACGTAAAGTGCGGTTGCGTAAATCCTCGATAAATGTGCCGCCTGATTTCTTTAAGTAGAAAGCAGGCGGTTAATTTATTTGTGTAAAGCTCAACTTTGTGTTATACTTAATTTATATTAAGTTTTAAAGGTAACAAACTATGAAAATCTGTGTTGCGGGACTGGGACTTATAGGCGGTTCTATGTGTATGGCGTTAAAGCGTGCGGGCTATAACGTGGACGGTTACAACCGTTCCGCCGCGCCGCTTGAATACGCGCTTAAAAATAATATCGTCGACGGCGCGGCGGAAAGCTTCGAATGCTACGACGTCGTATTCGTTGCTCTTCCGCCCAAACCCACGGTAGACTTTATTCTGAATACGCGCTTTAAAGACGGTGCGGTTGTCGCCGATATCTGCGGCGTTAAAAAGTATATCGCGGACGCGGTTTACGGTGCGAATTTAAACGTTAATTACGTAGGTACCCACCCTATGGCGGGCAAGGAGGTTTCGGGCGTGGAAAACGCGTGCGCGGACCTGTTTGACAACGCAAGTATGGTGATTACCCCCGATATATATACCGACGAACGCGCATTAAACGTTATAAAAACGCTTGTCAAGGATATGGGCTTTAAGCGCATTGTAGAGTGCTCGGCGGAGCTGCACGACAGAAAAATCGCGTACACTTCGCAGCTTGCGCACGTCGTTTCCAACTGCTACGTAAACGACCCCGAAATAGACGGTTGTCTGGGCTTTACGGGCGGCAGTTTTCAGGATATGACGAGGATTGCGGGCGTGGACGAAAACGTGTGGTCGGAGCTGTATTTGCGCAATGCCGGAAATCTTATCGAAAAGGCGGAAACGCTTCATAAGTCGCTGGGCAATTTTATCGAAGCTTTAAAAGAGGCTGAACGCAGTGCGAGTACGGAAGCTGTCAAACGCAATTTAAGCGTGGGCGCTAATGCATACCGCAACGGCAAGGCAAACAACTTTGCGGGCGACGGCATAACGGTAACCGAACTGAAATAGGGGGCTATATGAAATACGGACTGGAAATAACTCAGACGTCGGACGGAGAAAAGAGCACCGTGGCGGTGGACGCAAGCGGCGAGCTTTACGACGGCGTTCTGGTTTTGCACTATATTTTCGACGGCGCGGAATACAGCCTGGAAATAGGCGAAAACGAGATGGCGCAGCTGCGCCTCGGCGCTATCAGACTTTCTATGCGCTTTATCGAGGGACAAACTACCGCCGCGCGCTTTGACGACGGAACTAACGGCGGAGAGTTCCCGATATTTACCCGAAAGCTCGGAATAAAATTCGACGGCGCGGACTGCAAAGCGGAATGTGAATTTTCCTACGGCGAGGGCGGCGATGCGGTAAATTTGTCGGTTATTGCAAGCGTTTTGCAATAGCACTTTCCTTGACAATTTCGTTTTTATTATTTACAATAATACAGACAGGAAAAAGTTATGAAAATAAAGTATTTAGGTCATTCGAGTTTTCTTTTAACCGAAAGTACGGGTACGGCGATAGTAACCGACCCTTACGCCGAATCTATCGGGTACCGTATGCCGCAGGTATCGGCCGACGCGGTAACCGTTTCCCACCACCATTACGACCACGACAACGTCAACGCCGTCGGCGGAAATCCGGTAATTCTGGATAAAGAACAGGGTTACGAATTGCCCGGTGTGGTAATAAATGCTGTAAAGAGCAGTCACGATGACAAGGGCGGCGCACTGCGCGGCGAGAACGTAATCTTCAAGTTTCGCATGGACGGGCTGGACGTCTGTCATCTCGGCGACCTCGGCGAGGAATGCTCGCCCTCGCTTATCGAGGCGATTTTGCCCGTGAACGTGCTGTTAATACCCGTCGGCGGCAACTACACGATTGACGCGAATATGGCAAAGGAGTACGTCGACAGGCTTATGCCCGACGTGGTTATCCCCATGCACTACCGCTGTAAGGGGTGCGAGCTGGATATAGACAAGGTGGACGAATTCGTTTCGCTGATGGAAGGCGAAGTCGAGTGCGAAGAGGTTGAAGGAGAAATCGAACTTTCCCGCGACGACGTCGACGGCGAAACCACCAAAGTTTACATTATGAGGTAAAATTTTCAAATAAATTTATACCACGTCTTTAAATCATATTTTAATTTCCACATTACATAAATTATAATTAAAGTTTTTCAGGCAGTTCAACTGCGTTTTTCCTATTAATTTGCGGCACTTTCCGCCGTATTTCACCGACAGTTTCAAAACCAACAAAATTCAATAAGAGGTCATAATGGATATAACCGACAGCATTAGAATCAGGCTCGACACAAAGGGTATTCATCAGCTTTGGCAGATTGGCAGAGCTGTGGGCGTTGCATTCCCCACGAAAAAGAAAAAGGCGGAGCTTATCAACGATATTATAGCGATAGCAAAGGGCGAGGTTATGCCCTGTCCGCGCTCTACGCGCGGCGCGCCGCCCAAATCGGAGGAGTACGACTCGGACCTTGTCGAGGAAATAAATAAATGCAGGCAGTGTAGCTTAGAGATTGCCGAATCGTCGCAGCCGTTTCCACGCGAGGACGGCGACGGCAATTTTTCGGTTGCCTCGGAAGAAGAGTGGGAGGAAGCCACTTATTCGGGCGTTCTGGAATCCGCCGACAAGTTCTGGTTTCTGCGCACTCAGAATATGCAGATAACCTCGGCTAACGACGTCTTCATGCACGCTTCGTTCGTCAACCGTTTCAGACTTAAAACGGGCGACAAAATCGTGTGCAAGGCAAAGCGCAGAAAGGTAAACGAGTGCCCCGGCGCAACCTATATTATTAGCATAAACGGCAGGTCGCCCGACATACCGCGCGGCTTGCCTTTCGAAAGTCTTACGCCGTGCTATCCCGACAGAAGAATTACGCTCGAACGCGAGGGCGGCAATCTTACCGACAGGGTAATCGACCTGTTTTCGCCCATAGGCTTCGGGCAGAGAGCTTTGATAGTTTCGCCCCCCAAGGCGGGTAAGACCACAATGTTAAAGGGCATTGCAAGCGCCATTCGCCACAACTATCCCGAAGCGCTTGTAATTGTGCTTCTGGTCGACGAGCGCCCCGAGGAAGTCACCGACATAATGCGTTCGGTCGACGGCGCGGAGGTCATTTTCTCGACCTTCGACAAGGGCGACGTTCACCATACGCATATCGCTTCGCTCACGCTGGAATACGCAAAGAGGCAGGTGGAAGCCGGCAGAGACGTGGTTGTTCTTTTAGACAGCATAACAAGGCTGACAAGGGCGCACAACGCTTTGGCAAATTCGGGCAGAACGCTTTCGGGCGGTCTCGACCCGCAGGCTTTGGTAGAGCCCAAACGCTTTTTCGGCGCGGCAAGAAATATCGAGAACGGCGGCTCGCTTACGATAATAGCGACCGCGCTTGTCGATACGGGCAGTAAGCTGGACGACATAATTTACGAGGAATTCAAATCCACGGGCAATATGGAAATAGTGCTTTCGCGCAAGCTTGCGGAGCGCAGAGTATTCCCCGCAATAGATATCCGTTCCTCGGGCGCGAGAAAAGAGGAACTGCTTTTAAGCGAAAACGAGCTTGACTGTTCGGCGGTAATCCGCGGTCAGCTTGCGGGGAATTTAAGCGAGGACGAACTGTATTCAACGATGAAAAAGACGGGCGGTAACGCGGAATTCTGCACCAAGTCCAAGGCGTTTTTAAAGGCGGCGGGCGGCAGATAAAGTGCGTTAAACGGCACATAGTAGGGCACCAAATGGCAGATAACAGCATTTTTATTGATAAAGTTAAGATAACCGTGAAGTCGGGCGACGGCGGCGACGGTATGAATTCGTTCAAGGCGTACAAGGGCAAGCCCGCGTGCGGACCCGACGGCGGCGACGGCGGTAAGGGCGGCGACGTGTACATTGTTGCGGACGCGTCGTTGAACACTCTTTTGCCGTTCAGATACAAGACCAAATACGTTGCGGAGAGCGGCGAGCGCGGCGGCACCAACCAGTGCTTCGGCAAGGGCGGCGACGACGTTTTAATCCGCGTTCCCGTGGGTACGGTAGTAAAGGATTTCGCAAGCGGCGCGGTGATTGCCGATATGTTTACGGCGGGCGACAAAAAGCTTGTGGCGGAAGGCGGCAGGGGAGGTAAAGGCAACGTGCGCTTTACCACGGCAAGAAGGCACGCCCCCAACTTTGCGCAAAAGGGCGAAAAGACCGAACTGCACGAAGTTACGCTCGAACTCAAAGTCATAGCCGACGTGGGGCTGATAGGCTTCCCCAACGTGGGCAAGTCCACGCTTCTTTCCAAAATTTCGGCGGCGCACCCCAAGATAGCCAACTATCACTTTACGACGCTTTCGCCCAATCTGGGCGTGGTGCGAGTGTACGACGACGCGTTCGTTGCCGCGGATATTCCCGGTCTTATCGAGGGCGCGGCGCAGGGCGCGGGCTTAGGTCACGATTTTTTAAGGCACATAGAGCGTACGCGAATGCTCGTGCACGTCGTGGATATTTCGGGCTGCGAGGAGCGCGACCCCATTGACGATTTTAATAAAATCAACGCCGAGCTTAAAGAGTATTCCGAAAAGCTGGCGGAGCTTCCGCAGATTGTCGCGCTGAACAAATGCGACGTTGCCGGTGCGGAGGAAAACGTTAAAGCGTTTAAAAAGAAGTTCGGAAAGAAGTACAAAATTTTCCCCGTAACCGCGGTCAGCGGCGAGGGCACCGAGGAACTTATCGTTGCCGCAAACGAGCTACTTAAAACTCTGCCGAAAGCAGAGCCCATTGCGGCGGACGAAAACTTCACTTACCGCAAAAGCGGAAATCTTGACTACGAAATTTTCGTCGACGAAAACGGCGCGTACGTTTTGGTGGGAAGCCTTGTGGACATGCTCTGCCGCAACGTTGCCTTAAACGACGCGGAGTCGATGGCGTATTTCCAGAAAATTCTGCGCGAAAAGGGAGTTATAGCTCAGCTTAAACGAATGGGCATAAACGAAAAGGACACCGTAATCGTAGGCGACGTCGAATTCGAATTTGTTGATTGAGGAATAATTATTATGTTGACAAGCAAGCAAAGGAGTAAATTAAAAGCCCTTGCGGCTAATTTAGACCCGATAGGTCAGCTTGGCAAGGACGGAATAGGCGAAAACATGCTTAAAAGCTTTTCGGACTGCTTAGAGGCGCGGGAGCTTATAAAGGTGCACATTCTGGAAAACGCGGACGGCGACCCTCAGGATATCGGCAGGGAGCTTGCTGCCCTTTTAAGAGCCGAGTGCGTAATAGTGATAGGAAGAAAGGCGGTTTTGTACCGCAAATCGTCGAAGCCGAATTTCAACCATATTCAGCTCGGCTGACTGATTAAAAGGCTTATTGCGGAAAGGGTCATGAGTAGACCGCCGAACACGATATAATAGGTCGGGTAAAAGGTGAAAAACGAAAAGAACAGCAGGGTAAAACCGCTGAAAAAGAGGGGCGGACACAGCTTTCGGTTAAAGCGCTTTTTAATGCGTTTGAAAACGTTCGGCTTTTTAACGTTGCCCAAAGCGTACTTTTCGGGCAACAGGTTTTTATCCTTTAAAAGTGCGTAGATTTCCGCAACGGTCACGATTTGAATTGAGAAATCGTCGGCAAGCGACAGCGCCGCGGGCGAGATTTCACAGCAGTAAATATGCTTATTCTTTTTTACGTTAGTGCGTATTACCGCGGCTATATCGTCGGACGATAATGGCGACATTTTAAAGTTGAAAAAGTACACGTTTTCGTTATCTTGCAGGCGTTTACCCCGTACATATGTGCCTTCCAACGCTTTTTCGAACAAATTGCACAGGTATTCGTCGCCGCAGACCGAAAGGTGCAGAGAGAGCGATTTTCTCTCGCTTTCGCCAAGCGATAATATAAGCCTTTTTTTACGTCTGGATACGAGAATGAAAAAGGCGATAACGCCGCACACGGCGGCGGTGCCGATTGCAACGATTAAAGCGGTAAGTGCGTTGCGCGTATAAAAGCGCACGCCGGTAAAGCATAAAATAAACGCGCAAAGCGCAAAGAATATAACGTCGGAAATAAGAGCAAAATTCAATTTTTTCATCGGTTAAATTATTGACCGAAATACGGTAGATATACGATATGAAAATAGCTATTTTCGGAGGAGCGTTCAACCCCGTTCACCGCGAGCACGTAAATCTTGCGCGCGCTGCGGTAAATGCGCTCGGGCTGGACAAAATAATAATAATGCCCACGGCGGTAAGTCCGCACAAAAAGGGAAAGCTTGCCGCCGACTTTTGGCAGCGTTTCGAAATGTGCCGCCTTGCTTTCGCCTCGCTACCGCAGGCGGAGGTCGATAACTTCGAACTGACGCGCGGCGGCGTTTCGTATACCTATTTAACTTGCGAGCACTTTGCCGAAATTTACAAGGACGCCGAGAGGTGGCTGATAATCGGCGCGGACATGCTCGAAAATTTTCCGCAGTGGAAAAACCCCGAAAAGATACTCGAAACCTTTTCGCTCGCCGCATGCGCGAGGAAGGAAAGCAAGGGCTTCGAGGACAGCAAGGCGCGTGTGGAAAGTCTTTTTAATACAAAGGTTAAAACCATTCCGTACGTGGGCGAAAAGGTCAGCTCTACCGCAATCCGCACTCTTGCCGCGCTGGACGGCGAGTTCGATATGTATGTAAATCCGTCGGTAGGGCAATACATTAGGGACAACGGCTTGTACTATTCGGGGCGGCTTAACGGAGTTAAAAAGCTGTTGAAGCCCGAGCGCTGGGCGCACACCGTGCGCGTTGCCGTGCTCTGCGCCAAAAACGCCGCGCGCGCTCACCTGACCGAGGAACAGGCAATCACAATGGCGGCTCTGCACGACTGCGCTAAAAATCTGCCCGAAAACAGTCCGCTTTTAAACGGGTTTGTTCCGCCGCGTGAAGTTCCTGCGCCCGTAATGCACCAGTACACAAGCGAGTTTGTGGCGCGAACGCATTTCAAAGTAACCGACGAAATTGTTTTAAGCGCCATTGCCTGCCACACGACGGGCAAGGAAAATATGACCGACGCCGACGCTCTTTTGTTCCTTTGCGATATGTTGGAGGAGGGGCGGAAGTTCGAAGGGGCTGAAAAACTCCGCGAGCTTTTCAGGCGCGATTTAAGGGAGTGCCTTTTTGCGGCGCTCTCGCAACAGATAGAGCATCTTAAAGGCACGGGCGCGCCGCTCGACGGCGAAACCCTGCGGGCATATAATTATATTAAGGATAAAAAACATGAGTGAAAATCAAAGCAAATTGACGGCAAGTATGCAGAAAACGCAGACGATATGCAAATATCTTAGCGATAAAAAGGCGTACGGAATAGTATATATAGACGTGGAAAGCAAGACGTCGCTGTGCGATTACTTTGTAATTTGCAGCGGACGTTCGTCCACCCAGGTCAAATCGCTGGCGGAAAATTTAGAGGAAAAGATGGAAAAGGAATGCTCGTTAACGCCGCGCCGCAGAGAGGGAATACGCGAGGGCAGATGGGCGGTACTCGACTACGAGGACGTAATCGTTCACATTTTCA
>CAZRJY010000041.1:0-8274 GCA_964600525.1 uncultured Clostridia bacterium
TGCCGCCTTCGATACTGCGCATAAGCGCCGTTTCCTCGCCGCAGACGAACGCGCCTGCGCCGAGACGGATATCGATATCGAAATCGAAACCGCTTCCTAAAATGTCCTTGCCCAAAAGTCCCGCTTCTCTCGCCTGCTTTATGGCAATGTTAAGTCTTTCTACCGCGATGGGATACTCCGCGCGGACGTAAATGTAACCCTGATGCGCGCCTATCGCAAAGCCCGCTATGGTCATTGCTTCGAGCACGGTATGGGGGTCGCCCTCCAAAACCGACCTGTCCATGAACGCGCCGGGGTCGCCCTCGTCGGCGTTACAGCAGACGTATTTGACGTCGCTTACCGAAGCCTTGGTGAACGCCCACTTGCGTCCCGTGGGGAAGCCCGCGCCGCCGCGTCCGCGAAGTCCCGAAGCCAGAACGGTTTCTATAACCTCGTCGGGGGTCATTCCGAATAAAACTTTTTTGAGCGCCTGATAGTCGCCTGCCGCAAGCGCCTCGTCGATATCCTCCGCCGCTATTACGCCGCAGTTTCTGAGTGCGATACGCATCTGGTGCTTATAGAAGGGAATTTCCGCAAAGGGAATAACGCTGCCGTCGTCGTGAACGGTGGGCGCGTATAAGAGCTCCTTAACGATGTTGCCGCCCTTAACAAGGTGCTTTTCGGCAACCGTCTTTGCGTGCTCGGGGGTCATCTGCGAATAGAACGCACCCTCGGGATAAACTATCATAATGGGGCCGAGCGCGCACAGACCGAAACAGCCCGTCTTGACGATGAGAACGTCGTCAATGCCCAGCTCTTTAAAGCTTGTCTCCAACTGCTCGATAACTTTCAAAGAGCTTGACGAGGTACAGCCCGTACCGCCGCACACCAAAACCTGCTTGCGGTAGCCCGTGTTTGCGGAAAGCGCTTCCGCCTGCTCCCTTATAATTCTTCTGACCTTGATGAGGTCGGCTTTTTTCGCTGCTCTTGCTTCGAATTCTTTAACAGTCATTTTCCTTCCTCCTTAGTCCTGCATATACTTTTCCAGAATTTCCGGAATATCTTTTTCGGTGAGTCTGCCGTAAACGTCGTCGTCAATCATCATTACGGGCGCAAGACCGCACGCGCCTACGCAACGGCAACTGTCGATTGAAAATCTGCCGTCGGGAGTACACTCGCCGCACGAAATTCTGAGTTCCTTTTCAACCGCCGCCAAAATCTTGTCGCTGCCCTTTACGTAGCACGCCGTGCCGAGGCAAACCGATATGCGGTGCTTGCCCTTGGGCTGCAACGAAAACTGCGTATAGAACGTGGCGACGCCGTACACTTCCGAAAGCGGAATATTGAGTTCTTCTGCAATAATGGTCTGAACCTCCGCGGGCAGATAGCCGTAAATTTCCTGCGCTTCGTGCAGAATAGGCATAAGACAGCCGCGTTCAGAGCGGAGCTTAGCTATTACTTCACGCAGAGCCTTTTCCTGCTCGTTGGTTCCGTTAAAACTGTTTTGTGACATTTTTACACTCCTAACATTATTCTTACTGAATGATTTTATCACATTATTATTATAAAAATCAACACCTTTGACTTATTTTGTCGACGGTTGTCAAAAATTTTCTGAGTTGTCAGTAGCTCTCAAACTGCGAATTGTACAGTCTGTAATAGTAACCCCTGCTTTCCATAAGCTGTGAATGAGTGCCATGCTCGACCACGTTGCCGCCGTCCATAACTAAAATTTTGTCGGCGTTCTTAATGGTCGAAAGTCTGTGCGCGATTACGAAACACGTCTTGCCCTTCATAAGCTCGGTCATAGCATTCTGAATAATCTGCTCGGTGCGCGTGTCCACGTTCGAGGTCGCCTCGTCCAAAATGAGCATGGGCGAGGGCGAAAGCATTGCGCGCGCTATTGTTAAAAGCTGTTTCTGCCCCTTGGATATATTGACCGCGTTGTCCGAAAGATAAGTATCGTAACCTTGCGGAAGTCTTGTTATGAACGAGTGTATTTTGGCTTGCCTGCAAACCTCCTCCACCCTCTCGCGGGTGGCGCCCTCGACTCCGTAGGCAAGATTTTCGTACACCGTGCCAGCAAACAGCCAGGTATCCTGCAACACCATTGTGAACGCGCCGCGAAGCGACGAGCGCGTCACTTGCGTTATATCGTTGCCGTCGATTGAAATAGTGCCCGCGTCCGCATCGTAAAAGCGCATTAAAAGATTGATAACCGTCGTCTTGCCCGCGCCCGTCTTGCCGACAATCGCAATCAAGTCGCCGCTGTCGGCTTTAAGCGAAAAGTTTTTCAGCACGGGCTTGCCCGGTACGTACCCGAAGTCCACGCCGCTTATTTCCACGTTGCCCTCAACCTTTTCAAGCGTCTTTGCGCCCTCGGCTTCCAGTTCTTCCTCTTTTTCCTCCAACACCGTAAAAACTCTTTCGGCAGCGGCAATAGAGGACTGGAATTCGCCTATGACGTTGGCTATTTCGTTTATGGGTCCCGAGAACTTGCGCGAGTACAGCACGAACGAAGATATCTGGCTTATGCCCACACCACCCCACTGATAAGCAAACATCAATGCGCCCAGCACGCTTATAAGCGTGAGCGAGAGATTGTTTATAAAGTTTACGCAAGGGCCCGATATCGTGCCGTAGTATTCGGCGGTTGTATACGCGTCGTTCGCCGCCTCGTTTTTGACTTGGAAGCGCTGTAAAATTTCCTGCTCGCGGTTGTACGCCTTGGTGGTCTTCTGCCCAGAGAGCACCTCCTCGGCAAAGCCGTTAAGCTCGCCGAGTTTTGCCGAACGCCTGCGGTAGAGCGGCTGTACCTTTTTGGTAATAATGCGCGTAATTATAAGCGAGAGCGGTATGGTTACGGCGAACACCGCAACCAGCGGCGCGGCGATAACCAGCATCATTGTGAGCGAACCGACAATCAGAACCGCGCTCTTTAAAACGAGCAGCACGTCGTTTGCAAGCGAGGTGCCCACCGTGTCGATATCGTAGGACAGCACCGATATTACGTCGCCAGCCTGCCGCGCGTCGAAATAGCCGACCGGCAGGTGCACAAGCTTCTTAAACAGGTCGGCGCGCATCTTTTTGGTCATTCTCCGCGCCACGTACGCCATACCCACAGTTGTTGCGTAATTTATGAGTTCGGACGCCACGTATACCGCCGCGAGTATAACGCAGTAATACGTTATCGCGTTGAAATTCGTCGTTCCGTCCGTCTTAATTTCGCCAACGGCAAGACCGCAGACGTACGGTCCCATAAGCGACAAAACAACCGACAAAAGATTGCCTAAAAACACAACGATAAACAGCGGCATCGTGGGTTTGAGGTACGACAAAAGTCTTTTAAGCGTGTACTTAACGTTTACCTTTCTGTTTGCGAAGGTGCGGCGGTCGCTGACGTTCATACGGGGTTCTTTCATAAATCGCCTCCCGTCTGAACAATACAGATTTGTCTGTACTCCGCGCAGGTTTGGTTCAGTTCCGCGTGGGTGCCAGCCCCCGCGATTTTGCCGTCGTCCATAACGATAATAATGTCGGCGTGCATGACCGCGCTCACCCTCTGCGCCACTATGATTTTGGTGCAGTCGGGATAATTCTCTTTGAGCCCCTTCCTCAGCTTCGCGTCGGTTGCGTAGTCGAGCGCGGACGAGCTGTCGTCAAGCACTAGAATTTCGGGAGCGGCGGCAAGCGCGCGGGCAATCAAAAGCCGCTGTTTCTGTCCGCCCGAAAGGTTCGCCGCCTTCTGCGCAAGCGGATAATCCAAACCGCCTTCCAGCCCCTCTATAAATTCCGAAGCGCAGGCAACCTCCGCCGCCTTTGAAATTTTCTCTTCGGGAAGATTTCTGAAATAGTCGATATTTTCGCGCACGGTCGAAGCTATTAAAAAATCGCTCTGGAACGCCGCGCCGAACTTCTCTCTGAGCTCGCTTTCGGGGTACGAGCGCACGTCGCGCCCGTCCACGTACACCGCGCCGCCGCTCACGTCGTAAAAGCGCATTAACAGATTGATTATCGTCGTCTTGCCGCTGCCCGTGCCGCCGATTATGCCCACCGTCTGTCCGCGCTTTACGGCAAACGAAATATCGTGCAGGTTGTCCTCCCTGCCGTTGTACGAAAAGCTTACGCCCTTGAACTCTACGGCGTTTTCTTTGTCGCTTTCGGGAAACCCGCCGACGGGCATCGTTTCGTCCGTTTCCAGAACGCGCTCTATTCGCTCGGCGCTAGCCACGCCGCGTGAGAGGGTTACGAAAATTTTGGAGATGCCGAGCATTGCGTTTAAGATAATTGTGAAAAACGAAAGGAACGCGAGCACCGTGCCTGCCTGCGCCCCTATTATTGCGCCTGCCGCGATTACGCCCACAAGCCCCGCGTTTAAAATGAGCGTTGCAAGCGGATTGGTCAGCGAGGTGAGCTTGTTGGTCTTGAATTCGTCGGCGGTCAGCTCGGCGTTCACCGACTGAAATTTTTCCACCTCGTATTCGGTCTTGGACAGCGCCTTGATAACGCGCACGCCCGAGATGTTTTCCTGCATGGCGCGCACCGCGTTGTCGCCGCTTCTCTGCACCTTGGTATACATAGGCACGCTCTTTCTGGTAATGACGACCACCGCTATGCTCACCAAGGGAACGCAAGCCAGAAGCACGAGCGCAAGCCGCCAGTCGAGAACGAAAGTTAGGATAAGTCCGCCGATTAAAAGTATGGGCGCGCGCACTCCGAGTCTTAACGACCGCGCCACCGCCTGGTTGACGTAGTAGGTGTCGGAAGTCAGCCTCGAAACAAGCGAAGGCAGTGTGAACGCGTCGACCTGCGCCCCTTTGAGCGCCGAGGTCTTTTTGAAAAGGTCGTACCTTAAATCCCTTGTCATCTTGCCCGAAGATTTGGCGGCAAAGCGGTTGGCGATTATATTGCCGCCCAGAGCGACAAGCGAAAAGCTGAGCATTGCCGCGCCGAGGATTATCAGCATTTTCGTATCCTTAACGGGCACAACCTCGTCTATTATGTAGTCGAGAATAAGGGGCAGAAAAAGTTCCGCAACACTGCCGATAAACTTGAATATCAGCCCTGCGGCAACCGTCCCCGAATACGGCTTTATGTATTTTAACGTTCTTTTCATAGGTCGTTTTAATTTTAATACTGCGCGAAAAATTTGTCAAATTGCCTGTTTTTCGGCAATTGCCCCCGTAATATGCCTTTGCGAAAGGAAAAACAGCCCCTCCGCAACCGCTATCGCCACCGCGTTTACCGAGCACGCGATTTTATCACAGACAGACAAAACGCGCATATCGTTGCATACAAAAAGCGGCGCAAGGCAGGCGGCAACTACGCAAGAGATAAGCGGTGCGAACCTTATTTTCGAAGCAACCGCGGACAGCGCGGGGAAAGCGAGCGACGATAACGAGTGAACCGCCACCGCGGTTAAGACGGCAAACAACAGCGCGCCGAAAATATTTGCCCCGGCCCCGCCCGAAAAAAGTGCGGAAATTACCTGCGAATACGCATTTAATGCGCATTTAACCCCGACCGTTCGGGAAAAAGTGACCGAAAAGGGCAAAATGGACAGCGTTGCGAGCATACAGATAACAAAATTAGCAACCACTATTTTGAGCGCCGCCGACCAGGACGGCGAACTTTCGGGCAGCGTTTTTGCGTACGTCGGCATAACTCCCGCCGCAAGCGAGAGCGCCAGAAGCGACTGCCCCAGCGCGTCAATCCATATTCCGCCTTGTGCAAGACAGGCAATATCCAGCGACGAAAACGCGCCGCCGCGCACCACCCCCGCCACCGCAAGAGCGCAAAACAGCACGAGCGACAATGTTACTGAAACCTTGCCCGACGCCGAAAGTGTACGCGGCGCACCCTTAATCAAGCCGTATACCGCGCACATCACCGCCGCAAGCGCGGCGAAAAACAGCGGTGAAAAGTCGTTGGTATCAAGTTTGCCGAAAACCGCGTAAGAGAGGCTTGCAGAACCCAGTTTTGCCGCAATGACCCCGTAATATAGCGCGATTAACGCGGAATTTGCCGCCGCCGCGCGCAATATTGCCGACCATATTTTAGCCCCTTTACCGCCTATATTCTTTCTGCCGAAGCTCAGTTCGGCAACGAGCAACGGATAGCATACGACCGCCAGAACGACCGCATACGCTATAACGAACGCCGCGCCGTACTTTACGCACAGCGCGGGAAATCTGAACGCGTTGCCCAGGCCCGTAGCCGCTCCGACAGCCGCGAAGAGCGAATTTTTACCTTTAAATTTTTTAGCCGCCATAGTTTAATATACTATGACGGCTAAATTAAATTATGAATTCATAACCAGCTTGGCGGCCCCCAAAGCGCCTGCAAGGTTGCCCAGACTTGCCTTTACAATCTTAACCGGCGCGTAACTCTGTCCGCCGAAAATCTTTTTGTCCAGCCTCTCCTGTAAGGGCGCAATCAGCCTGTCGCCCTGCTCGGCAACGCCGCCGCCTAAAATTACCGCCTGCGGTCGGAACACGTTTGCAAGATTTATTATGCCGCACGCAAGGTTGTAAATATAACCTTCCACCACTTTCTTTGCCGCGGAGTCGCCGTCGGCATAGTCAAACGCGGTCTTGCCCGTAACTTTATCCAAACCGCCGCACTTCCACATTGCCGAGGATTTGTCCTCCTCCATCGCTCTTTTCGTATCGCGGATAAGCGCGGTCGCGGACGAGTACGCCTCGAAACAGCCTTTCCGACCGCAGGTGCACTTTTCGCCGCCGTGGTTAATTACCGTGTGCCCTATTTCCGCGCCGACGTTTTTGCCGCCCTGAAACAGCTTGCCGCCGATAATTATTCCGCCGCCAACGCCCGTGCCGAGAGTGATAAATACGCTGTCCGAATAACCCTTGCCCGCGCCGAAAACCGCCTCGCCGAGAGCCGCCGCGTTGGCGTCGTTAGTTACCGAAACGTGCATATTTAAAAGTGCGGAAAGCTTTTTTGCAAGCGGAAAATTATTCAGTCCGAGATTGCCCGCAAACACAACGGTGCCGTCCTCGGCAATCATACCCGCACAGCCTACGCCGACCGCAACCGCCGAAACGCCCGCACTGCTCTGCAAGTCCGCACAAAGCGAAGCTATGTTTTTGCACATAGTGTCGCCGCCGCTTCCGCACCCGGTGGGCACGCTGCCGTCGCATATAATTTTACCGTTTCCGTCAACGAGCACGCCCTTTATAAACGTGCCGCCGATATCAATTCCCAGATAATGTTTCATACCTTACTTAGTGCCCGTAGAGCCGAAACCGCCAGCGCCGCGCACCGTGTCGGACAGCTCGTCCGCTTCCGTAAACTCCGCGGTAATATAGGGCGCAACCACAAGCTGGGCAATCCTTTCGCCGACCGCAACCGTCTGCGCCGTTTCGCCGTGGTTGTGAAGCGCCACCTTGACCTCGCCGCGGTAGTCGCAGTCTACCACTCCCACCTTGTTGGCAGGGGCAAGATTGCGCTTAGAGGCAAGTCCGCTTCTTGCGTAGATAAAGCCGCCGTAACCTACGGGCAGTTCGATTGCAATGCCCGTGGGCAGCATAACCGTTGTGTGCGGCTCGATTGTCACTTCGCTTTCTATGCACGCATAGAGGTCGGCGCCCGCGGCAAACTCGCTGCCGTAAGAGGGCATTATTGCATTTTTGTTTAACTTTTTAACTTTGATTTTCATATGTACCTCAAACAGATGTTACGTTATCCCACAGAACCACTTCGTCGGTTTCAAGCGAGGGCTTAACCAAAATAGTGCGCTGGTTGGACGAGCCTTTAAAGCGCAGGTTCAAATCCTTCAAGCTTTCGACGAACTTTCCGTCGACAAGCACGTCGAGCGTCTTCAAAATTTCCATAACGTCGTCGGGGTCGCCCTGCCTGCCCGTTAAAAGGTCGCTTTCGAAATCGTAGCCCGTAAAGCACCAGAACGACTTGTTCGGATAAACTTTGCGTAAGCGCTTCATAAACGGCGCAAGCGCTTTTGCGTTTTCGGGCTCGAACGGGTCGCCGCCCAAAAGCGTAAAGCCCTTTATATGCGCGGGCTTCATCGCCTCGATAATCTTGTCCTCGACCTCTTTGGTGAACGGCTCGCCGTAGTTAAAATCCCACGTTTCGGGATTGAAACAGTTTTTGCAGTGATTGCGGCACCCCGATACGTACAGACTTACGCGTACGCCCGGTCCGTTGGATATATCGTTATATTTTATAGTTGCGTAATTCATAAAAGTTCCTTACTTTAAAACCGCCGCCGCGCGGCTGCGCGGCGGCGAATAACTTTGTTTTTATAAGTGCAGTACT
>CAZRJY010000042.1:0-8220 GCA_964600525.1 uncultured Clostridia bacterium
CCAACAACCTGACGCCGTATATTGCCAAGGTTGCGATAGGCGAGCTGAAAGAGGTCGGAGTTTTCGGCAACGATTACGACACTCCCGACGGCACGGGCGTACGCGACTATATTCACGTTGTCGATTTGGCGCGCGGTCACGTTGCGGCAATAGAGAAAACCGAAAAGAGCGGCGTATACGTTTATAATCTCGGCACGGGAACGGGATACAGCGTTCTGGAAGTTATCCGCGCGTTCGAAAAGGCATGCGGACACAAAATTCCGTACGTAATAAAGCCGCGCCGCGCGGGCGACGTTGCCGCATGTTACGCCGACGCAAGTAAGGCTAAAAGGGAACTTGGCTGGCAGGCTAAGCTCGGGATTGACGAAATGTGTTCGTCGTCCTGGAACTGGCAGACGAAAAATCCCAACGGATATAAAAAGTAAAAGCTTTAAGCGCCGCTTGACTTGCAAGTCAAGCGGCGCACCTTTTTACACCTTGAACTCATACAATAAAAAGTATGATTATTAAAGACTATGACAGAAGGGCGGCGGTTGAATATGCGCGCAAGTGGGCGTTCAAGCGCAACCCCAATTACTACAACTTCGACAACTTAGGCGGCGACTGCACCAACTTCGCCTCGCAGTGCGTTTACGCGGGCTCGGGCGTTATGAACTACACGCCGACTTTCGGCTGGTTCTACATAAGCGCCAACGACCGCACGGCAAGCTGGACGGGAGTGGAATACTTCTACAACTTCTTAACCGGCAACAAGGACGGCATAGGCGACGGCGCGGGTCCGTTTGCCGAGGAAGTGACCGCCGATAAAATAGAGGTCGGCGACATAATACAGCTCGGCAGAGCCAACGGCGACTTTTACCATTCGCCCGTGGTTGTCGGCTTTTCGCGCGGAGTGCCGCTTGTTGCCGCGCACACTTTCGACGCGTATGGCAGACCTATAAACACGTACACTTTCGAGCGCATACGCTACATACATATTCTCGGAGTACGGCAGTCTTGACAAGACGGCGCAATTATGGTAAAATAAGCAATATGAAAATATGTGTATTCGGTGCGGCAAGCGCACACATTGACGAAATTTATATCAAGACGGTAGAGGCTCTCGGCGAGCAGATGGCAAAGCGCGGTCACTCTTTGGTGTTCGGCGCGGGCGGAACGGGACTGATGGGCGCGGCGGCGCGCGGCGTTAAAAGGGGCGGCGGCTACGTTCACGGAGTAGTGCCCAAGTTCTTTAAGGAAAACGAGGTCGAGCAGCTCTTTGACGAGTGCGACAAAATGACCTATACCGACACTATGCGCGAGCGCAAGCAGGTCATGGAGGACGACGCGGACGCGTTTATAATTACGCCCGGCGGCGTGGGCACGTTCGAGGAACTGTTCGAGGTTGTGACCTTAAAGCAGCTCAACCGCCACGACAAGGCGATAGTGTTTTTAAATACCGAGGGCTATTACGACGCGCTTGAAAAGTTTATGCACGTCGCTTGCGAGCGCAAATTCATAACGCCGAGCTGTTTGAAGCTCTACGAAATAAAGTCGACGATTGACGAAGTTTTGGACTATCTTGAAACTTACGTGCCCAATCCCATACCTTTCAAGCAGACCAAACTCGGTGAGTAAATGTTTGCCGTAACTTTCGTTTGCCTGGGGAATATATGCCGTTCACCGCTCGCGGAGGCGGTTTTTATGCGGCTGATAAAAGAGCGCGGAATAGAGCTTTCGTTTACGGTTAATTCGCGCGCGACTTCCGACTGCGAGGAGGGCAACCCCGTATATCCGCCCGCACAGCGCGCGCTCAAAGAGAGGGGGTATAACTTTTCTCACAGAGCGCAAAAGCTGTCGCTTTCCGATATAAAGAACGCCGACTATATTCTGGTTATGGACAAAATGAATTATGCGGACGTAACCCATATAGCTGGCGCGCATTCGGAAAAGGTGTATATGCTGGGATATTTTTTGCCCGAAAAAACCGAGATTGCCGACCCGTGGTACACCCGCGATTTCGACCGTACTTATAACGAGATTTACGCATCGTGCAACGCGTTTTTAGACTACCTGTTTAAAGAGCACGCCGAAGCGTTTAATTACGATAAAAGACATTAAAAAAAGCGCTCATTGCGGAGCGCTTTTAAAATTATTTTTTAAGTCCCAAAATATCGTCTGCCGATATGTCAAGTATCTCGCAAAGGTTTGCAAAAGTATCAATAGAGGGAAATAAATTAGCGTGCAAATATTTGCTTATGTTTGAAGGGTTCATACCAAGTAGTCGTGCAATTTCTGATTTGCTTAATGAACTTGTTTCTATCGCTTCGCATAAACGTTTGTGTATTTCATCGAATGTAATCATACATTTATTATTTGCACATTACACAAATTTTTGCTTGACTTTTGTGTAATACACAAATAATATAAGTGTATGGGCAAAATAAATTATGCAAAAGACAGAACGCTTGCGGAATTATACTCATATATTTTAATAGTTTACGGAGTGTATGAAAGCGGAGTAATGCCAAAGCACGAATACGAAATAATAAAGCGAAAGTATTTATATGATAAAAGAATTTATGACGGAATGTATGCGTCCGTATTGCGTTCGCCAAAACGCACTATTTTTTGCGGCGAGGGGGAAAGGGCGCTTGACGTATTAAACGATTTAGTAGCGGCGGGCGCAATTAACATTTACGAATATAATACTCAAAGGGAAAGACATTTACTGTACTGAAATATTAAGGCGCGGACGAAATTTTCGTCCGCGCCTTTTTTATCAATCTTCGGCAATTGCAAGAGCCGCGGCTTTAACGCGCTCTTTTAAAGCAAGGGGGGAAAGCACCTTTACTTTGCCGCCGTAGCCTAAAATTTTGTCCACCAGCATTTCATCGTCGGGCAGGGAAACATTTGCTATAAGTCCGTTGCCGTACGGCTCTACGTTATCTACGCCCAGCCATTCCTCAACGTCCGCAAGGGCGTCTTTTTTTATTGCCAGAGTTACGGGCACAAGCTGTTCGGAGGTATAGTCGAAGTTCAAAGGAATTTCGTCCTTTGTAATTTCGCGCTTAACAAAGTCGCGCCCCGTAAACCGCGCGCCCTTAATGCGCCCTATTTTAAACGTGCGGAAATCCTGACGCGAGTGGCAGAACGCGTATATGTACCAGACGTTTTGTTTATAAATAAGCACGTGGGGGTCGATAACGCGCTTGCTGTGTTCGCCCTCGCGCGAGATGTAGTCTATTTCAAGACAGCGGCTTTCGCGCACGGCTTGCTCGCAAACCTTCATTTTCTGCGGAAACTTGCCCAAATCCGCCCATGCGCCGCCGTCGACTATAATGTTGCCGCAAACCGCAAGCTCGCGCTTGTCCGACTTCTGCTCGCGTTGAAGCTTTTCGAGTGCGGTAACCAAATCCGCGTCGTCCACGGTCGAAAGCATGGCGGTAAGCGCGTTGACCGTCGCCGCGTACTCGCCGCGCGTAAAATAGCCCGAAGGCAGTTTGAACGTGTCGGCAATATAAATTCCGCCGTAGCGGCCGCGCACCACGTCTACGGGCACGCCCGCAACGTTAAGCTCTTCCACGTAGCGGTATACGCTGCGCACCGAAATTTCAAACCTGTCGGCAATCTCTTTTGCCGTCACCTTTCTGCGCGACATCAAAAGCGTCAGCATTTTGAGCATAATACGGTATTTCATGGCTGTTTCCCTAATAAAATATTAAAAAACTTAAAAATATTTTAACATATATGACAATATGTGTCAAGTATTGTGTTTTAAAATGAGTGCGTAAAACAAAGAGAGGTATTAAAATGACGGTTTTAAATTATATGACGAAAATAAGAAAGAGCATAGAAGCGAAGCACCTGGGCGAAACTTTTCTTTTGGGTGCGGACTGCGAGGCGGTGGAGGTGCCTCAGCGCGGGGCTTACGATATTTTAAGAGAGATTGACCAAATGCAGGGGCTGAACGTCAAAGAGAGGTTATACGCGTTAGCGTAAAACAAAAGGGGCGCGGGCGGTTTTTTAAACCGCCCGCGCCTTAATTTATTTAGTCAGTTTTTTTTCGATAAGCGCAATAATTCCGTACATACCGCCAGCCAGAATACAGAGTATAAAGGTGGACGTCATAACCAAATCGAGCTTGAACACCTGACCGCCGTAAACGATTAAGTACCCCAGCCCTGCGCGCGAGGATACGTATTCGCCCATAACCGAGCCTATCCAGGCAAGCCCGACGGCGACTTTTAAAGTGTTAATAAGCGACGGCACCGAAGCGGGGATAATCAGCTTAAAGAGAATTTCCCGCTTTTTCGCGCCCATAGCCTGCATAAGCGTCAGCATGGTTTTGTCTACCGACAGAAAACCCGTGAGCGTATTCATTATGCACACGATAATCGCGACAATAACCGTCATAAAAATTATGGCAGGGTAGCCCGTGCCTATCCATATTATGATAAGAGGTCCGAGCGCGATTTTGGGCAGAGCGTTTAAAACTACGATATACGGCTCGAAAACTTTATGCGCGCCGTCGCTCATGTACAGCAGTACGGCTATCGAGTAGCCCAGCACTACGGCTATCACAAAGCCGACCAGCGTTTCCATAAGCGTTATGCCTATGTGCGTAAACAGTGTGCCGTTCCGGTACAAATCCGCAAGCGTTTTAGCCACGCGCGAAGGCGAGCTTGTTACGAACGAGTCGATAACTTTAAGGTCGGCAAGCAGTTCCCAGATGCCTAAAACGGCGACAAGCAGTCCTACGCGCACAACGTTTATTAGTATCTTAAAGCGCTTGTTCTTTTTTAAGTAAAGGATATGCTCCTTTGAGTAGTTTGCGTTTTTCATAGGTGAAAAAATTCCTTTCGTTAAGGTATACTATGGGGGTAATTGCATTTTATAACCCGAGTTCTGAGCGCAAAACTTCGAACGTCTGCGAAAATTCGGGGCATTCGCGCCGCGATTTGGGGGTGTTGTCGCCGAAGTCGATTACGTGCTCGGCAACAACCGTTGCAGGGCGCGAGGACAGCACTATAATCTTATCCGACAGCGCAATCGCCTCCGACATATCGTGCGTAACCAAAATTGCCGTCTTTTTTTCGCTCTTGATAATTGCCTGAACGTCGTCGCACACTTTAAGCCGCGTCTGATAGTCCAGAGCCGAAAACGGTTCGTCCAGTAAAAGGATATCGGGCTGTGCCGCAAGCGTTCGGATTAGCGCAACCCTTTGGCGCATACCGCCCGAAAGCTCGGCGGGCTTCTTTTTCAGAAAGTCCTTCAAGCCGTACTTTTCGGCAAGCCGCAGCGCGTTTTCGCGCATCTCGGGCGTGTTGCGTTTTTTAACTTCCAAAGGCAGAAAAATGTTCGCTTCCACCGTGCGCCACGGGAACAGCGCGTCGCGCTGTAACATATATCCGAACTCGGCGTTTTCGCGCACAATCTTGCCGTACGAGGGCGATAACAGCCCCGCCGTCAGCGACAATATGGTCGTTTTGCCGCAACCCGACGGACCTATTACCGCCACGAACTGTCCGCGCTCAACCCCGAACGACATATGCGCTATCGCGTTGGTTTCGCCGTCCTTGGTGTGGTAGGTATAACCTACGTCGTTGAATGAGAGTATCATGCGTATATTTCTTGATAAATCGTGTTTGCCCTTTCGGTGAGAACTATGTTTCCGAACGAAACGCGCTTTTCAAGCTCGCCCGCGTTCTGGATAATATCCTGCAAGCGGTTGAAGGCGGTTTCCTTCATTGCCATGTTCGTAACCCAGGTGTTAATCGCCTTGTAATTTTCAAGCGAAACGGTAATGCTTTCCTTGCTTGTGTTGTCGAAGTACTTGGCAATTTTGTCGGCAACCGTCTCGGTGTCGTTTTCGTAAATATACTTGGTCGCTTTGGTAACCGAGCGTAAAATCGCGTCGACCTTGCCCGTTTCCTTTTCGATAAAGCTCTGCTTAGCCATAAAGCAGGTGTAGGGCACTTCGCCGCCCGCGGGACCTACGGGTGCGACTATATAGCCGTTACCAGCTTTCTGGAACTCGGAGGCGGAGGGTTCGAACATCGTCACGTAGTCGCCTACGCCGTTTAAGAACGCGGCGGTCATACTGTCGAACTGCACGTCGGTAATAAAGTTGGCGTTTACGTTGTTTTCCTTACAAACGTAGTTGAAGGTCATAAAGGGAACGCCGCCGGGTCTGCCCGCAAGCACGTTTTTGCCATCTAAGTTCGACCACTTAAAGTCGGGTTCGGCTTTCCTGCCGACAAGGAAGCTTCCGTCGCAGTTGGTCATCTGCCCGAAAACCTTGGGCGCGTCGCCGCTGCCGCCGAGATAAGTATAAATGACCGCTTCGGGACCGCAGAAGCCTACGTCCGCCGAGCCGTGAAGCACGGCAGCCATGGTTTTATCCGCGCCGCCGCCGTTGGTCAGCTCGATTTTGTAGCCCTCGTCGTTAAAGTATCCGAGCGCGTCGGCTAAGTACAGTGGTGCGTAGAACACCGAGTGGGTAACTTCGTTGATTTTGATAACTTTGCCGTCCTTTTTGCAGCCGGCAAAAGCGAGCGGCATACTCAATGCGAGCACTGCCGCGCACAGTAAAGTTAAGATTTTCTTTTTCATTTTTTATCCTCAAAAAATTTGATAATACATTTTATGTTGCCTGCGCATCATTTGACAATGGCTGGTCGGTTAAGATATAATAAAATAGTATAGCGTTTAAGAATTAAGGTGACGGATATGGAAAAGACTTACAACCCCAAAGAGTTTGAGGACAGGCTGTATAAAGACTGGGAAAACAGCGGTTATTTCAGGGCTGAGCGCGACGACGACAAGGTGCCCTTTACTGTAATGATGCCGCCCCCCAACGTTACGGGGCAGCTTCATATGGGTCACGCCGTGGACGAAACCATGCAGGACACGATTATCCGTTTCAAGCGTATGCAGGGCTACTGCGCGCTTTGGCTGCCCGGTACCGACCACTCGGCTATCGCAACCGAAGTAAAGGTTGTCGAGGCGCTTGCCAAACGCGGCATAAAAAAGGACGATTTAACGCGCGAGGAGTTTTTGGGGCACTGCTGGGACTGGAAAAACAAATACGGCGACAGGATAGTAACCCAGCTTAAAAAGCTCGGTTCGTCGTGCGACTGGTCGCGCCTTGCCTTTACCATGGACGAAAAGTGTTCCAAAGCGGTAAGGGAGGTATTCGTCAACCTCTACAACAAAAAACTGATTTACCGCGGCTCGCGTATTATAAACTGGTGCCCGGGCTGCAAAACCGCCATTTCCGACGCGGAGGTGGAGTACGCAGAGGAAAATTCTTCGCTCTGGCACATAAAATATTTTATCGAGGGTTCGGATACCGAGGGGCTCGTAGTTGCCACCACAAGACCCGAAACGATGTTCGGTGATACCGCGGTTGCGGTAAACCCCGCCGACGGGAGATATAAAAAATATATCGGCAAAAACGTAATTCTGCCTATTATCAACAAGCCCATACCCGTCGTGGGCGACGAGCATGCGGATATGACATTCGGCACGGGCTGCGTTAAAATCACGCCCGCCCACGACCCCAACGACTTCGAGGTAGGCTTGCGCCATAACCTTGAAATCGTAGTCGTTATGAACGAGGACGGAACGATGAACGCGGGTGCGGGCAAGTACGAGGGTATGGACCGCTACGAGTGCCGCAAGGCTGTCGTAGACGAGCTTAAAGCGCTCGGCAATCTTGTAAAAATCCAGCCGCACATTCACAACGTAGGTCACTGTTACCGCTGTCACACCTCGGTAGAGCCGAGAGTTTCCAAGCAGTGGTTCGTCAAGATGGAGCCTTTGGCAAAGCCCGCGATAAGCGCGGTAAACGACAGAAAGGTCACCTTTGTTCCCGAAAGGTTTGCGAAAATTTATTACAACTGGATGGACAACGTCAAGGACTGGTGCATTTCGCGCCAGCTGTACTGGGGACACCGCATACCCGTTTGGTACTGCAAGGACTGCGGCAGGGAAATCTGTTTAAAAGACGACCCGACCGAGTGCCCTTCGTGCGGAAGTAAAAACCTTGTTCAGGACGAGGACGTTCTGGACACGTGGTTCTCTTCGGCGCTTTGGCCGTTCTCGACTTTGGGTTATCCCGACGACACGTCCGACCTCGAATATTTCTATCCCACCGACGTTCTTGTAACGGGTTACGACATAATTTTCTTCTGGGTTGCCAGAATGATTTTCTCGGGGCTCGAACATATGCGCAAG
>CAZRJY010000043.1:0-8111 GCA_964600525.1 uncultured Clostridia bacterium
GCAGCGAAGTTATGGTTATATGCGCCAAGACCGAGGAAGAGCTTTCGCAGATGGAGCCCGACGAGTGCGCTATGTTTTTAGAGGAGCTCGGGCTTTCCGAGAGCGGACTTAACCGACTTATTAAGAAGAGCTACTCCCTTTTGGGGCTTATTTCATACCTCACCGCGGGCGAAAAGGAAACGCGCGCCTGGACCATTGTCAACGGCACCAAGGCTCCGCAGGCGGCAGGCGTTATTCACAGCGATTTCGAAAAAGGTTTTATACGCGCGGAAGTCGTCGATTATCAGACGCTTCTTGACTGCAACGGGCTCGTCGGCGCGCGCGAGAAAGGCAAGGTGCGCTCGGAAGGCAAGGATTACGTCGTCAAGGACGGCGACGTCATTCTATTCAGATTTAACGTTTAATAAAGTTTTTAAAATAATTTCACGCAAGGGGGAATTCGCACCGAATTCTCCCTTGTTTTTATTTTCCAAGTCGTTAGCAACAGTGCCGCCGCGCATAACTATAATTCTGTCGGCAAGGTACAGCGCCTCGTCTATATCGTGCGTGACGAACACCGTGCACCTTTCCTCCGCCGCCTGCATTTGTCTGAATACGTCCATAACCGACAGTTTTGTATGCAAGTCCAGCGACGAAAACGGTTCGTCCATTAAAAGCGCGTCGGACTTTTTTAAAAACGCGCGCACAAGCGACACCCTCTGCGCCTCGCCGCCCGACAGCGTTTGAGGATATACGTTCGGTTTGTCCGCCAAACCCACACTTTCGAGCATTGCCGTTGCCTCAGCGCTTTCCGCGCCCGTAACAGTCAGATTTTTAAGTACGGAAATATACGGTATTAACCGCGGTGACTGAAAGACGTATGACACCGTGACGGGCGAAATTGTTCCGCCGTGCGGCAGAATGCCTGCCACAGCGTTTAAAAGCGTGGTCTTGCCGCAACCGCTTTCACCGAGTATGCAGGTTACCTTTTTGTCCTCTATTTGCAGATTAAAATTGTCATAAACAACTTTTTTGCCGTAATTTACGGTCAGATTTTCTATTTTAATCATTGTTCACCGCCCTTTTCCAGCCGAACGAATAGTTGGCAGCTATGCGGAAAACAAATTCTATTAAAATGCCGAAAGCGACGGCAATGAGCGTAAGCGCGGCTATGCGCGGCAGATTTATATACGCCTGCGCTTCGGTGAGCATACCGCCGAGCGCCGTACGCGTAGAAGCCATAACCTCCGCGGAAATTATAAGTTTGAGCCCGAACGAAAGGTTGGCGCCCGTCTGTTCAATCGCAATCGGCGCCAAATGCGGAATATAAATATACGCAAGGCGGCGGCGTACGGGCAATCCGTACCCCTTTGCCATCTGCAAAAGCTCGCCGTCCACCCCCGCAATACCTTCGGAAAGCTGCGAATAAGTCATGGGAAACAGCACCAGCAACGCGACGGCAACGGGTGCGGTGCGCGGCGTGAGCCATACCAAAATCAAAAGCAATACCGCCATTGTGGGCAGAGTGCGGAAAAATGCGGCAACGGGGCGCATAAACGCGGCGAACGGCTTGAAAGCTACCGCAAGGCACGCGCAACCGAGCGCGGCTATAAACGAAATTAAATACGCTATAACCGTGCGCGCCAACGTGTGCCCCGTTGCGCGCCAGAAAAACGGCTCGGCAAAGAGCTTGAAAAACTGTTTAACCGACGTTCCGACGGGTGCGACTAAATATTCGTTTTGCACTGCCGCCGCCACGATAAGCCAAACCGCCCACATCAAGGCTATCGCGGCAAGCGAGTAGAGAAAGTTAATCTTTTTCATAGAAAAATTTATCGTCAATCGTTCCCCACGCGTTGTCGGAAACGTCGTTGAACTTTTGCATAAACGCCTTAACTTCGTCCTTGCACTGCGCGCTCGGCACGAAGCTTATGCCGCAGTTTGCAATTACGGGTTTAGTAAGATTGCCCGCGTTAAACATGTGCGCCAAATCACCGTCCGTCATTTTATCGATTGCGGAAGCAATCTGCTCGCCCGTGGTGTTTTCGTCCATAAGCCAAGTTTTTGTCTTTGCAAAACTGTTCATAAATTCGTCGATTGCGCCCGAATTGTTTTCGATTACCGACTTTTTAGCCACCGCTACCGCCTGGGGATAGCCGTTTTCGCCGCCGTACAGCGTCTGTAAGCTGCCCGCAAGCGACAGTTTGCCCTGCGTTGCGTTTATTTTGGTAGTTACCGCGGGCTCGAACACAACGAAATAGTTGCACTCCGTAGTTACGGGCGCGGCTTGCTGGGCGGTAACGTTTACAAGCTTAACCTTGTCCAGCATTTGATTGTCGTTTAATATTACCTTGAAAGTCAGTCCCGGCACGTTGGCAAGATTGATTACTCCCACCGTTTTATTTTCGAGCTTTGATAAGTCCGCGACCGTCGGTATATCTTCCTCGCCCTGCTGCTTCATCAAGAACAGATTGCCGTGCGTTACGGTGCCGAGCATCTGATAAGTGTTGCCGTTGCCGAGTATTAAAGCCGCCGCGTTGACGGGCATAATTGCAATGTCCGCTTCCGGGCTTGTACCGTTTACTTTGGAATTTATGGTGCTTGCGTCGATAACGTGCACGTCGAACTTGTCGGAGTCCGCCAGGGTTGCCACCGAGAGCGCGGGCGCGCCGTCGGGTACGTATACCGAAAGTTTGCCGCCGCTATTCTTTTTACAGCCAACCACGCCGAAAGCGCACACAGCCGTCAATACGATTGCCGATAATAATGCCAATATTTTTTTCATAATCTGCTCCTTTTATTTTTTACTTGTAACCGTTTTGGCGGAAACGCCCGAAAGCATTCCTATTTTGCCCGTTACCTGATTGATAATTTCCGTAGGCGCGTCCACGACAACGCATAGAACCGAAACTTCCTTCTGTCTGTACGGTATTCCCATTCTGCCCACTACAAAATCGCCGAAGTCGGATAAAATTTTGTTGATTTGCGCGCTTGCCGTGCGGTCCTCTACTATTATGCTGATGATTGCTATACGGTTTTCGGACATAAAAAAACTCCCTTATCGCCGTAAGAGAGAACTAAAAAGCGCACGCAAAACTTGCGCGCTTGAATTTTAAGCTCTTTACTCTCAGGCGAACCTTTGAATTCAGATACATAAATTTTAGCACGCGCGTATATTTTTTTCAAGCGTTTGCATACTGAAAGTATGAAAAGAATTAAATTTGCTTTACTTTGTACCACAGCTTTAATGCTTGCCGCTTCGTTTGCAGGTTGTATGCACGGAGATTCGGGCAACGCGGCGAGAAACGGCGTTGAACAGCACGTTGAAACTCAAATGGACGAAAACGAGGGCTGTCCCGACGGCGAATGCCCCGATAACGGCGATAAGTGCCCCGACGGCAAGTGCCCTGTAAGGCCTGTACAGCCGCGCGGAAGGCACGGCCGCGTTAAGCCTTTACCCTGCCCTCATAATTAAAATAAATCCCCCGCGGTTTTCGCCGCGGGGGATTATTTCAATCTTTACGATTTTTCACTTATCTTTTCCGACTTGTGAAATAAATTGTTTTGGTTTACAGTTTAACCGTAAATCAACTCAATCCAATCAATAAGTACATCATTGTTTGAAGCAGTAAATGTATACGTACCTGCCTGGCACACAACACTATGCTCACTAGCATCACAAGCTATAACAGTTTTCGTAGTATCACTATCCACTACAAAACCACCGTCAGTACTTGTTTTTGCCACAGTAATAGTCCTACCACTGTTATTAGTATTATACTTAAACTTGAAAGTCGCCGCCTTGGTAAGTGTTAAAGTAAGAACACCATTCTTCATTTTAAGCTGCCCGGCTGATTGATATGCTATGGTGCCCGAAGTCGCTACCAGCCCTGATGCCAATGTTGTACCAGCTGTTTTCGAACTGTTACTTGCAGGTTTAACTCCGATATACGTACCATTGGTATAAGTTGCGTCAGCCTCTTGCCCTTGCGCATCAGTCTTGGCAAAATCCAACATCCAACCTTCACCTTTCGCAGGTGCCTTTACCGTAATTTCAACAGAATCGGATTTGCTGCCGACTGTTGCCGTAACGGTTATTTTGTCATTTGCCTTTGCACCGTCTTTAAGCGTAAGAACACCGTCAACTACTTCCGCATATTCATAATCGCCTAAGCTCCACACAGGAGTTCTGTCGAGCACGTTTTCATCGGCGTCTTTTGCAACTGCCGTAAGAGTAACGCCGCTACCGCCGATTTGAATTTCCTCAGCGCTTGCAGTAAGTGTTACCGAATCAACCGCCGTTACCGTTTCTTTTTTAGCTGTGAAAGTATAGGTGCCTGCGGCAAGAGTCGAGCCGTCTACCCACTTATGAGCTTCGTCGTCGACATCGTGGTACCAATACTTGAACTCTTCGTTATCCGCAAGTCCCGTAGGTACGGGAGCGGTTATCTTATCGGTGTGATAATACTTTTTAGTAACACTGCCCCAATTAACTGTTACGTCAAGGTCAACCTTGTTGTCTTCGTGAATAGTCAAGGCGTATAAGCGCGTACTTCTATTAGTTGAATTTCCATCAACGGAAGCCAATGTGCAAAGCGTATAGGTACCCGCAGGAAGTTTAAACGTAAACGTGGCTTTTGTCGTAGTATAAACTCCGTAAGCGTTACCTTCGTTCGCTATTTTATCAGAAGCCGTGTACGTTGCGGGCATGTATTCGCCGCTTGCATCTTTAACTGCAATCGAAGACCAATTGCTGCCACCCGTCGACGCAACCTGTATAGTAAGAGTGCCGCCGTTTTCAATGGTAACCTGCATTGCTTCGCCTTTCAGCTCAATGCAGTCACCCTGGCTGTCTCTATACGTTACACCCTCGCCGAGAATAGTCATAAACTCATTCTGAGTGCCGTTAAATAAGCTCTGAGGAATGGGTGCGTTATCGGTTGTATCGTTACCATTCTTATCTTTAATTTTGGGTATATTCGCTTTAACTATTTTCGAATAGTTGAACGAATCGTCTCTTACAATTCTCTTAGCTTCGATTATGCTTACGTAAACGGTTACTTCGCCGTATACCTTTACTTCGGTAGTAATTTCGTCGGAAAGAACGCCGCCCGTGCAGGTATTATAGTACTTATCAAGCTTTTCGTTATCGGCAATCGTAAGCTTGCTTTCGTCGATTTCAAGCTTTTGACCGTATGCAATTTTTAAATCGCTGCTGCTTATCGTAGTGCCGTCGGATTTTTTAACGGTTATTGCATACTTGGTGTTTTTAAGCTTAGTAATCGCAGCTTCGATTTTGCCCTGCGCGGTTTCGAGCTTTTCGGTAACCGCGTCCGCATCCGCCGCGGCGTCAATGGCTTCTACGCCTTCGCTATAAGCCGTATTAACTGCGGTTATTGCCGTGTTTTCCTCTTCGTTGGTGCCGTGAATTTCTTCAAGAGCTTCGGTCTTGCTTGTTAAGAGGTCCGCCTTTGCGTTAATCCTGGGTATTACTACTAAAACCTTGGCTTTCTCGGATTTGTAAATGTTGCCGACTTCGTCTTTATTCGTAACTTCTGCTATTGCCGCTTTGCCTGCGGTTACCGCAGTATCTACCGCCGCAAGCTTAGTCGCGTCGGTTTCGGTGCCTTTTGCGGTTGTTCCGTCGGCTTCGAGTAAACCTTGATATCTTGCGATAGCCTGTTCGAGAGTTTCCTGCGTTTCAAGCAGTGCGCCGTCGATATTGCCCTTTAACTCGGTAATAATTGCGTTGACCTTGGCAATAGTGTCCGTGGTATCCGCGTTTACGCCTGTAACCGCCGCCGCTCTTGCTGCGGCTATTGCGGCATACTGCGTAGCGTGAGTAGTTTCGATTTCCGCCGTTTCGGTTGCCTTGTAAGTTGCAATTATGCCTTCCGCACCCGTAACGGCAGCCTTCTTCGCTGCAAGCTTGGTTGCGTTGTTTTCAACCGAGATAACCGCGTCGGCAACTATTTTGTCAAGAGCCGACTTGGTCGTTGCGCCGTTGTCGATTTGCTCCTCGATTAAGCCTATCGCAGTTTCGTACGCGGTCTTATTGTTGTATATTGCGTCGTCATCGCCTGCCGCAAAATCAATCGAATAGTTGTCAGCGGGGAATTTAACCCTAAGGCTAGTCTTAGCCGCCGTTATTGCCGTAGGGATTTGCGCGTCCGAAAGAACGTCTTTCATTGCGGCAACAGCCGTAGCGTATGCCCCGGACACACCGTCGATATCGGGCGCCGCGGTTATGTCTTCAACGCCCTTATTGTACGCCGCCGTTACAAGCGCCTTGTTCGTGCTATGAGTTGCGTCGGCGCCTTCCAAAACGTACTTTGCATACTCCGTTTCAAGATTTGCAAGCACCGTAGGTCTGTACTCTGCCACAGTCAACTGAGTGCCGCAGAATACGACGTTGTCAATGGTAACAAGACGACTGCCGCTACTGCTCGAAGCAATGTTTATTCCGCTGACGCCGTTGATTTCCGTTTGCAAATCGGTTACTATTTTCTTGTCGTTAACTGTTACGGTTACCTTGCCCGTTTCCAAATCAAACTTGTAGTAAAGTTTGTATACGGTGTCTGCCTTAGCCTCAACCGCTTCTTCCGCGTCAACTTCGGTTGTACCGCCGTCTAAGCTGTAAACAAAATTACCGCCCGATTTCGACGTCCAGGTCGAAGGCACTCTTAACGTAAACACAGGGGTGTTTTTGTTATAGAAACGTACCAAATTCCACTTGCTGCCCATCGCATTGCAGGACAATTCCATGTAGCCTTCGAGCACGCCGCCCGAAGCAACCGGACCGAAATCTATAATTATTGATGAGTTTATACCCTCGTCTTTATCGTTTTTAACGCCTTCCTGATGCTTTAATACGCCGTCGGCTATTTTAGCGGCACCTTCTATGTCGGTATAAATACCCTTATTGCCGTAACCGCCGTGTACGCCTACCGTTTCCGCTTCGCCGAACTCGTTATTGTAAAGCTTGTTGCTCTGCGCTTTTAAAGTTTCGTATATGGTCTTTTCAACGGGGGGAGGCGTCGTGCCCTTTTCCGTTACAGTCAAGTTTATCGTGCCCTTCTTGGTCGTGTCTACCGTCGAAGTTGCCGTTATGGTAACCGTGCCTTCCGCTACGCCCGTTACCAAGCCCGTCGTGCTTACCGTCGCCTTGCTGTCGTCCGACGTCGACCACGTTACCGTCTGTGCGGGATTGCCCGTGCCAGCTACGGCTGCGCTGAGTTGAAGCGTGCCTTCCGCCGCTACCGAGGTCGCGCCGCCCGCCGCGGTGACCGTTACTCCCGTAACAGTAACTTCTGTGCTCTGCTGCTGAACAGGCGCGCCGCAAAGGTCGCAGTTGCCGTCGTTGTCCTTCGTGTCTACGTGGCCCTCTTTAACGATAGGGTCTTTGCCGCAGTCGCACACGCCGTTGTGCTTGGTCGCGTCCTCTACGTCTACCGTGTAGGTGTAGCTGTGTTTGTGAGGATTGCTCTTTTTACAGCCTGCAACACCCGCAACGCCCGTTCCGATTGCGCCCGCAATTACGAATACGGACAGTAACTTGGTTAATTTGTTCATTCTTATTCCCCCTCTTTAAAAGCGCTCACTCCTGCCGATAATCTGTTTCCGCGCAATGCTACGGCATTGCGCGTTTCCTTTTGTCCGTAGGAAAAAAGGCTTTTCTTTATTTATTAACATTTCTTATTGTATCACTTAATTATATAATAGTCAATACCAAAGAAAAAATTTAACAAAATTTGTAAATTATTATCCTTACGCGGCGAATTTCGACAAAAAATGCTCCCTGTTTCCAAGGAGCAAATTTTTTTTATTTCTTATTGTAATTTATAAGGCAGCCGCTCAAAATTATCTTCTTTTCCTCGTCGGTAAGCGCGCCGAGCTGCAAATATATATTCTTTACCTTTCCGTCCGAAATCTGCTTTGCCGAAATCGGCTTATTGCAGTTCTTCACGCAGTCGGTTACATTTTCAATGTAAATATAGTCGCCCACCTTATAGTCGAACTGCTTGCACACAAGCGGCAGCATTCCCCAGTTGATTAGGTTTGAACGGTACCTCTTTGTCGCGTATTCGAGCGCAATGTTTGCAACGCCGCCCAGAACCCTCTGGCAGGAAGCC
>CAZRJY010000044.1:0-7889 GCA_964600525.1 uncultured Clostridia bacterium
ATCGGCTATGAGATGTTTACCCGCCAGACCAAGGCGCGCGCGCTTTTGTACGTAAAAGTTTTAAGCGGCATGCGCTTTGCCTTAGAGGATAAACTGGCGTTTATTACGGTTACCCAGAGCGATTTCGAAGCGACGGGCACGGATAAGAGCCATACCGAGGGTTTTGTGGACTTTCCGCTCTCGATAGACGGAGTGGAAGTTTCGATAGCCTTAATGGAAGTTAAAAAGAACCAGTACAAAGCGTCGCTGCGCAGCAGAAGCGTGAACGTAAACGCGGTAGCCGAAAAATTCGGCGGCGGCGGACACGTGCTTGCAAGCGGCTGTATGCTTTTCGGCGAATACGAGGAAGTAATAGACAGGCTTACCCACGCGGTTTACCAGCAGTTATGACGGGTTTTATAAACGTAAATAAGGCGGCGGGCGCGAGTTCGGCAAGGGAAGTAGCTATAATCAAACGGCTGACGGGAACGCCGTGCGGACATATGGGAACGCTCGACCCCATGGCGGACGGAGTTTTACCCGTTGCCGTAGGTAACGCCGCAAGGCTGTTCGACTATTTTCTGCAAAAGAAAAAGACGTACGTCGCAACCTTCCGTTTCGGCGACGACTACGACACGTTGGACACTACGGGTACTGTAATCAAAAGCGGCGGCAGGGTGCCTGACAAAAGTGAAATTTTAAAAGTAATTCCGTCTCTTGCGGGCGAAGTTATGCAGATACCGCCGAGATACAGCGCGAAGAATATAAACGGCAAGCGCGGATACGAGCTTGCGAGAAGCGGCGTAGAGTTTGAATTGCCGCCGAAAAAAGTCGTGATTGACGGCATAAAGTTATTAAAACGGCAGTCGGACAGCGAGTTTGTGTTCGAAATAGAGTGCGGAGGCGGAACGTACATACGCTCTATTGCCCGCGATATGGCTGAGAGTTTGGGTACTTATGCGGCAATGAGCGCGCTGACCAGAACAAAGAGCGGAGTTTTTACGATAGCTGACAGCGTGCCGACCGAAAAACTTAACAAGGATAATATTTTTGATTTTTTAATTCCGTGCGACAGCGTATTGCCGTACGAGAGCATATACGTGCAGGGACAGACCGCAAAAAAGGTTTTCAACGGCTTGGCGGCTCCGTGCGGATACGCCGACGGAATTTATAAAATATATAATAACGAACGTAACTTTTACGGAATTGCCGAGGTTAACGGCGGACGCTTAAAAGTGAGGACAAAATTATGTTAGAAATAATCGAATACGGTAAAGACGAATACGGGTTTCCCGCACTCTTAGTGCTCGGGTGCTTCGACGCAATTCACGCGGGACACAGGGACCTTTTGAAGAAAGCGAAATTGCAGGCTAAAATCAACGGCCTCGATTTGGGCGTAATGATGTTCCGCGAGGGAAAGAACGGTAAGCTTGTCTACTCTTTCGAGGAAAGATGCGCGCTTTTGGAGCAGTACAACGTAAAATTTGTGCTTGCCGTAGATTTCAACGACGAGTTCAAAAATATTGCGCCTTTGGATTTTTTAAGCGCGGTCGAGGACAAAGTCAACGTTAAAGCGTATATGAGCGGAAAAGATTTCCGTTTCGGCGCGGGCGCGAAGGGCAAGTCGTCGACGCTTAAAAATTATGCCGAGGACGAGGAGAACGGCGTGTGGTATATGCCCGTTAAAGACGTTGACCTGAACGGCGAAAAAATCAGCACAACGCTTATAAAGTCCTGTCTTGACGATGGCAACGTTGCCAAGGCGAACGAGCTTTTGGGCGCCGAATTTACGGTAAGCGGCGAAGTGGTTAAGGGCGAGGGCAGAGGAACGTCCGTAGTAGGTTTCCCTACCGTCAATATCGTTTATCCCGAATGGAAACACCCCTTAAAACACGGCGTGTATAACGTGAAGTGCCTTATCGGCGAAACCGACTACCAGGGCATAGCCAATTTCGGCAACTGCCCCACGTTCGGCGACAACCGCATAGCGCTTGAAGTGTATCTTGAAGGTTACAGCGGCGACCTCTACGGTCAGGTGCTGACAATCAGGTTTATCGGCTTTATCCGCGATATCGAGGAGTTCGGTTCCGCGGAGGAGTTGAGCGGTCAGTTGCAGAGCGATTTGTTGAGTGTAAGCGACGAGCTTGCGGCGGCAACCGACGAGCAACCCGTCGAAACGGTTGAGGAAGTTGTTGAAGAAGTAATTGAGGAAGCAGTTACTGAGGAAGTAGCCGAGCAACCCGAGGAAGTGGTTGCCGAGGAAGCGATTGTTGAGGAAGTCGTTGAACAGCCCGAGGAAGTCGTAATCGAGGAAGTTGTTACCGAGGAAATTGCGGACGACGGATTTGACGACGATGCGGAGGTTACGGAAACTGAGGAAGCAGATGAAACAGCCGATATCGATATCACTGTGGAAGCAGAGGAGGCGACGGAAACAGAGCAACCCGTCGTTATAGAGGAAACCGCGGACGAAGAAGCGCCTTCGGTGGAAAACGTCGAAGTTGAGGAAGAAACGGCGGACGTAGCCGAGGAAGTTTCCGATGAAGCGTCAGAGGAAATACCCGAGGAAGTGAAAGAGGAAACGCCCGAACAGACCGTTATAGAAGGTGTTGCCGACGATATGCAGTACAGCGAGGGCGAGGTGATAACCGAAAACGCAACCGTTGAGGAACCTGATATTGAGGAAACCGAAAATATGCAGGAGGACGACGGCGAGCAACTCGACTTTATTGACGAAGTTGTAGCCGAACCCGAGGAAGTTCCGGTTGCCGACGAACAAACCGAGCAGATTGAAGAAGCGGAAATTGAAGCGGAAGTCGACGAGGCTGAAACGGAGAACAGCGAAACGGGAGACGGAGAATCAGATTGATTAAATTCGGACCGAGCGGGAACAGCCAGAGCTTTTACGCTATAGGATACAAGCATACTGTGCAGGCTCCCGATTATCTAAACAAATTTAATTTAGACTGCTTTGAGTATTCCTTCGGCAGAGGCGTAACTATATCCGAAGCTAAGGCTGTGGAAATAGGCGAAGCTTTTGCGGACGGCGGCAAGGAAATAAGCGTTCACGCGCCATATTTTATCAATTTTGCAAACCCTTCCGACGAAGCGGCGCAAAAGTCGTATAACTACGTGCTCACCAGCGCAAAGTTTTTAAAGCTGTTCGGCGGCAAGCGGTTGGTGTTTCACCCGGCGGCTCAGGGCAAGGCAACGCGCGAGCAAGCCGTGGCTTTAACTTGCGAAAGACTGAAAACCCTGCGCGATTACGTATATCTTAACGGATACGAGGACCTGTATTTCTGCCCCGAAACTATGGGCAAACTTGCGCAAATCGGAACGCTGGAAGAGATAGTCGAGTTCTGTAAAATTGATAAAATTTATCTGCCTGCGATAGATTTCGGGCATATAAACGCAAGGGAACAGGGCAGTTTGCAGACCTCGCAGGACTATAAACTGCGCCTTGAATTTATGATTGACGAGCTGGGTTACGAAAGGGTAAAGCATTTCCATGTGCACTTTTCAAAGATAATGTACGGCGGCAAGGGCGAAGTAAAGCACCTTACGTTTGCCGATAACGTTTACGGCCCCGAATTTGCGCCGCTGGCGGTTGCTTTAAAGCAGTTAAAGCTCGAACCGTATATCGTTTGCGAGTCCGACGGAACGCAGGCGGAAGACGCGGCCAAAATGAAAGAAATATACAATAGTATTGACATATAAAGATAATTTTGGTAAAATAATATGGTAAATAATGCTGTAAAAAAAGTATTTCAGGCGGCGGGAGCGGAAGCTCTTGTTACCACGCAGGACGACTTGCGGTTTTATTTGACCGGTTTTTCAAGCTCGTTCGGAATAGTGGTTGCCGACAGTCAAAATACAGTTTTTTACACTGACAGCAGATATTTAGAGGCGGCGCACAAGTCGCTTGAAAAGAGCGGAATTACCGTAGCCGAGTATCCGCGTAGCGTTGCGCTAACCGAACTTTTAAAGAAGTATAAAAGTCTGGCGGTGCCGTTTGACAGAATAACGGCAAATGAATACAATGCGTTTATCTCGGCAGGCTTTAAGCTTGTCGACAGCGCGGCGGCTTTTAAGGCGGCTATGGCTGTAAAGACCGAAGCCGAAATAGCAAATATCAAGCTTGCGTGCAACGCAACCGATAAAGCTTTTACTGAGCTTTTACCTCAGATTAAAGAGGGTATGAGCGAAAACGAGGTTGCCGCACTTTTGGAATACCTTATGCGCAAGCACGGTGCAAGCGGTACGAGTTTTGCGACAATCTGCGCTTTCGGCGCGAACGGCAGTGTTCCGCACCACGAAACGGGTATGACCAAACTCAAATTCGGCGACGCGGTGCTCATCGATTTCGGCTGTAAAATCAACGGCTATTGTTCGGACTGTACGCGCACTTTTCTTTTCGGAGACGATAAAAAGCACGGTGAGTTCAAGGAGTATTACGACAAAGTTCTGACCGCGCACATTCTTGTTAAAGAAAAGTTTACTGCCGGTATGACGGGAAAGCAGGGCGACGCTATTGCAAGGGACTATCTTGAAAAATACAGTCTTGCGCAGTATTTTTCGCACACTTTGGGGCACAGTCTGGGAATTAACATTCACGAAAGCCCGAATCTTTCGCCGAGGGACGAAAGCGTATTTTGCGACGGTATGGTCTTTTCCGACGAGCCGGGCATATATATCGCGGGCAAATTGGGAATAAGGATAGAGGACACCGTAACGCTTTCGGGCGGAAAGGTGGTTTCACTTACGAATTCGGATAAAAAGTTAATCGTTTTGTAACGGTTTTAAATTTTGCAAAAAATAAGGAGATTATATATATGGCATCAATTTTAGCAGGCGACATCAGAAAGGGCGTAACTTTCGAGTATAACGGCAAGGGCGTTTACACCGTAACCGAGTTCCAGCACGTTAAGCCCGGCAAGGGTGCGGCGTTCGTAAGAGCGACTTTAAAGAACGTTGTTACGGGACAGGTTCTTTCGGACATCACGTTTAACCCCACGGCAAAGCTCGAAACGGCTCAGGTTGAAACCAGAAAGATGAGCTATTCTTACACCGACGGCGAGTTCTACTATTTCATGGACCCCGATTCGTTCGAAATGATAACGCTCAATTACGACCAGGTAGAGGACGCGCTTAAATATATCAAGGAAAACGACGTTGTTACAATCAAGTTCCTTCACGGCACTGCATTCTCGGTTGAACCCGAAAACTTCGTAGAGCTTAAAGTAACCGAGTGCGAGCCGGGCGTTAAGGGCAACACCGCAACTAACGCAATGAAGAACGCAACCGTTGAAACGGGCGCAACCGTTCAGGTGCCTATGTTCGTTGAAGAGGGCGAAATTATCCGTATCGATACCCGCAGCGGCGAGTATATGTCGAGAGTAGGTAAATAAGTTTTACCTATGAAGGCGGTTGTCCAGCGCGTTAGACAGGCTGAACTTGCGGTTGACGGTCAGCTTATTTCGGCAATAAACGGCGGTTTGGTCGCGTTTTTAGGCGTAAAGCAGGGTGATACCGAACAGCAAGCGGAGAGAATGGCTTACAAAATAGCTAACTTGCGCATATTCGAGGACGACGCAGGTAAAATGAATTTGTCCGTAAAAGACGTTGTCGGAGAGGTGTTGCTCGTATCGCAGTTTACTCTTTACGGCGACTGTTCGCACGGTAACCGACCGAGCTTTTCTACGGCGGAGGAGCCTGTGCGCGCAAAGGAGCTGTATAAGCTGTGCGCCGAAAAATTGCGCGTTCACGGATTAACCGTAAAGACGGGCGTGTTCGGAGCGGATATGAAAATATCGCAGCTAAACGACGGTCCAGTTTCAATAATTTTGGAATTATAAACAAAGGCAGGGCGAGTATTCGCCCTGTATCGCTTTTATGAAAATTACTTTTTTGGGAACAGGCGCGGCGGAGGGCGTTCCCGCGATGTTTTGTTCCTGTCCGTTCTGTACAAATTTAAGGAAAGCGGGTGATAAGCGGGAGTTCCGCACAAGGTCGCAGGTCTTGATAGATGACGACCTTTCCTTGGATTTTCCGCCCGAAGCCTACGTTCATTCGCTTAGTCACGGCGTTGATTTGTCCGCGCTTAAATATATTTTGGTAACCCATTCGCATATGGACCATTTTTACGCGCACGATTTTATTCTGCGCGGATATAAGTATGCAACTTTGAGCGGCGGAAAACTTTCAATATACGGTAACGCCGAAGTATGCAAGGTCTTTGCCGAGTGCACGCACCGCGAAATGAAAGAAGAAGTTTTATCTGATATCGAAATAAAAGAAGTCGGCGCGTTTCGCAGTTTCAAGGCGGGTGACTATCGGATATTAACTTTGCCTGCTATGCACGGAACGACGGAAGAAGCTCTTTTGTATTATGTGGAAAAGGGCGGTAAAAGTTATCTGCATTTGTGCGATACGGGCGCTTTGTCCTACGAGGCGGTAGAGTTTTTAAAGGAAAACGGCGCTCACGCAAATCTGATTACTTTTGATTGTACGTTTTTAAACGCCGAGCCAAAAGCTGGTACGCGCCATATGTGTATTGCCGATAATCTGGCTATAAAAGAGCGCTTGGATAATGCGGGGATAACGGACGCCGAAACTAAATGCGTAGTAACTCATTTTTCTCATAACGCACAGCCGTCGAGAGAAAGGCTTGCGAAAATTGAGCAAGTTTATCCTGTTATAGCCGCATATGACGGCCTTATTTTGGAAGTGTAGATATGCATTTTTTTAAACATTTGCATACGGTATGTAAGCACCGAAGACAGGTGCGTAAAAATTGTTTTAAAGCTGGGCTGATTTGGCAGGGTTTAACGCACGATTTATCCAAGTTCTCGTCAAAGGAATTCTGGCGCGGCGCTAAATATTATCAGGGCGACCGCAGTCCGCAGGCAAAAGAGCGCGAGCTTTTTGGATACTCTGCGGCGTGGCTGCATCACAAGGGCAGGAACAAGCACCATTTCGAGTACTGGACGGACGTGAACTCTAAGGGTGAAGTCGTGTACGTTGAAATGCCGCCCAAATATTTCGCCGAAATGGTCTGCGACAGAATAGCCGCAAGCAAGGTATACAAGGGCAAGAATTACACCGACAGTTGCCCGTTGGAGTATTTTGCTGCACGCAAAGGCAAGGCGGCTATGAACGAAAAAACGAGCGAAAGGCTTGAATACTTTTTAACGCTTCTTGCCGAAAAGGGCGAAAAGGTAATGTTTAAAGAGCTCAAAAAATTTGTAAAAGAAAATAAAAAATCTCCGAACTGATTTACTTCGGAGATTTTTTATATTATTTGGTTCTTGCAATGTCCACGTTGTCTTTCTTTCTGTCGCGTAAGGACTTTACGGGGTGCTCGCTGTCCTGATAGCGGTAGTCCTTGCCCCATTTTTTAATAGCCTTCTCTATAACAAGGTGAGAGGGGTTCTTATCTGGCGTGCCCATATATTTCTGATAATTGAAATACTGATGGTCGTCGGGCATTTTGACTATGTCGCGGTAATCGAGGTTGTCGGCGGTAAGAGTAACCGTACTGCCCAAAACGCGCCTTACATAGTCTTTATTTTCGCCGTGCTTTAAAAGCTTGGGGAACTCGCCGCTGCCGCAAACGCTTTCGAAAGTCTTGTTTTCGTACTTCTTTAAAAGTTTTACCGCAGCTTTAAGGTGCGAAACTTCCATTTTGTAATGCTCGGACCAAATCTTTTTAATGCTTTCGTCGGTCTCGTCCTGCATTGCGGAGTAGTAGAGCCAGCACTCGGTGTACTCGTGCATAACCCATTGTTCAAGCCAGCTTTGGTTGGGGTCTTTAAGGCTTTCGTACTGCGTAACGTGCGCTTCCTCAATCATTGCAATTTCGGCGTACAGCTTTCTGCCGAGGTCGTTTTTGTACCACTGCGCAATGTTCA
>CAZRJY010000045.1:0-7884 GCA_964600525.1 uncultured Clostridia bacterium
ATGCTACTCTGTTGCAACCATATAGCTAAAACCGCCTCCGTGTCCACGCGGTGTCCACATTTCAGTAAATATAGATTAAAACGGATAAAGACGAATTGATACAAATTTAGCTATACCATACAGAAAAATGAGCTGTTTTTACGGAAAAATACATATATTTTGATACATTTTAGAACAGATGATAACACTCATTTTTGCAGGGCAACAATCCTATGGTAGGCGCAACGGTTGCAGTTGCGGTTGCCGTTCAGGAAGGTATGACAAAGTAAGAAAATTATAAAATAATCTCCGAATTAAAAAAAAGAATTCATGAGCAGATGGTTCGTGAATTCTTTTTTTATATTTCAACCATGGGATTGTAAAACTGCTTTTTTCTTATTCTAAAATTACTATAATATTAAAATATATTTCTTTCACTCATAAAAGATTTAAAATCTAGTCTATCAATAACCTTTGTTACTTCAACATATTGATTTAAATAATCTACCGTACAATTAGACATATCTAATGTATATAAAGCTAAAAAAGTTTCATTAGTTAATATGTCGTCAATACTTTTTATTTGCTCATTATCTCGTAGTTGTTTACAATTTTTTCTATTTTGTATTCCCTTTTTTATGTCTTCTTCAAGAACATCCAAGCAGTTTTTATATTTCTTTTCTAAAATTTCTATTTTGTCACAACATTCTTTAATATCCTTTAAAAAGTTTTCATTATTTAAATTCATTGCTCCCAAGCTAGTAACTACGCCAAACATCTTTGTTACCATCAAATCCAAATTGCAAACACATTGCTTTAAATCTATATTTGAAAAATCTACTGATGATAACGGCACAGTGCAAGAATAATAAAACACAGAAATAAAATCTTTTAATGTATTAAAAATATCAATTTTTAAAGGCATCCATGCATTTATTCCAGAGGATATATTAGTTTGTTTCCATTGCAAATAAACGCTTATACAAGTAATAATTATAATGCCTACACTTGAAATTATTCCAGTAAAAATTCCCACCCAACTTGAAACAATAACTACGTTACATAAATTTATCATTAGTTTACCTCGATTTTACTCAAAAATATAAAATATATATGCAGCTAATGTGCCAAAATATCTTGGCAATCATCCCCACAGTTGACGCAACCGTTACAGTTACGGGAGCCTCACAAGGATTTATTAGTTAAGAAATATAAAGACACATATTTTTTTTCATATAAACATCTGTATTAAGAAGCGTTCTACTTTCTTTTAATTTTAGTAGCTTTTTCGATTTGTGCCGGGCTGTAATTTTTCGGCGACGGTGAAGAATTGCTGCCGGGACACCCTCTCTGATAACTTTCACACGCCCTTTTAATTTCTCCCTTCGGTGCACTATCCTTGATATCGGTTTTGATTAATTTTTCACTCATAAAATTTCCTCTCCTATATGTATGGTTGTATTTTCGATTTTCTTATATTGCGGTATTCCCGTTAAAAACAAATTATAGCCCGGCAATTTTTTCAAGTTCAGACTTATTCTCTGGCTTGTTTTCAGACCGTTTATGCTTTCGGAGGTGATTTCCATATCGATAACAAGCATGGACTCATCGTTTATCATCTTGAAATATTCCATATCGTTTTCTATATCGATGCATATTTCCAATAGATAATTTTTTGTTTGAGGGTTAAATATAACCGAAAATTGGCGGTTGTCATTTAAAATGTTATATGTCTTTCTGCAACATTCCAAATCCTTGGATATCAGTGTAGTGTTAAATCCGAAACCTGTTAGATGCAGCTTGTCCACCGGGGCATTTTCTACGAGCAGTTCAAGAGTAATGTACAAGACCTGTTGTTCTCTGTTTAAATCAGAGTTAAGAACCTCGTCTTTTGTCTTTTCGGAACAGATTAGAAACTCAGCGGGATATTTTTCCGCAAAGCTCAGAAGGTCTTTCAAATTTTTGTTGTCCAAGCGAAATCCGGCGTAACGACCCGGCGTTATATAAGTGGACATATCTTTTTTTGCAAGATGCATGCTTAAATCGTAGGAAGCGATTGTTTGCCAGTACGCTATTATTCCCAATGCAAAAGTACCCACAAAAGTTAAGCCGCCGACACAAGCGGTAATTATCAGTTCGTTCGGATTTCTTGCTTTCGGAATATATTTAAATGAAAGCGCACATATTGCCGCCACTCCCGCAATAAAAAACAAAATCAAAGCAAAAAGAACGATTATTTTTATTTTACGCTTTATCATTTTTAAAAGCTTTTTCACTTTGATTTTATCGCCTCCCGTTCGCTTCTTTGTCAGCTTTTTCCCTGCTTTATATATATGACTGTCGATATTTGGAAATTTTTGCAACTTTTTAAAATTTTTTTGATTTTTTTGTAAACAAAAACTGCGGAGTTTGAAAACTCCGCAGTTTTTATCACTTTTGTTTAATTCAGTTGTTACCGAACAGTCTTTCGAAGACCGGTATAACGTCTTCATAGCTTGTAGTGCAGGTTAATTCGTAAATTATCTTGCCGCTATCCGCTATTGCAACGGTTGAATAATGATCGCCTTTAAATGTTGTAACATATTTTATTTCAATATTATTTGTATTACAAATTTTGTATTCATTGGCAGTATCAAATTCCGATTTAACATTAGACGAATAAAACACAAGATTAGAAAAACTTTCGGTTTCCAAATCTAAAATATCAACACCGCCACCCATTATTTTGCCGTCGTCAGTAGCAAGGATATAAAACATATCTAATTCATAATCAGACAAGTCAATTATTTGCATATGAGCACTTTGCAAAGTTTCCTCAAACTGACTTTGTGTAACATCTGTTGGCTTTAAATCTGATAACGCAAAAAAACGCTCCTGGTGTTTACGTAAAGTTATCGGTAAAACAATAGCAAGGCACACTGCAATCAATAAAACTACAAGCCCCGCACAAAATAACACCTTCTTTTTTACACCGCGGCTTTCGGAATGACTGCCGGAAGTCGATACCGCAACTTTCTGTTCGCACAAAACTTCGTCCCGCATACCGGCTTCCGAATGTTGGATTTTGTCTTTTATAACCTCCCACCTTTCGGAAAAATCCCTCTTTTTTAAATTGGCAGCGTCCTCTTTAAGTTGTTTTTCAACTTCCCTTTCTTCCATTAAAACCTCACTGTATGGTTATTGCGGTCGCTCTGCTTACCTTACTCTTTCCGTCCAGACACAAGTTGGTCTTTTTGTACGTAAAAAGACCGCTTGCCACTTTAAGATAAGTTCTTGTTGCAATTACCTGATTATTATCATTATAATATGTATCGACTTTGTATCCGTAACCTACAACCACGTGACCTGTGGTACAATAATCATTTTTAATTATTTCAGTCGTACCATCGTCAGAGCCTGTAATCTTAAAAGAGAAAGTACTTAAAAATATTGCTACGGGCTTATCGGCTTCGACTGCATTTTTATATTTACTGAAATCTATGTTTCCCATATCCTCGGTTATATAAGAATAACCGTGACCATTGACATAAGATTTCATGCCGGCATGAAATCCGTCGAACGTGGTGCCTGCACCGCCGACGTCGGTTCCCATCAATGTATACAGCGTAGTCATAACATTTTTTGCGTCTGCACCGCCAGACCTATAAGCAATCGCAGAACCTAATTGATAATAGGATTTGAAATTCGGCATAAGTTCTTCGCAGAATCTGTCGTAATAGCCTATTACAACTGCGCCGGCAACATTTGCGCAAGAAGTACTGTCCGTCATGTTATAATAGTCGGGTATTCCATACTGGAATTCATATTCCGAAGTTTCTTTTCTTGAATAATTAATAGTTTCGGATTGGGTTACGAATTCGGCGTATCCGCAGTACCTTGAATTATCCTTGCCGTTAAATACAAGCGAAAATCCCATGCAGAAGTTAGCACCGCCGAGCATTGCCGCAAGAGCAATAGTTTTTAAAATTTTTGTTTTCATAGTTCACCTCTTTTTGTTTTTCTGCAAATAGGACTAAACAGAAAGAGGTTTTTATGCAAAAACTTTAAAAATTTTTAGTTTTTATTTTATTTAATGCTCTGTAAAATACCGCGGAAACGCTGGTTGCTGGTATTTTCATTATCTTTGCTATCTCTTTGAAAGATAAATCTTCTATCATTTTTAAAATTATTATCTGCCTTTCATTCTCTTTAAGCGGAGAGATAGTCTTAATAAATGCTTCGTTGGAATCAACCAGCTCTAAATTGGCGTCATCGCAAGCTACGTCGTATATTTCAGAGTACTGCTTTTCCTGTTTGATTTTGTCTATCGAACAATTTTTGGTAATAGTAAATATCCAGCCTACGGGATTTTTAACTTCCGTTTCTTTTCGGGAAGCAGCCCAGACTTTTAGTAAAACGTCGTTTGTTATTTCGTCTGCGAGAGAAAACGAGTTTGTAATAGACCATGCGTGAGCAAAAATAAAATTGCCGTAATAATCGTAAAATTCCCTGAACGCGGCTTCATCCCCGCAGGAAATTTTTTTCAAAAGGTTATTAAATTGTTTCCTGTCGTGTTTTTTCTCTAACCCTTTCATCTTTCGTTTCCGTGCATCTACATTTTAACAGTAAACAGAAGTTTTTTCAAGACAAATTGTTAAGTTTTAAGAAATTTTCGGGAGAAAACCCGCTTGTGAAAATTTTACCGTTCAGATAGGAAAGACTGCCGCCGAGATTAAACCCTAGCTTATGCGAGATTAAAACCTGCCGCGTCAGTCCGTACTTTTTGTTCAGCGCAAAGTCGCCGTACTTTTCGTCGCCCAGTACGGGACAACCGATATGCGCCAAGTGCGCGCGTATCTGGTGGGTCTTGCCCGTGTGCAACGTCACTTTTACAAGCGCAATATTGCCGCGCTCTTTTAAAACTTCGTATTCGGTAACCATTTTAACACTGCCGTCCGCAGGGGCGTCATACACCCTCACCCTGCCGCTCTCCGCATTTTTGCTCGCGTACGCGGTGAGCACGGCGGCTTTTCTTTTGAACGCGTTTTTTGCAAAGCAAAGATAAATCTTTTCGACGGCGCGCTCTTTGAACGCCGCTAAAAGCTCGGCTTGCGCTTCCTCCGTCTTTGCAAGGATTATCAGTCCGCACGTGTTTCTGTCCAGTCGGTGCACGGGCAGACAGCCCTTCTCTTTAAGCTCGCAGAAAAGCGCCTCGGACGAAACCCCCGAATGCTTGTCCGCAACCAAAACGTTTTCGTCCTCGTACACAACGCTGTGAGAAGGCTTGTCCTCCTGCGCGGGCGTGGTGTAATAGACAACCTCGTCGCCCGCACTAACCTTGCAGTTTGCGCGCTGTTTAACGCCGTTGACGCGGATATCGCCCTTTTTCAAAAGCGCGTTGAACGCAAAACTGCCCTGGGGATAGGTTGCGTCGGTAAATTCTTTTAAAGTTGAGTTTTGAGTAACCGTAAATTTTTTCATAACAGCAAAAATACAAAGTGAATTAAGTACGCCGCGCCGAACGCGAAAACGAGCTGTGCGAGATTGTACAAAGCGGTGCGCTTGAAGCCGATTTCCCTTACCGACGCGCCGAATGCGGATATGCACGCCGGACAGCACAGAAAGAATACGCACAGTCCCATACTCGGCGCCAGTCCCAAGCCAACGCCTTCCGGCATAAGCATCGCCACCGTTGCCGCCACGTTTTCCTTTGCGGCAAACCCCGTGAGCGCGGCATAGGCTAAGCGCCAGTCCTTTACTCCCATGGGATAGAAAAGGTAACTGACCGCGCGTGAGAAAATTCCCAGAATACTCTCCTCGGGGGCGCAGAAGCCCTGCGTGAAAGAAATGTGCGATAAAAGCCAGCTTACCGTACAGAAAGCAAAGACGTAAGTCGTTACTTTGATTATAAACGATTTAACCTGAAAAAACAACTTTTTTGCGGTCGTTGCGAGCGGCGGCAGACTGATTGGCGTTACCTCGGATATCAGTCCCTCGCCCTTGCCCTTAATGATTGCCGAAACGATTATTGCGAGCGCGACCCCTGCAAAGTACAGTGCGCAAACCGCCGGGAACGGGTTCTTGAAGAGCGGCGACAAGAAAGTTAAAAACACCGGCATTTTCGCGCCGCACGGTATAAATGGCAACACCGCTATCGTCTTGCGGCGCGCGCCCTCCTCGGCATAGCCGCGCGTCGTGGCTATTGCCGCCGCCGTACAGCCGAAGCCCGATATGAGCGAAAACGCCGCTCTGCCCGACAGTCCCGCCTTTTCGAAAAGTCCGTCGGTGACGAACGTGAGCGCGGACGAAATACCGCTCTCGTCCAAAAGTATGAGCACCAGATACAAAAGGGTTATCTGCGGAATGAACGACAGAACGCCGCCCACGCCGCCTATTATTCCGTCGACGACGAACGACGAAAGAAAAGGATTTTTTATTGCCGAGCCGAGCGCGCCGCCGAGCTTTACGCATATAAGTTCTTCGGTCAAATCTTTAAGCAGCGCGCCTATCATTACTGGGTGAAAGGTTATAAAAAATGTCAGCGTAAGCGCCGCAGCGAAAAAGAAAAGTGCGAAAAATTTGTTATAAAACAGCTTTTCCGCCCTTGAAATTTTCGAATTACCCCCGTAATATGCCTCGTCGAACGGTATTTCGGACGATTTTTCGGGTTTTATAAAAGTCCGCTCTTCCACCGCGTTTTTAAGCTGTTTTGCGGAGCACGTTAAAACGGGCACGCCGAGATACGCCGCCAGTTTTTCCGCGTTAAGCCGTCCGCCGCGCCGCTTTAAAAGGTCGAGCTTTGTCACGTACACTACGGTATTTTGGTTCAGCGAAATGAGCCGCCGCGTTAAATTCAGAGAGTTTTCGAGCGTGGTTGCGTCGACTACGTTTATGATAATATCCGCGCTTTTGCACGCCGCCGCCGCGCTGTCCTCCTCCATTGTGTAGGAGTTGAAAGAGTACATACCCGGCACGTCGGTGTAGGTTATGCCGTCCAAAGTTTTGCTTGCGGGCGCAGTGGTTACTCCGTGGAAATTGCCCGTGCGCAGTCTGCTGTGCGTGAGCGAATTGAAGAGGGTTGTCTTGCCTGCGTTGGGGTTGCCTGCAAGCACTACGTTTAACTTGTTTTCGGGCGCTTTTGCCGCCGCACGCGCGCGTACTTTCAGCATACTTCCACCTCGATACGCTGCGCAACCGACTTGCGGACTGCCAGACGGTTGTAACCTATCGTTATAAGCACGCTTCCTTTAAATACGGAAAACGCGACCGCCGTTACCTTTTGCCCTTTTTTCACCCCGAGCGAGGCCAGTCTTTCCCCTGCCGCGCCGTCCACCGCCACCGTCTTTACAATGGCACTTTCACCTTTTTTTAAATCAAAAACGCTCATAGAATAACCTATGAGCGTTGAATGAATTTAATGATTGTCCTTTTATCTGACTATTGTTAAGGTTGCCTTTTCGCCGTTTACGGACAGCTCCTTGGTAAAGCCGTCGTGCGCGCCCTCGCAAACCTTGTTTGCAAGCACCGCCGAAGCAAACGCGCCCGCACGCAGAATTTTACCTACTCTGCCCTCTGCCGTAAAGTAAATCTCTATGCGGTCGGTGACCTCGAAGCCCGCCTCTTTGCGCATATTCTGTATCTTGGATATAAGCTCGCGCTCTACACCCTCGTCGATAAGTTCCCCGGTAAGCGTCGTGTCCAGCGCGACGGTAACTCCCTTGTCCGCCGCCGCAACGTAGCCCTTTGCGCTCTCGGTTAAAATCTGCAAGTCCTCTTCGAGTAAAGTAACTTCCAGCCCGGGCAGTTCGTATGAGCCGCCGTTCTTAACCGCCGCAACGACTTCTTCCGCGTTGCACGTTGCAAGGAACTGCGAAATCGCGCCCAGCTTTTTGCCGTACTTGGGACCTAACGTCTTTAACTGCGGCT
>CAZRJY010000046.1:0-7763 GCA_964600525.1 uncultured Clostridia bacterium
GATACACATTTCCAAGCTTTCCAACAAGCGCGTTGAAAAGGTAGAGGACGTTGTAGCTATCGGCGACACCGTAAAGGTAGAGATTATCAAGATAAGCGACAAGGGCGTTGATTTCCGCCTTTTGGAAAAATTAAATTAAATTATAAAGTAAAAGCCCCTCGGCGAATTTTTGCCGAGGGGCTTAGTTTATTTAATCGTTTGTTATACCCAAAAGGTAATCAGCGGAAACGTTAAAAAACAATGCAAGTTTAAAAACAACTTCAGCAGACGGTATTTGTTTTCCTGTTTCCCAATAACTAACGGAGGCGTTGCTTAACTGCAACTTTTCAGCCAATAAATTCTGTCCGATACCTTTTTCAGTTCGCAAATATTTTAATCTTTCTCCAAAGAGTTTAACGTCAAATTCCTGCATACAAAAATTCTAACAATAATTAGTTTATATTACTTTACTTCTAATTATAATTAGAATATAATGACTTTAATAGAAATATTAAAGGAGTACAAAATGAAAAAGAAATTACTTGCCTTGATAATTGCGGCAACGGCAATATCGGCGTGCGCCGCAGGTGTAGGGCTCGTCGGGTGCAAAACAAGCGGCGACAATTCAGGTAAAGATAGCCAGATAATAGATAATACTAAGCCTACTAAAAGCGAATTTACAGTCACTTTTAATGCGAACGGCGGAAAGTTTAATAATGACGAGGTGGATTTGGGTGACAATTCAATTTCGGAGGACGGCGCAACCTTGACCTTAACCGAGCAGAAAAAAGACACGTTTACAGAACCGCTTGAAACGCCCGAACGTGACGGCTATGCTTTCAGCGGTTGGGCAAAGGATAGGGATGGCGAAACTTTGTGGGACTTTGAAAGTGACGAGTTAAAGTCGGACACTACGCTATATGCCGTATGGAGCGTAACTTTCGATTTTGTTTTGAGCGAAGACGAAAGTTACTATATAGTAAGAGGCTTAGGCGGCTTATCGGGCGACGTGGAAATTCCAGAAACTTACAACAAAAAGCCCGTGCGCGAAATAACCGAAAAAGCGTTCAGAAATAACAGTCGGTTAACAAGTATAAAAATTGCCGACAGTGTTTTTAGTATGGGCGAAAATGCGTTTAACGGTTGCAGAAATCTGATTGAAGTAACTATTGGCGAAGGGGTAACCTTAATTCCCGTAGAGACGTTTGCAAACTGCACTTCGCTTGAAAGAATTACTTTACCCGCTTCGGTTGTAAGTATAGAAGAAAGCGCGTTTGAAGATTTAGGCTTTGCCGAACCTCTAAGGTCGGTAGAAGAGGTTCACTTTATGGGAAATATTGACGACTGGTGTTCAATTGAGTTCGGCGCAAAGCCCTATTTAAATGCGGGAAGAAGCGTAATTGCGAATCCGCTTTCCAACGGCGAAGCGGTTTTATATATTGACGGACAACCTGCAACTGATATAACGATAAATGCGGAAACGGTAAATCAGTATGCATTCTACGGTTGCGGCACGGTAAACAGCGTGACGGTAGAAAAGGACGTGAACATAATAGCAAACATGGCTTTTTATAACTGCCCGATAACCGAGCTGAGTTTTGCCGACGACGCTACGATTGAAGAAATAGAGAGCTCGGCGTTCTATAATGCAAAAATTACGCAGTTAACCCTTCCCGACAGTATGACGATAATAGGAGCAAACGCTTTTCAGGATTGTGTAAAGCTGCAAACGCTTGAAATGGGCGGTGCTAAGAAAATAGGCGAGAGTGCGTTTGAGTTCTGCTTTGCGCTAACAAGCGTAGATTTGGGCGTGGTTGAAGAAATAGGCAACGACGCGTTTTTCGGCGACGAAGAGCTGACGGAAATAGCTATTCCCAAAACGGTATGGCAAATCGGTGACGATTGTTTCGGTGCTTGCGAAAATCTTGCAAACGTAACGTTTGAAATAACAAGCGATTGGATAGTAAACGGCAATAAAACTATAAGTGGCGAAACATTATCTACGCCCGCAACCGCCGCCGCCAAATTAAATAGTGAAGCTGGAATATGGGAAAAAGTTGCAACAAAATTGATTTATGCACTTTCAAGCGACGGTAAAAGCTATATTGTAAGAGGTGTTGAAGATAAAAATGGTTATGGTGTAATTTATATACCTAAGACTTACGAAAATAAACCCGTAACTGAAATTCATGGTATGTATAATAGCACGGCTGCGTTCTGGTATTGTAGTGGACTTAAAAGAATAATAATACCCGACAGTGTAACTAAGATTGGTATTTGTGCGTTCAAGGGTTGTAGCAGTTTGACAAGTATAACAATACCTGGTAGCGTGACTAGTATTGGTTCGGAAATATTTTATTATTGTAGAAAATTGACTGATATTTATTTTGGGGGAACTATGGAACAATGGGAAGTTTTTGAAAAAAATGGTCGCCTTGTTTGGGAAACGGGAAATTTTACAGTACATTTTACGGAAGAAAACAATAGTTAAATTACAAATATCATAAAACAAAGGAGAAAAAATAAATGTTAACACTTGATAGCTACGAAGAACTTGAAAGAAGAGTAAAACTAAGATACGGGGAAAAAGAAAGAATTGTATGCTTGTTGTTGGCGAGAGATAGTTATGGCGACAATAGAGTGTCAAATTATTTTACTCAAAATTTTAAGTATTTAAATGAATTCATGTCTACGTCTTGTGATATTTTCTGCCCCGGATTTTCAGAAGATGAAAGATATGATTTTGTGCCTACTGGTTTTGCACATTTTATTCGTACATTTATGGATAATACGAGTTGGAAATATGACGGTGCTGCGCATATTATATTCATTCATTATTTGAATTGGGAATTGAAATTAAAGGATACATATGATTTAAATTTGGAAAAATTATTTATAGATGGTGGTTATAGTGATTATGACAGATTTATACATAAAATAATAGTTTTATTGAGTGAAAATATTAAAAAATTTGACAAAGGACTAACGGGTATGGCTTTAAAAATGGAAGCAAATGACTTGTGGAATAATTTTAAATCTTTGTTACCTAATTATGTGAGAAACATTATTAAATCAATAAATTGTGCAATTGAAATAGGCAATAACTTTACACCAATAGATATTAGAAAAATCAAAAATTAAATAAAATAAGCGCCGCGGCGAAAAATTCGCCGCGGCGCTTCCGTTTTGCTGTGATTTAGTTTGTGCGCGCACAAGTAATTAAAGGACTTGGAGGAGGCGACACGCCTCTATTTGTTTGCAAAATAGCTGACCGCGCCTTTGAAAATCGCATAGGCAATTGCGCGCTGATAGCTTTCGTCGTTCAAGAGTTTGTCTTCTTCCGCATTCGATAAAAATCCGCACTCGACAATCACCGACGGGCTCTGCGTGCACTTTAACATATAGTAGTCGCCGTACATTGCCCCCGACGGTTTTTTGCACTGCGGAAGCGCGTTCAACTCGTCCTGAATTTTAGAGGCAAGCGCGCCGCTTACCTCGCTCGACTTGTCAAAGAACACAATGCCGCCGCGCTTGGAAGGGAGGGGGCAGAAATTCTGGTGTACGGATATGACCATATCGGCGTTGCAGTTTTCGATTATTTCCTTGCGCTTTTTCATATCGCGCATTTTAAAGCCCTTGGAGGTGTCGCCGTACAAACCCGCCTCGTTGGTGCGCGTCATAACGCAGTTGAACCCGGCGGCGGTAAACTGCCCCTTTAAAAAGCGTGCGATGGCAAGATTTATATCCGCCTCGTCGGTCTTGGAGTTAATCCCCTGAACGCCGTTGTCGATACCGCCGTGCCCCGCGTCGATTACAACGGTAGGCAAGTTCGGGTTGACCGCCGACGCCTGTTTTACGGCAAATCCCGCGCAGACGCCTATGATAATACCCATAGCGATGACGGCGGCAATAACTATTAAAAAACTTTTCTTAACAAACAAGGTTTTCACGCTATATACTATTGAAAAGTTGATTTTTTTATACCTAAGTGTTATAATTAAACTGTATAACTATGTTTGATATGTTTACTAAGATAAGTGAAGAGCGCGCTAAACAGATAAGCCCCGTAACGCTGGCGTTTGTCGGCGACGCGGTATATTCGCTGTACGTGCGCGAGAGGGAAGTTTTAAGCTGCGACGGAAAGCTCAGCGACCTGCAAAAGCGCACTTCGGCGGCGGTTTCGGCAAAGGGGCAAAGCGACCTTTTAATTAAGGTGGAGGGGCTGTTCACTCCGACCGAGGAGGAAATTTTCCACCGCGGCAGAAACGCCAAAAAGAGCACCAAATCCAAGAACGCGTCGGTAATCGACTACAACCGTTCGACGGGTTTCGAGGCGGTGCTGGGATATTTGTATTTAACGGGTCAGTACGAAAGAATTGCATTTATAATCGAGGGTGGCAACGCGTGAAAACCGAGGGCAGAAACGCCGTTTTGGAACTACTTAAAACGGATAAAACCATAGAAAAGATATTGCTTGAAAAGAACGCTCAGGGGTCTTTGGGCAGAATTTTCGCCATGGCGCGCGAGAAGGGAATACGCGTTCAGTTTGTCGATAAAAGAGTGCTTGACAAAGAGAGCGAAAGCGGCAGACATCAGGGCTGTATTGCCTTTTCTTCCGACTATAAATACTGTTCGTTGCAGGATATTATGGGGGCAAAGGGCGAAAACGGCGGTTTTATCATACTTTGCGACTGCATAGAGGACGTACACAATTTAGGCTCGATTATAAGGGTTGCGGAGTGCGCCGGCGCGGACGGAGTAGTCATTCAGTCGACGAATTCTGCAAGCGTGACCGAGGCGGTCGTGCGCATATCGGCGGGCGCGGCAAACCACGTAAAGGTGGCAAAGGTGAATTCGTTGAACCGCGCGGTGGACGAGCTCAAAAAGAACGGTTACTGGCTGTACGCGCTCGAAGCCGACGGCACGGATATTTACAAGGCGGATTTTAATGGCAACGTAGCCTTGGTTATCGGCGGCGAGGACAGTGGAGTTAAAAAACTCACTCGCGAAAAGTGCGACTTTGTCGTATCGCTTCCCATGAAGGGCAAGGTCAATTCGCTGAATGCTTCGGTGGCTTTGGGAATAGCCGCGTACGAAGTGTTGAGGTGCAGGCGCGGATAAATGGAAATTTTGAGCGACGAGGAGCTTGTTGCGCGTTTCCGCACGGGCGATAAAAGGGCGGGCGAAGAGGTGCTCGCACGGTACAAAAACAACGTGCTTTCTGTTGCGCGCAGATTTTTTCTGGCGGGCGGCGACACCGAGGATTTGGTGCAGGAAGGTATGTGCGGACTGTACTCGGCAATGCTCTCTTTCGAGGGTAAAAGCGGCTTTTCCGCATACGCGCACGCGTGCATACGCAACCGCATACTCGACGCGGTGAAAAAGTCGTGCGCGTGTAAGAATTCCCCCCTCAACGAAAGTAAGCCTTTCAACGAGGACGGCGCGGAAGCCGGGCAGTTCAGTCCCGAGGAGCTGCTAATCGGCAGCGAGGCGGCAAGCGAGTTTTTCACTAAGATTAAGGGTGCGCTGTCACCGCTGGAATACAGGGCGATATGTATGTATATCGACGGCGCAACGATGGCGGAAATGTGTTCCGCACTCAATAAAACTTATAAACAGACTGACAACGCACTTGTGCGCGCAAAGCACAAGCTTGTAGGCATATTCACAAAATAAGCGGAGGAAAATATGGCGTATTTGGCGTTTTACCGCACCTTCCGCCCGACGACGTTTGACAGCGTGGTGAGGCAGGAGCATATAGTAAAAATACTGACCAACCAGATAGAGACGGGTAAAATCGGGCACGCCTATCTTTTTTGCGGACCGCGCGGCACGGGAAAAACGACCTTAGCCAAAATCTTTGCAAAAGCCATAAACTGCGAGCACCCCGAAAACGGCTCGCCCTGCGGCAAGTGCGCAACGTGCAAGGCGCTTGCAAGCGGCTCGGCTCTGGACATATCCGAAATCGACGCGGCGTCGAACAACGGCGTCGACGAAATGCGCGATATCCGCGAAAAGGTGCAGTATCCCCCCGTATACGGCAGATATAAAGTCTACATTATCGACGAAGTGCATATGCTCACGCAGTCGGCGTTCAACGCGGTATTAAAGACGCTTGAAGAGCCGCCCGCGCACGCCGTGTTCATTCTGGCAACCACCGAGCCGCAGAAAATCCCCGCGACCATACTTTCGCGCTGTATGCGGTTCGACTTCAAACTGATACCCCAGCCCGACCTGGAAAACCTTATCAAAAGCGTTTACGACAAGACGGGCAAGTCGTACGAGGACGAGGCGGTGGCGGCAATCGCACGCGCGGGCAACGGCAGTGCGCGCGACAGTCTTTCGATAGCCGATATGTGCGCTTCGTACTCGCAGGGCAAGCTGACGTACGACGACGTGAACAAGGTTTTGGGCAAAGCCGACTTCTTTGCTATTGCCGAAATCGTCGAAAACGTAACGTCGCAGGACGGCGGCGCAACGCTGACGGCAACCGAAAGCGTGCTGTCAACGGGCAAGGGCGTGGGTGTGCTTTTAAGAGATTTGCTCTCTTTTTTGAACAATCTCGCCGTGGTGAAGATGTGCGCAAACGCCGAGCAGATTGTCAATCTTCCCAAAGACAAATTCGAAAAATTAAAGGAACTTGCGGCGCACGCGGAGGGACACACCATACTGCGCGCAACCGAAATTTTAGCTAAGACCGAGGGCGATTTGCGATATGCGGTAGACGGCAGGATAACGCTCGAAGCTGCGCTTTTAAAGGCGGCTATGCCGAGCGCGGATTACGATATAGAGGCGTTGCTTGCGCGCATAGAAAATCTTGAAAAGCAGGTGGCCGACGGTGTTAAGGTAAAAATCGAAAGCCGCCCCGCACCCGCGCCCGAAACGCGCGATAAAAGACCGCCCGCAGAGGCAATCCCCGCGGCGGAGGTTAAACCCGAACAGGCGCCTTCAAAGCCTAAGTTTGCGGCAGTCGAGGAGACTGAAAGCTTTTCGCCTTTCGACAGTGCGCCCAAGGCGGAGGAACCCGAGCCGCAGCAAACTCAGAGCACTCTTTTCGAACAACCGTCGGCATCGGCGCCCGCGCAGGTGGGTTCGCTTTCGGAAAGGGATAAGGCGACGCTGTTCGGCAGATTTATAAAGCTGTTCCGCACGACGCGGCGCAACGCGGTGCTTTTCACTCTGTGTATGGATTTGGAGAGCGCGTTCGAGGGCGATACGTTCGTGCTGTTCACCACTGTGGAAGCGGTTTACCGTTCACTAAGCCGCGAGGACAACAGACAGTTTATAGCCGAGGCATTGCAATCGCTCGGCGTGTTCTCTTTCGATATCCGTTTAAAGCCCAGGGGCGAGGATAAGTACGAAAAGGCAATCGGTGAGCTGAGGGACAATTTCAAAGGCACCGATATTCAGATTAAGTAAATAACGGAGGTATTTTATTATGGCATACAGAGGCGGTAATAACGGCGGAATGCAGAATATGATGAAGCAGGCTCAGAAAATTCAGGAGCAGATGCAGAAAGCGGAAGCCGAGCTTGACGAAATGGAAGTGCTCGGATTTTCGGGCGGCGGCGAAGAGGGCGACGAAACGGTGGTCGTGTATATGAACGGTAAAAAGGTCATAAACGGCATCGAGTTCGGCAGCAAGATTTCCGAAATGGTCGACTTAACCGACGAGGACGACGTCGAAATGCTGGAAGACCTTATAATGGCGGCAATCAACGACGGCTACAAAAAGGCGGACGCGGCTTACGAAGAAAAGATGGGACCTCTCGGCGGAATGAGCG
>CAZRJY010000047.1:0-7583 GCA_964600525.1 uncultured Clostridia bacterium
TCGAGGTTTTTAAGCGCAAGAACGTGCTTTGTGTAGTCGAGCGCCGTGTTGTCTTTGATAGAAAATCCGAATTTAGAGTCCGTTCTCGCCGTCTGAACAAACGCGTGTGTGTGCGCTTCGACGCCGGGATTGACCCTAATAAGCACGCGCTGTTTAACTCCGCGCTCTTCGGCAATTGTATTTAAAATGTCCGCCTCGCGGTAGGAATCTATAACAATTCCGCCTACGCCGGCCTCTACGGCCTGAATAAGCTCGTCGTACGTCTTATTGTTGCCGTGCACGTAAATATCGTCGGCGTTAAAGCCCGCTTTGAGCGCGGTATAAAGCTCGCCGCCCGAAACTGCGTCGCAACCTATTCCTTCCTGCTTGGCAATACGGTACATTGCCATACACGAAAACGCTTTTGACGCGTAGAGAACGTTGCCGTTGCCTGCGTATTCTTTGTCTATCGTGCTTTTGAACACGCGCATCATCGAACGGATATATTCCTCGTCGTAAACGTACAGGGGTGTTCCGAACTGTTTTGCAAGGTCGAGCGCGTCGCAACCGCCTATTTCGAGATGTCCCGCCGAATTCGCCTTTAATGTGTTTCTCGTGTTCATAAAAATACGACCTCTGATAAATCTATACATATAGATTTTATCAAAGGCCGTTAAATTAGTCAAATATTTTTGGCAATTTTAATCAAAGCGTCCACTCGCGCGCAACTTTCTTAAAGAAATCGCCGTACGTTGCCTTGTCTGCGTCCTCGGCAGCTATTAGGTCGACCGTGTCGCAGAGTATGCCGTCTTTGTATACTTCAACTTTACCTACGGTATCGCCCTTCTTTACAGGTGCCTTAATGTCGTATGCGATAACATTTCTCTCGATTTCGGGAGTTACGTTGTTTGCCGTGAACACGTAGCTCGAACGTGCTGGGCGAACGCAGATTGCAGTCTTTTTGGAACAGTCAACGGCAAACTTATCGTTAAGGTTTACGTCCTTATCCAGAACTACCGCGTTCTTATAGTTGGCAAAGCCGTAGTTAAACATATTGATTGCCGACTTAAATCTGTTGTCGCTGTTGTCCGCACCCAGAACAACCGAGACAAGGCGCATACTGTCCTTCTTTGCGGTTGAAGCAAGGCAGAAACCCGCCTGGTTGGTAAAGCCCGTCTTGCCGCCGTCGCATGCGGAATATTTTCTTATAAGTTTATTGGTGTTGGTTATCGAAGTCGCTCTGTTGTCGGGGTGGTTAAAATCCTCCAACCAGATTTTGCTGTATTTGAAGTATTCCTCGTTGTGAATAAGATTGGTGAACATCAGCGCGACGTCTTTTGCGCAGGAATACTGCGTTTCCTTAGGCAGACCCGTGCAGTTTGCAAACAGAGTATCGGTACAGCCGAGTTCCTCCGCGCGCTTGTTCATTGCCGCGACAAAGCTCTCCTCGCTTCCGCTCACGCTTTCGGAAACTGCTACGCAGCTGTCGTTTGCCGAGCAAACTATAATACTTTTGATAAGTTCTGTCAGCGGATACGAAAGTCCCGACTGTAAAAACACCTGCGAACCGCCCATGCCCGCCGCGCGTTCGCTTACGGTAATGTTGTCGGTTAAAGACAGCTTTCCTTCCGCAATTGCGTCGAAACACAGAGTTAAAGTCATAACCTTGCACACGCTTGCAATGGGCATACGCTGGGTTTCGTTATATTTATAGATACATTCGCCCGAGTTGTAGTCGCAAAGATACGCACTCTTGCAATTGGTAACAAGCTGTTCGCCTTCGGCAAAAGCTTTTGTTGTGCCGCCCGTCGATACTGCCGACAAAGCCGCAGCGCCGCTAAATAAACTTAAAGACAGAATTGTCGTAATAATTTTTTTCATACTACTTATTCTGTCGAAAAATTTGCGTTTTATACTATAACTACGATAACTCTGAAAACCACGTTGACAAGTAGAAGCAAAATTATCGTGTTTACAAGCGCCAGAAATGCAGGGCAAATAAACGAGTACGGCGAACAAAGCTGTCTGCACTGCTCGCATAAAACTATAAAAAACAACACCGAAAAAATAAACGACGGAATAAACACGAGTACCGCCACGGTTATTCCTTCCGTGCCGAAAAGCGAGCACAAGATAATTATGTACACTGTGGTAAACAGAGCACGCAAAAATAACAGCGGATAAACAAGGATTTTAAATTTAGTAAAATAAGCAAGCAAAAATACTACGTAAAGATAAACCAGTTCGCTTAAAACGTGCGAAATGAAAAGTCTGCCGCTATTGAAATTAAACACATAAAAAATGTAAATATTAGCAAAATCATAGACATAATGGCTAATACTGTTCAATTTGTATAGTACTATGCCACATATAATAGCGGCCAAAATGACAATTGCATAGGCAATAAGGAACCTTATATCCCACTTAAATTTATTGCATTTAAAAATCCTCATATACAATTATATGAGGATTAGCTTTTTAATATGAACTTGTCATGTTATCAATTGAAATTCCGTAGCCGCGCGTGGGGTCGTTAATAAATACGTGTGTTACCGCCCCTATCAGTTTTCCGTTCTGTATAATAGGGCTTCCGCTCATTCCCTGAACTATTCCCCCCGACTTTTCAAGAATGCGTTTATCGTTGATTTTTATAACGTAGTTACGGTTGTCTTTATTGTCTGCGTCAACTTTTACTATCGAAATTTCGTATTTTTCGCAAGTATCGCCGTTTAAAGTCGAGTAAATATACGCCTTACCGATAGTTGCTTCGCTTACGCAGCCCCTCTTTACTCTTGTTAAATTAGAAACGTTAAAATCTTTTGAAATATCGCCGAATATACCGCATGGCGTATTTTCCTTAATAACACCCAGCATATGCGAGTTGTCGAAGAAGCCCTTCAATTCACCGGGATTGCCCCTTAACCCTTTCTTTACGTCGTAAATCGAACAGCCGTACAGACAGCCGCCGTTTATAGCTATGATTTGTCCGTTCTCGTCGTTTACGGGGTGTCCGAGCGAACCGAACTTATTGTTTGTCTTGTCGATATAAGTAACGGTGCCTATACCGTTTATACTGTCTTTTACAAGAAGTCCCAGCTTTTTCTTGCCCGTTGCCTTTTCTATTGCGGGAGTTAAATTGAGTTTGATTGTTTCTCCCGAACGCGATAAAGTAAGATTGTAAGTTACAAAGTCCTCCGAAAGCGTTTCGGTCAACTGGTTTGCGGATTTGATTTCTATATCGTTAAGGCTTTTAATAACGTCTCCGCTCTTAACTCCGCCCTCTCGTGCGGGGCAAACCAAACCGTTGTCGGTGCTGATTTCGCACATTCCGATAACTTCTACGTTTTGCGTGTTCAGAACAAAACCTGCGGGAAATCCTCCCAGATACAGCTCATCGTCGGGGTAAGCGTATACACGCATTACAGCCAAGCTGCATACGGCCGCTAAAACAAAAAATATGCCCGACAATATTTTAGTAAACTTTTTTAAAGAAAGCATACAAATATTGTGAGCAGTTTTAATTCAAATATTCGGTTATTATCTAATTTCCGAACTGCGACAAAAGTTCTCTTGCGTGAACGCGCGCCGCGTCGGTTGCAATGCTGCCTGTAAGTCTTATAATTTCGTCTACTCTTTCGGCATTTGTAAGGCGTTTTATGGCGGTTACGGTTTTTCCGTCGCTATCGTCGCTCTTCGAAATTAAAAACTGAGCGCTTGCCGCCGCACATACCTGCGGCAAATGAGATACCGCAATAATTTGCGTATCCTTACTTATTGCAATAAACTTATCCGCTACGGTTTTTGCGGTCTGACCGCTTATTCCGGCGTCGATTTCGTCAAATATGTATGTGGAAATGCCGTTTAAACCTTTTAACTGAGTTTTAACTGCAAGCATAAACCTGCTCATTTCGCCGCCGCTTATAACTTTACTCAGCGGCTTAGGCGGCTCGCCCTTGTTTGCCGAAAACATAAAGCAGATTTTATCGGCGCCGTTTGCGCCTACGTCTATCGTGGTTTTGTCGTAGTCGGCAAAATCGACGAAAAACTTAGCGTTCGGTATATTGAGCGTCTTTAACTGTGCCTCAACCGAATTGCAAAAATCCACACATTTTAATTTGCGTAACCCGGTAATTTTTAGGCAGGTTTTGTAAATTTTTCCGTCGGCTTCGGTAATCAGCTTATTAAGCTTTTCAAGTTCAGCCGCCGCGTCGTTCAGACTGTCAAACTGAGCTTGCGCCGTTTCGAGAAATTGAAGTATGCTCTCCTCGTCACGACCGTACTTTTTGGTAAGATTTCTGAAAAGATTAAGCCGCTCCTCAACAGCGCGCGCTTCGCTCTCGTCAAAGTTGAGGCTGTCGAATATATCCGATACGGTTTCGTTTAAATCTTCCGCTTCAATTGACAGATTGTCCAGCCTTTCGCAGATGCTTGCATATTCGCCGTCTATATCCGAGACGCTGCAAGCTTGTCTGTGAGCCGTGGAAAGCAGGTCGATGCAACCGTTATCGGCGCTCAGAATTTCCTTCACCGCTCCGATTGCGGATATTACTTTACCCGCATTGTCGAAAAGCTTCTTTTTTGCCTTTAAAGCGTCGATTTCGCCTACTGAAATATCGGCTTCCTTAATCTCGTTTATCTGGTAGGACAGAATATCGAGTTTCTGCGCCCGCTCCTGTTCGCTACCGCCGAGCATTGAAATCTTGCTCTTGTACTCTTTCTTTTGGACAAGTAACCCGTTAAGCTCGCTCTTTAAAGTTGCAAGTTCGTTTCCGCACAAAGTGTCGATAACACTTAGCTGGTTGTTTTCGCTTAAAAGAAAAAAGTGTTCACTCTGACCGTGAACGTCAACAAGATGGGCTGCAACCTTTTTCAGCATTCCCGAAGTTACGGTGTTGCCGTTAATTTTGATTGCGCCCTTGCCCTCCTGAGTAAACTTCCGCGAAATAATAACCGTATCGTCGGCCTCGATATCGAGTTCCGATAAAACCCGAGCCGCCGCACTGTCCTGCCCGATTGAAAACTCCGCTTTTACGGTAGCCTCGTCGGTGCCGTACCTTATCATTGATTTGTCGGCCTTGGAGCCCAGAACAAAATTGATGGAATCGAGAATTACCGATTTGCCTGAACCCGTTTCACCGGAAAGAACGTTTAATTTTCCGTCGAAAGATATATCCGCCTCTTTAATTAAGGCTACGTTTTTAATAATCAGCCTTTCGAGCATTACTTTATGTATTCTTTCAATCTGCCTACGATAACGGGCGTATCTTCGTTGCTGTCAACTACGATTAAGACGGTATCGTCGCCCGCGACCGTGCCGATAATTTCCTTATATTGAAGCATATCGATAAAAGCGCCCGCCGTCGAGCCGTTTCCGCGCATAGTTTTAATTACTATAAGATTGTTTGCGGAATTGATTGTCTGTACGCACTCGCGGAACAAATTGCGCATCTTATTATTGACGGCGTCACCGCCGCCCTCGATATAGGCGTATTTGTACTTTTTGGTAGTACCTGCTACTTTGTACAGCTTTAAATCCTTGATATCTCTCGATATGGTAGCCTGAGTAACGTTAAAGTTACGTTTAACCAGTTCCTCGCAGAGCTCGTCCTGAGTTTCGATGTCCTGCTCGGCAATGATTTCCAAAATCATAGCTTGTCTTGCGTTTCTATGCATTATTTACTCCATATGTTTAATTTTATCAATAATTTATCAAAAAAGTTATTGTTTTCAACCAAAATAAATTCGGTAAAACAATCCGCCTTTTTAACCGTTATTACTTCGAACCCGCTGAGCGTTTCCACCACTCTGCCGTCGACAATCAGATTTAAAGTACAGTTCTTTTCCGACTGATTGATTTTTACGGTGGACTGCTCGCTGAAAACAATCGGGCGCGAATGCAGCGAGTGCGGACAAACCGGCGTCATAATAAACGCGGCGAGGTCGGGCGTCAAAATCGAACCGCCCGCAGAAAGCGAGTATGCGGTCGAACCCGTCGGCGTACTAATAATAAGTCCGTCGGACGAGAAATTGTCAACCGTCGAGCCGTCGATTTCCGCGTGCAGATTTACGGTGTTGCTGAACGCGTTACCCGTGGTGCAACGCTGAATTACGACTTCGTTTAACGCAAGGTAATATTTGCCGCCGTAATTTATGCTGAGCATACTTTTCTTTACGGTCTTGAAATTGCCGCTTATAATCAGCGCCAAAGCCTGGTCTAGCTGATTGGCTTCGAAGTCGGTCAAAAAGCCCATATGTCCGAAGTTAATGCCGAGAATTTTAACGTTGTGCCGCGCGCATTCGGAGGCTACTGTTAAAATTGTTCCGTCGCCGCCGAGAACCATAAGTATATCCAAAGTCTTAATCAGCGCGACGTCGTTTACGGCAATGCACTCGATACCGTTGCCGTTAAGAGCGGAAAAAATTTTGCCGAAATATGCGTCCTGTTCGGATTTGTACTTGATATTCAGGTAAACTCCCACTCTCATGTGAATAATTATACCACCTTTTATTCAAATATGCAAATAAGTACGCTAAATATTCTATAATTTAACGTACTTATTTATTTGATTTATTTCGATTTTCGGTGCCGCCGACTTTTGCAGCAGTATTAAATATTCTTTGTTTTTGTCCTTTTTTATCGGCGCGTTGGTAATACCTATTGCGCCGAGCCCTATTTCCTGCGCAAATTTGCAAATTTTGGTTATTACCTTTTTATGCGTTTCGGCGTCCTTAACTATTCCGTTTTTGCCTACGTGCTTCTTTTCGCACTCGAACTGCGGTTTAATAAGTGCTATTACGTTTCCTCCGTCGCCTAAGATTTCGGCAACGTTTTGTAATATGTAGGTAAGCGATATAAAGCTCACGTCTATTACAACTCCGTCAATCGGCTCGGCAAAGCACTCTTTGGTAAGATTTCGGGCGTTGAAATTATCCATAATTACAACGTTTTTGTCCAGTAAGATTTTATCAAGCTGACTTTCGCCCACGTCTATGCAGTAAACCTTTTCAGCGCCGTTTTGTAAAAGACAGTCGGTAAATCCGCCGTTGCTCGCGCCGATATCGGCAAACACCATATCCTTTACCGAAAAATCAAAGTCTTTCAGAGCTTTACTCAGCTTGTAGCCGCCATTGGAAACAAACTGTTCGTCGGGTTGAACAAAGGTGATTTCGTCGCCGTCTTTGTACTCATATGACGGGCTGACCGTTTTACCGTTTACAAGTACTAACCCCTTGTCAATAGCCTGCGCCGCCTTTGTGCGCGAATTGAATTTTGCGGTTAAAAATTTATCTAATCGCATCTTTTGTCAACTTATCCTTGACTTTACGAAGTTGACTAAATCGTGCAGAAAACTTACGTCGCCCTGAACTCCGTCCAAAATTTTGTGGCAAATATCGCCCGTAAGGTCAACTCTCAGCCTGCAAGCGTCTATTCCGTACAGCTTGACGGCGGTAAGTTTGTCTTCCGCCTCGTCCTTTCCCGTCGTTTTACCTAAATTGTCGAAGCTTCCGCAAGCGTCGAGAATATCGTCGGTAAGCTGGAAGAGATAACCGAGTTTTCTGCCGAATTCTTTAAATTCGGAATAATAAGCGCCGCCTTTGAGAAC
>CAZRJY010000048.1:0-7434 GCA_964600525.1 uncultured Clostridia bacterium
AAAACTTCTACACCGACACGTTTATGGACTACGAAGCGCCCATTTTCTGGGTGCACCTCGATATGGATTATCCTTTCAAGCTGAAAGGTATTCTGTATTTCCCCAAGGTCAAAAACAAAGTTGAGCTTGAGCGCGGCAAGGTCAAGCTGTACTGCAATCAGGTATTCATTGCCGACAACATTAAGGAAGTCATTCCCGAATTTTTAATGCTGTTAAACGGCGTTATCGACTGCCCCGACATTCCCTTGAACGTTTCGCGTTCGTTCCTGCAAAACGACAAGCAGGTTCAGCGCATAACCAAATATATTATAAAGAAGGTTGCCGACAAGCTTACAAGCCTTTACAAAAACGACAGAACCAAGTACGAGGAGTGCTGGGGCGACCTGGCGAACTTCATCAAGTTCGGCTGCATAAAGGAAAACGAATTCTACGACAAAATCAAGGACATTATAATCTGGAAAGACCTTGACGGCAACTACAAGCCGCTCACCGAATTTCTTGCCCCCGAGGCTGAAACAAAAGAGGCTCAGACCATTTATTACGTTTCCGACCCCCAGCAGCAGGCGCAGTATGTTAAAATGTTCAAGGACAACGGACTTAACGCAATAAGCTGCGACACGTTTATCGACCCGCACTTTATCAGCTTTATCGAGTACAAAATGCCCGAAAAGGTCAAGTTTATGCGCATTGACGCCGACGTTGCCGGCGCACTTAAAGGCGACGACGCGGCGGAAGACAGCGTGCTTGCCGAGATTTTTAAGAACGCGATAGCCGACGAAAAGGTGACAATTAAAACCCAGTGCCTTAAAAACGGCGACGTACCTGCGATTATAAACGTTGACGAGTATATGAGAAGGTATTCGGAAATGGGGCAGTTCTACGGTATGAGCGACGACACGATGGGTAAAACGCTGATTGTAAACACGGCTAACCCGATTGTGGCAAAGATTAAGGAGTTGCCCGAGGACAAGCAAAAGTTTGTCGCAAAGCACGTCTATTCACTTGCTTTGCTGTCGTTCAAAAAACTCAGCCCCGAGGAACTCAGCGAGTTCATGGGCGAGAATTTATCGCTTTTGGAAATTTACCTCAATAAATAATATAAAACTGAAATAACCGCTTCGGCGGTTATTTTTTTTGCGCTTTTTAATAGATTATACTATGAATTTGCACTTTTTACCGCCCGAAATTGCGTCGGCAATAGTTCACTTAAATATAAATTATCTCAACGAAATAAGGCTGCGGCGCGGACAACCTGTCATTATTCAATACGGCGGCGAATATATGTATATCAACAGATTTGGCAAATGTTCTAACAGCGTTAACGCAATCATTTGCAAAAGCGCCGAAGCGGTTCTGCACGCGGCGATGAGTGACAACGTTTATATGTATGCCGAGCAACTCAAAAACGGATTTATAACGGTGGACGGCGGCGTGCGCATAGGCATTGCTGGCGAGTACGTATCGCAGGGCAACGAAGTAGTAACAGTAAAAAACGTTACATCATTAAATATTCGTATTCCGCACGATATCGTCGGCGCTGCCGACGGAATTTACGAAGTAATTTGCGGTAAACCTATAAAAAACACGTTGATTTTTTCACCGCCCGGTTTCGGCAAAACAACGCTTTTAAGGGACATCGCGCGTAAAATTTCGCAGTCGACCTTTTACAGCGTTCTTGTCTTTGACGAGAGGTGCGAGATTGCGGCAATAGACGGCGAAGGCGGCGGCTTCGAGCTCGGTAAGAGTTGCGACGTGGTGCGCGGCGGCAATAAATTGTCCGCCTTTACAAACTCGATAAGGGTAATGCGCCCCGACGTTATAATCACCGACGAGCTGTCGGGCGAAGGGGATTTGAACTCGGTCAGGTACGCCGCGGATTGCGGCATAACCGTAATTGCGTCGTCGCACACGCTTGATAAGGAAAAGCTTAAAAATTATCCTTTTGAAATATTTGCCGAGCTCAGCGGAATAGGTAAAGAAGTTGTGATATATGATAAAAATTTTGATATTGTTTGCAATTGTTCTGCTGTCGGGCGGACTCGGACTGGCAATCTCGGCTGAAAAAAAGCGCGAAATGCAAGTGCTCGGGCAATTTTACGACTTCAACGAAAAGCTGATTTTAAATTTGAAATTCAACAGGGACAAAATCAGCACCGTTGCGGACGGGTTCGACTGGGTAAAAAAAGTAATGAAGGGCGATATGCCTGTAAAGGGCGAGGACGGAGAATTTTTAAAACGATACGTAGCCGATATAGGCAAAACCGACGCGCCCACTCAGATTGAATATCTTACCGAAAAAGGGCAGGCTTTGGAAATTATGAAAAATAAGAGTGAAGAAAACTATAAAAAGTACGGTTCGCTGTATTTTAAACTCAGCCTTATGGCAGGCGTTTTAATTGCCGTATTACTTGCATAACAATGGATATAAGTATAATTTTCAAGTTAGCCGCGGTCGGCATAATAGTGACGATAGTGTGTCAGGTTTTAAAAAAGAGCGACCGCGACGATATTGCCACGATTGTAAGCCTTGTGGGGCTTATCATTGCTCTTACCGTCGTGATATCTATGATATCCGACTTGTTTACGCAGATTAAACAGTTATTCGATATATTTTAAATGCCTATTTTACAACTGTGTACGGTGGCGGTGGTGACCGCAATATGCGCCTTTGTTTTAAAATCGCAAAAATCAGACCTTGTTCCGCTATGCGTAACCGCAGGCGGCATATTGCTAATTCTTTGCGGTTTTGATTACCTTTCCGAAAGTCTTAACTTTATTAAGCAGTTTTCGGAGCAGACAAATATAGACAAGTCGGTTTTAAGAATAATTTTTAAGGTTGTCGGCGTGGGTTACATAATCGAACTGACGGCGAGCTCAATCAAGGATTTGGGGTTCGAATCGATAGCGGACAAGCTGGTGTTATGCGGAAAAATAATAATATTCGTTATGTCGGTACCAATTTTGCAGTCACTTTTCGGCGTAATAGTAAAATTAATTCAGCTTGCATAGTAAAAATTGCGCTCGGAATTATTATTTTGTTTCTTGTTTTAACCTTTCCGCTTATGTTCGGCGGAAGTGTTAAGGCGTACGCCGACGACGGTAAGGACCTAAACGAAAACATCTCGTCTATAATCGACAGTCTGGACTTAACGGAAATTCAGAAATATCTCGACGAATACGGCAACGATTACCTTTTCAGTTTCGGCGATACGGCAAAGGAAATAGTAAGCTATCTTGTAAACGGCAATCTCGGGGTTAACTATTCAGACTACATAACCGAACTGCTTTCGGTGCTGTTCAGCCGTGTGACGACCATGCTGCCCGCGTTTGCGCAGATTGTAGCTATTTCAATACTTTGCGCCGTATCGTCGGGTGCGGAGGGCGGAGTTATAGGCAAGACGACGGCTAAGGTCATAAGACTTGCCTGCGTTTCGCTTATAATGCTTATACTTTCGTCAATGCTTTTCGGCATCGTTTCGACCTCGGTAAAATGCATTAACAACATTAAGCGGCAGGTTGAAATAGTTACGCCCATTTTAGTAACCTTATCCATACTTACGGGCGGCACCGACGCGGGCGCCATATATCAGCCGTCGGCGCTGTTTTTAAGTAACGGCGCAATCGAGATTGTAAGCGGATTTATTTTCCCCGCAACCATAGCCGTAATAGTTTTAAATTTCACGTCGAAAATCAATCCCGATATATCGTTCACCGGCGTTGCGGCACTTATAAAATCGATAATGAAGTGGGTTATCGGCATTACGGTTACGGTGTTCGGGCTATTTATCACCGTGCAGAGTTCGGCAACCTCGCTTTTCAACGGCATTTTCTTTAAGGTTACAAAATACCTCGTCGGCAACTCCGTACCGATTGTCGGCAACTTTTTATCGGCGGGAGTGGATATGGTCGTTATGTCGGGAACGGTAGTAAGAAGCTCGCTTGGGCTTCTCGGCATAATAATGCTGATTTCCGAAATCATTCAACCGATAATTATGCTCGCGTCGTTTTCGATTTTACTTAAAATTACGGCGGCAATCGCGCAGCCGCTGGGAGAAAAAACTCTGTATTCACTGTTCTCGGAATTTGCAAAAGACGTGGAATACCTGATTGCGGGAATTTTAATGATTGCCTTTTTGTACCTGTTGGTCGTTATGCTTATTATCAATTCGACTTACGCATTCATATGAAAGCATATTTACTTACCGCGGTCGGCGTAATTTTTCTGACCGTAATAATTAGCTTTATAGTGCCCGAAGGTAAGCTTAAAAAAAGCGTAAACTTCGTATTACGGCTTGTAAGTATAGGTATGCTTATAAATCCGGTGACAAAAATTTTCAATTTTTCCACGACAAGCAGTTCGACAACGTACGATTACGACTACGTATGCGAAGTTTATTCCCAGAACCAGAGCCGTTTGCTTACGCAAAAAGTCAACGACGAACTGGGGTATGACTGCGTATGCCGTGTCGAAATATCATACGACGGCACGAAAATTTCCGAAAACGGAGTTACGGTTTCCGGAAATTTTGAAAATGTACAAACTGTTGAGCAAATTACGGAATATTTGGAAGGCTTGGGCTATATACATATAACAGTAAATGAAACGACTGACTGACTACTTAAAGTCGCACAAAAAAATACTTGTAATAAGCGCTTTGCTTGTGCTGTTAATCGCTCTGGCGTTTATGCTGTACGGCGGCCGAAATAAGTTCTCGGCAACCTCTGCGGACGTTGGCAACAGAACGGAAACGGAAGTAAAATTAATCCGCGTTCTTTCCGAAATAGACGGGGTGGGCAAGGCGGAGGTAATGGTAAACGAAGGAAAAGAAGGCGTTGAAGGAGTTATTATCGTCTGCGAAGGCGCGTATAACATTATGACGCGAAACGATATATTAAATGCGGTGGCAACCGCGCTTAAAGTTGATAAAAATAATATAGCAATATACGCTATGAATAAATAAGGAGATTTAAAAATGACCAAAAAGAAGAAGATTATCATCATGTCCTCACTTGTGCTTTTACTTGCAGTAACGGCAATCCTGAACGTAGTGCTTGTAAACCGCAGAACCGCCGCTCAGGCAGACGCAGTGCAAACGGCGAACTACTTTACGTCGTTCCGCTCGGAAAGAACGTCAAAGAGAAGCCAGGAGCTTTTGCAGATTGACAGCGTAATCGAAAACTACGAAGCAGGCAGCGAAAAGTATGAAAGCGCTATGGATATGAAGCTTAAAATCGTAGGCATCATGGAAAACGAACTCGTAATCGAAACCATGATTAAATCGCTCGGCTTCTCCGACGCAGTTGTATCCATCGGCTACGAGTCTGACAACGTTAACGTGTTCATTAACACCAACGAACTCGACACGTCGGCGGCGCTCTCTATCTACAATCTTCTGAGAAACGAACTCGGCGTTCCCGCAACAAACATAATTATAATGCCTGTATACACACAAATTTAATTTAAAAAGTTGCAATATTTCTCAATATGTGGTATACTAATTAAAAGGTGACTGCAATATATGCAAAAATCGCCTTTAAGGAGTATTTATGGCACATATAAGGCATGACCCGACTACTACTTCAAAAGGTAAAATCTCATATAATTCGGGTATTGTAATCGGAATTGTTGCGCTTGCGATAGGCGAAGTTGAAGGCGTAAGCCTTTTAAATACGAAAAATAAGGGCATTAAGCTCAATTTCGACAAGGAAGGAATAACCGCCGACATCGGCGTTAAGGTTGAGTACGGCTATAACGTTCCTTCGCTTGCGTTCAGGATTCAGCAGTCGATTAAACACAACGTTGAATCCATGACAAATTACAAGGTGGCAAAGGTTGACGTTCACGTTCAGGACGTCGACTTCCCCGAAAATCCCGCAATATAAATTAAAAGTATTCCCTTAAAGTTTTAAGGGAATATTTGCATTTGGTGACATTATGAGAACGATTGCAAGAGAAACACTTTTTAAATTGGTTTACGCCTCGCAGTTTAACGACGGAGTTGACGGCGAGCTTAAAACGGCTCTCTATAAAGCTAACGAGCTTACGGCTGACGATATAGACTACTGCGACCGCGTGCTGTCCGTAATTACGGAACACCGCGGCGAGCTTTTGGCTCTTTTGGACAAGCATTCCATATCTTTCCCCGAAAAGCGCGTTTTCCCGTCGGATAAGAGTATTCTTTTGATAGGTTTTGCGGAGATTTTATATTTCGACGATATTCCCGACAAGGTGTCTTTGAACGAGGCGGCGAACATAGCTTCCAAGTATTCGTCCGCAAAGAGCGCAACCTTTATTACGGGCATTTTATCTGCGGTTGCGGGAGGTAAAGGCAATGTTTAAGTTAATCGACGGAAAGGCTCATTCGTCTGCGATTAGAGAGGAAATACATACAAGAGCTACGGCTTTTAAAAATAAAAGCGGCGTCGAAGTCGGGCTTGCGGTAGTACTTGTGGGCAGCGACCCCGCGTCGCAGGTATATGTAAGAAACAAGATAAAGGGCTGCGAGGAAGCGGGCATTAAATCGTTCGCCTATTATTTACCCGGGGAAGCAAGCCAGGAAGAGGTTGAAGAACTTATTGCCGAGCTTGTGGAAAACAAAGCAATACACGGCATATTGGTACAGTTGCCGTTGCCCAAGCACCTCAATGCGGAAAAAATTCTTAAACTTATTCCCGAACGCAAGGACGTCGACGGATTTTGCGAGGAAAACATAGGCAATCTGTGCATGAACCGCGATTGTCTTGTAGCGTGCACGCCCAACGGCGTTATGCAGATGTTAAAGCGCGAGGGTATTGATTTAAAGGGCAAAAACGCGGTGGTGATAGGACGTTCCAACATTGTCGGCAAGCCCATGGCAATGCTACTTTTAAACGCCGACGCTACCGTAACCGTATGTCATAGCAAGACGAAAAATCTCAAAGATATATGCAGCGGTGCGGACGTGCTTGTCGCTGCAATCGGCAGAGCAAAATTCGTTACGGCGGATATGGTGAAGGACGGTGCCGTAGTTATAGACGTCGGAATGAACAGAGACGAAAACGGCAAGCTGTGCGGCGACGTCGATTTCGAAAACGTTAAGGACAAGTGCTCTTATATCACTCCCGTACCAGGCGGCGTCGGTCCTATGACGATAACAATGCTGCTGTACAACACCGTAACGGCGGCGGAAAGGAGTTTATAAGTTGGATAATTTCGACTTGAAATACGAGGAACTTAAAAATTTTTTCGTGTCACAGTTGAATAAGAGGTGCGGTGAAATTATAACCGAGCCCGAAATTCTGGGCGAAAGTATGAGATACAGCCTGCAACTCGGCGGAAAACGTATTCGCCCCGTTCTTATGTATGCGGTAGGCGACGTATTGGGCGTAAGCAGAGATATAATTTCGCCGTTTGCCTGCGCTTTGGAATTTATTCATACGTATTCGCTCATTCAC
>CAZRJY010000049.1:0-7382 GCA_964600525.1 uncultured Clostridia bacterium
TCGACCACGGCAAGTCAACGCTTGCCGACCGCCTTATGGAACAGACGGGACAGGTTTCCAAGAGGGATATGGAGGAACAGCTTCTCGACAGTATGGACATCGAGCGCGAGAGGGGTATCACCATAAAGCTCACGCCCGTAAGAATGTTCTACGACGCCGACGACGGCAACGAGTACGTGTTCAACCTTATCGACACGCCGGGGCACGTCGACTTCACGTACGAGGTGTCGCGTTCGCTCGCCGCGTGCGAGGGCGCAATTTTAATCGTCGACGCGTCGCAGGGTATCGAGGCGCAAACGCTTGCCAACGTTTATCTGGCGTTGGAAAACAACCTTGAAATTCTGCCCGTAGTAAATAAAATCGATTTACCGTCCGCGCGCCCTGACGAGGCAAAGCGCGAAATCGAGGACGTAATAGGGCTTGACGCATCGTACGCGCCGCTTGTTTCCGCCAAGGACGGCACCAACATAAAGGAAGTTTTAGAGGACGCGGTCAAGTATTTTCCGCCCCCCGACGGCGACGAGGACGCACCCCTGAAAGCGCTCATATTCGACAGCTATTACGACAACTACAAGGGCGTAATATTATTCGTGCGCTTAAAGGACGGAAGCGTGAAGGTGGGCGATAAAATCACGACGTTCCGCTGCGACAAGATTTACGAAGTAACCGAGGTCGGAGTGTTCGCGCCGCATATGCTGCCAAAGGACGGGCTTTATGCGGGCGAGGTCGGGTATATCGCGGCTTCGATAAAATCCATTCAGGACGTAGCGGTGGGCGATACGGTAATCAACGCGGAAAACCGCGCCGCCGAGCCTCTGCCCGGCTATAAGAAAGTGCAGTCGGTGGTGTTCTGCGGAATTTATCCGCTGGACGGCTCAAAGTTCGGCGACTTAAAGGACGCGCTCTTGAAATTGCAGTTAAACGACGCGTCGCTTGTGTTCGAACCCGACACGTCGCAGGCGCTCGGCTTCGGCTTCCGCTGCGGCTTTTTGGGGCTGTTGCATATGGAAATTATGCAGGAAAGGCTTGAAAGAGAGTTCAATCTCGACATAATAACCACCGCGCCGTCGGTAAGCTACAAGGTAATCAAAACGGACGGGGAAACAATATTCGTGGACAACCCTTCGCACCTGCCGCCCGTTTCCGAAATCGAGAGCATGGAAGAGCCGATAGTGCACGCGGACATCTATTCGCCGCCCGACTATTTGGGGCAGATAATGGATTTGTGCCGCGACAAGAGGGGCATATTCGAGCAAATGACCTATTTAGACGCAAACCGCGTAAAGCTCGAATACCGTCTGCCGTTGAACGAAATTATTTTCGACTTTTTCGATAAAATCAAGTCGCGCACGCGCGGCTACGCAAGCTTCGACTACGAGCTTATCGGCTACGAAAAGAGCAAGCTTGTAAAGCTGGATATACTTTTAAACGGCGACGTGTGCGACGCGCTTTCGATAATCGTGCACGAGGATTCGGCTTATCCGCGCGGCAGAACGCTGTGCGAAAACTTAAAAGACGCAATCCCCAGACAGCTTTTCGAAATACCCGTTCAGGCGGCAATCGGCGGAAAAATCATCGCGCGCGAAACGGTAAAGGCAATGCGCAAGGACGTTCTTGCCAAGTGCTACGGCGGCGACATTACGCGTAAGAAAAAACTGCTCGAAAAGCAGAAAGAGGGTAAAAAGCGTATGCGCACCATAGGCAGCGTGGAAGTGCCGTCCGAGGTGTTTATGCAAATTCTTAAAACCAATGACGACTAACTTCAATCAGCGCGTATACGAAATCGTCAGGCAAATCCCCAAGGGCAAGGTTGCAACCTACGGGCAGGTGGCGCGCGCAATCGGCGCGCCGCGGTGTTCCAGGCAGGTTGGCCGGGCGCTTCACTCCAACCCCGCGTTCGGCGAAATTCCCTGTCACAGGGTGCTGTTTAAGGACGGCTCTTTGACGAACGGCTTTGCGTTCGGCGGCCGCGACGTGCAGAAAGCGTTGTTAGAGGGCGACGGAGTGGAAGTTTCGGACGATTATAATGTAGACTTAAATAAATTCGGGTGGTTAAATTAATGGCGGGAATTTACGTTCACATACCGTTTTGCAAACAAAAGTGCCGCTATTGCGACTTTGCTTCGTTCCCCGACAAAATCGGGCTTGCCGAAAGCTATATGACCTGCGTGTATCACGAAATGGCAATGCGCGGCGCTGAGCTTAAAGATTATAAATTCGACACGCTGTACATAGGCGGCGGCACTCCGTCGGTTATCGACGAAAGCTATATAGCAATGCTCGTCGCGGCGGCAAAAAAGCATTTTAACCTCGAAAAGCAAGCGGAAATAACAATCGAAATGAACCCCGGCACGGTAAGCACAAGCAAAATCGCGCTGTACAAAAAGTGCGGAATTAACCGCTTTTCGGTGGGCTTGCAGACGACTGTCGATACCCAGCTTTCCGATTTGGGCAGATGCCACAATTTAAACGAGTTCTTATCGTGCGCAAAGCTTTTGAAGGGCGAAAATTTCAGCGTTGATATAATGCTCGGTTTAAAGGGGCAGACGACGGACGATATCGCAAAGTCGATAGAGGTCGCGGCGAAATCGGGCGCAAGTCATATTTCAATGTACGCCCTCACGCCCGAGGACGGCACGCCCATTTATACCGATTATTTAAACGGCGAACTGCCCGACGGCGACGAGGTTGCCGAAATGTACGCCTTCGGCGTAGATAAGTTGCGCGGACTGGGTTTTGAAAGATACGAGGTTTCGAATTTCTGCAAGAGGGGAAAGGAGAGCAGACACAATTTAAACTACTGGCGGCGCGGCGAATACATAGGCTTAGGCGTTGCGGCTTCGTCGCACATAAAGAATGTGCGGTTTACAAATACGTTCGATTTGGACGAATACTTCAAGTGTATTATGTTCAATCACTTCCCCGTCGTTGACAGCGGCGAGGTGGATAAGGAGGGGCAGATGGAGGAGGCGATTATGCTTGCTCTGCGCACCGCCGAGGGCTTGAACGTTGCCGCTTTCAACGCGCAGTTCGGCTGCGACTTTGATAAAGTATATGCCGACGCGCTGAAAAAGAACGCCGAATATCTGGAAAGAGACGGCGGTACGTTGCGCGTAAAGGACGAATATCTGTACGTGCAAAATACAATAATCTGCGACTTTTTATCTTAAAAAAGCGCCCCTTGCGGGGCGCTTTTGCGTTGTGTATAACTGTATAATTACACTGCATAAACGGCAAAAAAGACCTGTTTATGCACAAAAAGTTATCAACAAAAACCTGTGTTCGTAATAAAAAAGAACAAAGGTGCGTAAAAGTTATCAACAATTTGACTTTAATTCGACATTTTTTGCATTAAAATAGTAGCTTTTGTGCAAATTTACTAAAAAAGTTATCAACAATTCCAAAATTGTATATTAAGCGGTTGCTTCGCCGGTATGCTCGGCGATAATTCTGCCGTCCGAGCCGTTTACAAGGTATGCGTGCATATTCGCCTCGCGGTTGCAAACTCCCACGTAGTAATAACAACCGTCGTCGTAAATGAGCCTTATAATAATTTCGCCCGCAAACGCCGAACCGTCGGTTAGTGCGGTAAAGGTGTCGGCGTCGTATTCGCGCACGCATTTCAAGGCTGTCTTGCCGTCGATTGTGCCCTCCTCGGCAACGTTGAAAACGTCATACTTTTTTTCGGCGCCGTCAATGTTGACGGTTACGGAAATGCTCGCGCCGCTGATTTCGCAGTCGGAAAAACTCAGATAGTAATTGCGCGTAACCGCCATCCAGTTCATTTCGCCGCCGTGCCCCGAAAGCTCTATTTCAACCTCGTCGGCGCTCTTTGCGTATTCGAGGTATACTTCGGTAACGCTTTCCACCGCACCCTTAACGCCGTCGAGCGAGTAGGGGGTTTCCTTGTCGACCGAATAAACTTTAAGCGAAATATTGTCGTCTTGGTAAAGGTACACGCTCTTGCGGTATTCGGAAACGAAAGAGTAGTAGTCGACGCTTTTTTTACAGCCCGAAAGGCACAGAAGCGCGGGCAGACCGAGTATGAGGCTCAACAAAAATTTTTTCATATTAAAAATTTATTGCGGCGAAAGTTATAATATGATTATATATTTCAAACAGTTGCTTTTTTTTTAGCGTTGTGATAAAATATATAAAATATTTTTCTCGATTGTCAGGGTAGCGTTTTTGGAGAGATTAGTAGTTAAAACGGCGGTAAAAACCGTCCTCATAATTTTGGGAATATTTATCGCGGTGTTTGCGGTATTTAACTTCGCCTTTCCCCAGCATATGGCTACGGCAACGGAGAGCATAGGCAATTACGATTTGGCGGTTAAGTACGCTTCGCTGCGGTATTACTATACCAAAAATTGCGACGATTTGGCGCGTTGCTTTGACGACAGCGTGCTTTTGGGTAAGGACGAATATATTCTTCAATACGGCGAGCCGCTCATAAAGAACGCCGAGTACAAAAACATCTGCGCACGCAAAAACCAACAGCAGCTCGGCAGTCTGTACGACTACGACCACTGGGTAAAAAGTAAAATCGCCGTGTCCTATTACAACACGGGCAAGACCGACGAGGCGGTGAAAATGGCGTTTGACGACAACGGCACGGCAAGCTTTGTATACGGCAACTCCGTAATGTCGCTTGCGTCGCGCGTTTTAACCGAGGAAGATAAGGAAGCCGCCGTAAAAATTCTGGAAAAACTCGATACGATACACCCTACCGACAGTACCGAAAACGGATATCTCAACACTGTCAGGCAGAGACTGAAAAACATTCAAGGATAAATTAACCGTTTAAAAGGAGACAGACATATGAGTAAAATCGTAAAAGAGGCGTTAACTTTTGACGACGTGCTGCTGATACCCGCGGCGTCCGACGTGTTGCCCTCGACAGTTGATTTGAGAACGACGCTTTGCGGAAATATTAACCTTAACATACCGCTTGTCAGCGCGGCTATGGACACGGTAACCGAGTCGCGCCTTGCAATCGCAATCGCGCGCGAGGGCGGTCTGGGCATAATACATAAGAATATGTCGATAGATGAGCAGGCGTTGCAGGTGGACAAGGTTAAGCGCAGCGAACACGGCGTTATAACCGACCCGTTCTTTTTAACTCCCGAAGAGCCTGTTTCCGCGGCGCGCGCGCTGATGGAAAAATACCGCATATCGGGCGTGCCCATCACCAAGGGTGGCAAGCTTGTCGGTATTCTTACAAACCGCGATATGCGTTTCGAAACCGATTTCAACCAGCCCATTTCGGCAATCATGACCAAGGAAAACCTTGTCACCGCGCCCGAGGGCACGTCGCTTGCCGAAGCCCAGAAAACCCTGGGCAAGCACCGCATCGAGAAACTGCCTATAGTCGATAAAAACGGTATGCTCAAAGGGCTTATTACCATAAAGGATATCGAAAAAGCCATTCAGTATCCCAACCGCGCAACCGATAAAAAGGGCAGACTTTTGGTAGGCGCTGCGATAGGCGCAACCGCCGATATGCTCGACAGAATAGAGGCGCTCGTAAACTCGCACGTCGATATCGTCGTTTTGGATTCGGCGCACGGACATTCCAAGAATATAATCAACCACGTAGCCAAGGCAAAGGCGAAATATCCCGACCTGCCTTTGGTTGCGGGCAACGTTGCAACGGCGGAGGCAACCCACGATTTGCTCGCGGCTGGCGCCGACGTTGTCAAAGTGGGTATAGGTCCCGGCTCTATCTGCACCACGCGTATCGTTGCGGGCATAGGTATGCCCCAGCTCACAGCCATTATCGACTGCGCGGAGGAAGCGGATAAAATGGGCAAGCGCATAATCGCCGACGGCGGCATCAAGTATTCGGGCGACATCGTAAAGGCGATTGCGGCAGGCGGCAGTGCGGTTATGCTCGGTTCGCTGTTCGCAGGCACGACCGAAGCTCCCGGCGAGCTTGAAATTTATCAGGGCAGAAGCTTTAAAACCTACCGCGGTATGGGTTCGCTCCCCGCAATGGCAAAGGGCGGCAAGGACAGATATTTCCAGTCGAACGCAATCAAGTTCGTACCCGAGGGCGTCGAAGGCCGCGTGCCTTACAGGGGCGCTTTGGCGGACATCATATTCCAGCTTATGGGCGGCTTGCGCGCAGGCATGGGCTATACGGGCAACGCGACTATCGACGATTTGAGAAAGAACGGCAAGTTCGTTAAAATGACGGCGGCTTCTCTGGCTGAAAGTCACCCCCACGACATTTCAATCACTAAGGAAGCTCCCAACTATTCCCCCAAGGGTTAATTAAGGAATTATAATATGCAACACGAAAGAGTACTTGTTATAGATTTCGGCGGACAGTATAACCAGCTGATTGCGCGCAGAGTGCGCGAGCATAAAATTTACTGCGAAGTCAAATCGTATAAAACGCCGATTGACGAAATCCGCGCAATGAACCTTAAAGGCATCATCTTTACGGGCGGACCCAATTCGGTATATCTCGACGATTCCCCCAGAATGGACAAAGAAATTTTCGAGCTGGGCGTGCCTATTCTGGGTATCTGCTACGGCGCGCAGTTTATGGTTTACGGACTGGGCGGCAAAATCGAAAAGGCAAACGAAACGGCGGTTGCCGAGTTCGGCAGAACGGACTGCTATTTCGATACTAAATCGCTTTTATTCAAGGGGTTAAAGGAAAAGTCGGTCGTGTGGATGAGCCATAACGACCACATAGCTACCCTCCCCGCAGGCTTCCGCGCGGTTGGTCACAGCGATAAGTGCCCCTACGGCGCAATCGAGAATGCGGAAAAGAAATTTTACGGCACGCAGTTCCACCCCGAGGTCAACCACACCGAACAGGGCTTTGATATGCTTGGCAATTTCCTTTACAACGTCTGCGGCTGCAAGGGCGACTGGACGATGGAGGAGTACGCGCAGACGGCTATCCGCGATATCCGCGCAAAAGTGGGCGACGGCAAAGCGTTGCTTGCTCTCTCGGGCGGCGTTGACAGCTCGGTTGCGTGCAAACTGCTTGCAAAGGCGATAGGCAGTCAGTTAACCTGCATTTTCGTAGACCACGGACTTATGCGCAAAAACGAGGGCGACGAGGTCGAGGCGGCGTTTGCGGACAGCGGAGTTAATTTTGTGCGCGTTAACGCGGGCGAGCGCTTCTTGGGCAAGCTCAACGGTATAACCGACCCCGAGCGCAAGCGCAAGCTCATCGGCGAGGAGTTTATCCGCGTATTCGAGGAAGAGGCGAAGAAAATAGGCAGGGTGGACTACCTTGTTCAGGGCACGATATATCCCGACGTAATAGAGTCCGGCTTGGGCGACGCGGCGGTAATCAAGAGCCACCACAACGTCGGCGGACTTCCCGATTACGTCGATTTCAAGGAAATAATCGAGCCGCT
>CAZRJY010000050.1:0-7366 GCA_964600525.1 uncultured Clostridia bacterium
TTTCTTGCGGTGTGTATATAGGCAAATAAGGGCGAAACACAGCAACCCACCTAAACGCTTTTAGGTGGGTTTTGGTTTGCCTTTGGCGCACGAGCCTAACACACCGCAATTTCAGTCAATAGCCTTTTGCGGCATAAACCGCCGTTGCGCTTGATTTGTAAGTAAAAGAAAATAACCTAACCCGATACTTTTAGTAAGTATTCGAATTAGGTTATGAATGGTGCACCACGGAAAACCTAAGTCGAATACGGCTTAGGTTTTTTCGTGGTGTGAATTGAGGTCGAACTGCGTAGCGGGCAAAGCCTGCCCGCTCGCCCCGTTGCCTGCAACGGCACGGAGCGTAAGCGCAGTAGTCATTGAATGTGCAGACTTGTTTATCCGAGCAACCGTCGCGGTGCCGAGTTGAACTTGCGTTTTTGTTTTATCGGAATTTAACTGCATTTAATAAAACAATTTGCTTGCCTTAAAGTTAAAAATATGATATAGTATTTTCAGACTTGATTTTGAGGTGCGGAGTGATTATAGTTTCTTGCTAAATCTTATATCATAAGTTGAGGGATTTTTATAATCTTTCGACTTGTGTGGTTGCAAGAAAGTTTAATCTGTTAATCACTCAAACACAGGTCAGAATAATTTTGAGCGTTTATTGAGTTATGAGATTACTTTCTCATAACTCTTTTTGTTGTAAGGAGGTTTTGAAATATGTCAATTATAAAAGTGGAAAATCTTACGTTTTCTTATCCGTCGAGTTACGACAACATATTTGAAAACGTCAGTTTTCAAATCGATACCGATTGGAAACTTGGTTTTGTAGGCAGGAACGGCAGAGGCAAGACAACTTTTTTAAATCTTTTGCAGGGCAAATTCGAACATAGCGGAAAAATTATTTCGTCGGTTCAGTTCGATTATTTTCCGTATTTTGTTCGCGATAAAAACAACTTGACGGAAGACGTCTTGCGGGAGGTTTGTCCGACGGCAGAGGAGTGGCAGCTTATGCGTGAATTGTCCTGTCTTGACGTCGGTTACGATTGTTTGTACAGACCGTTTAATACATTATCCAACGGAGAACAGACCAAAGTTTTGCTTGCGGCTTTGTTTCTTAACGAGGGGCATTTTTTGCTTATAGACGAGCCTACCAACCATTTGGACACGCAGGCGCGGGAATTGCTGTCAGCGTATTTGCGCAAGAAAAAAAGTTTTATATTAATATCTCACGACAGGTGTTTTTTGGACGGTTGCGTGGACCATATTCTATCGATTAACCGTGCAAATATCGAGGTGCAAAGCGGTAATTTTACTTCTTTTATGACAAATTTTGAACGGCAACAAGAATTCGAACGCAGGCAAAACAGCCGATTGCAAAGCGATATTCAACGTTTGAAGGAAACGGCAAGCCGTACCGCAAACTGGGCGAATATTGTTGAAGCGTCGAAAACCGGAGCCGTCGATAAAGGTTACGTCGGGCACAAGTCTGCAAAAATGATGAAGCGCGCAAAAGTTGTGGAAGCACGACAGCAAAATGAAATAGAACAAAAGTCGAAACTGCTTAAAAATACCGAGAATGAAAGCAGTCTGAAAATTTTGCCGCTGACTTACCGTCACGAACGGCTTGCGTCTCTTTCTGCGGTTGTGCCTTTGTATGAGGGGAAAAGCGTTTGTCCGCCCGTAACTTTTGAGATAAAACGCGGGGAACGAATTGCTATCGAAGGCAAAAACGGAAGCGGAAAAAGCAGTTTGTTAAAATTATTGTGCGGTCAGCCCATAGAACATTCGGGTACAATAGACGTAGGCGCTAATCTTATTATTTCCTATGTTCCGCAAGATACCTCGCATTTGCAAGGAACGCTCACGGAGTTTGCCGCTTTGCATGGCATAGACGAAAGCTTATTTAAAGCCGTTCTTCATAAGATGGGGTTTGACAAACGGCAATTTGAAAAAAATACGGCGGATTTTTCGGACGGTCAGAAGAAAAAGACTTTAATTGCCAAAAGTCTTTGCGAGCAGGCGCATTTATACGTCTGGGACGAGCCTTTGAACTTTATTGATATATATTCGCGTATTCAGATAGAGAATTTACTGAATGAATTTCAGCCTGCAATGATATTTGTCGAACACGATAAAGCCTTTCGTGATAAGGTTGCGACAAGTTTTATTAAAATATAAGTTTGTTTTTGCATTCATATTTATCAATTATGTTTGTAATCTGATTAGCGTAGTGTTATAATACGTACAGGAGGCGGTATATGGAAGAGTTACAGGGCGTTTTGCAACAGCTTTACGATTTAATAGAACAAGACATTCCCGACGCCGAGCTTGCCGAAAAATTAAGCGACTACCACGAAGGCGACATTGCCGACATATACCCCAGCCTCAGCGAAGAAGCGCGTAAACGTCTGGCGCGCGTGCTTTCCCCCGAGGAACTCTCCGACGTGTTCAGTTATCTGGAAAACGCCGAAGACTATATCGAGGATATGGACACGGAACACGCCGCCGACATTATCGAGTGCATGGACGCGGACGACGCGGTAGACCTTCTGGACGAGCTCGAAGAGGACACCCGCGACGAAATTATCAAGCTGTTGGACGACGAAGCCGCAGAGGACATTAAGCTCATTAATTCCTATGAGGACGACTCCGTCGGCAGCCGAATGACCACAAACTTTATACTCGTCAAGTCGGATATGAGCGTAAAGGCGGCTATGAAGTCTATGGTGGAACAGGCAGCCGAAAACGACAACGTTTCCACCATATACGTTGAAAACGCCGACGGGGCGTATTGCGGCGCGATTAATCTGCGCGATTTGATAGTTGCGCGGCACAACATTCCGCTTGACGATATTATAATGAACTCATACCCTTCCGTATATGCGACCGAAAACATAGAGGAATGCATAGACCGTCTTAAAGACTATCAGGAAGATTCGATACCCGTTCTCGGAGCGAAAAACGAGGTGCTGGGCGTAATTACGTCCACCGACCTTATAGAGGCGGTCGACGACCAGTTGGGCGACGACTATGCAAAGCTCGCAGGTCTGACTTCGGAAGACGATATGAAAGAGCCCATTCACCGCTCTATCGTAAAGCGCATACCGTGGCTTTTGGTGCTGTTCTTCCTCGGCCTCGGCGTTTCGGCGGTGGTGGGGAGCTTTGAAAAGGTAATTTCGAGCCTGCCCTTTATCGTGAGCTTTCAGTCGCTCGTTCTGGATATGGCGGGCAACGTGGGAACGCAGTCGCTTGCGGTGACTATCCGCGTGCTTTCGGACGAACGTATTACAGCGCGGCAGACGTTCAAGCTCCTATGGAAAGAATCACGGGTGGGACTCATACTCGGTTTACTGCTCGGCTCGCTTTCCTGCGTACTTGTCGGCGCGTACCTGTGCATTACGGGAACGGCGGCAAACACCGCGTTTTTAACTTCCGGCTGTATAGGAATAGCTCTGCTTGTCGCAATGATACTTTCAAGCTTTTTCGGTACGGTTATCCCGGTATTCTTTAAAAAGATTAAGATAGACCCCGCGGTAGCTTCCGGTCCGCTTATTACAACGATTAACGATTTGATAGCCGTCGTAACCTATTACGGGCTTGCATGGCTACTTATAATCAACTTAACTCTTTAAAAAATTCAAATCCCCGCCCGAAGCGGGGATTGTTTTATTGTGAAAAAATATAAAAATTTGTGCTTTTATAACATAATGTGCGGATTTTCCTATTGCAAAAACGCAAAGAGTATGATAAAATAATTTTGTATGCAGGAAATATTGAAATCGATTAACGAGGCCGAGGAAAAAGCGGCTGAAATAAAGGCGGCGGCAATTAAGAAGGCGGCGGAAATTGCGGTGGGCGCGGAGGAGCGTTCCGCGGAAATCGCTAAGCTTTCGGAAGCCGAATGTAAGGCTTACCGCGAAAAGGCGGTTAAGGAAGCCGAGGAAGCGGCGCAGAAAAACTACGACGACGAAATTACCGTAAAGAGAGCGGAAGCGGCTAAGTACGCCGCCGACCGTCTTAAAACTACGGACAATATCGTAAGCGACATAGTACGGAGGGTTGTGCGTGGCGGTTGTTGAAATGGGCAAGCTCAATTTGGTCGCCATGTCCTACGAAAAAGACAAGGTATTAAACGCTCTGCAACGCACGGGCGCGACTGAAATAAAGCTGCACTCTCAAACTGAATACGCTTCGCCCAAGCCTTTGGACTGCGAAAGCCTGAAAGAATATCTTTCGGGTCTTGAAAGCGCGCTTGCAGAAATTACGGAAAGCGCAAGCAAGTATATCTCGCAGAATAAATTGAAGTCCGATTTGCCTGCGGACGGGTTTGAAATTACCTACTCCGAATTTCTTGCGGCAAAGGACTTGAAGGCGGAAGCCGACAAAACGGTTGAAGAGGTCAACCGTATTACAGACGAACGCAAAAAGTGCTCGGCAGAGCTTGCCAAAGTCAGGCGCAGTTTAGCGGACGCGGAAATTTACGCTTCTGTCACACAGCCGTTAAAGGTTGAAAACACGGCGCACGCGCGGTTTAAAATAGGTACAATCCCCGCGTCGGCAAAGGACAATTTCGTTCAGGAATTAGCCGCGCTGCCCCTTGCCTCGTGCTCGTTTATGGCAAGCGGAAACGACAGCGAGCTTATTATGGTCGCGGCGCACAAATCGGAAGCGGAAAAGACCGACGCGGTTTTACAGAGCTTCGGCTTTGCGAAGTGCCCCTTCGACGACGGGCGCTCGGGCGAGGAAATTTACAATTCGTTAAGACAGCGCGAGCAGGAGCTCGAAACCGAGCTCAATGAAAACTCGAATTTTTATTCGTTCAGGGACCGTATCCGCAACCTGAAAATTTACTGCGACTATGTTGCTTTCGAGCTTGAAAAGCGCGAGCTTTCCGAAAAACTCCTTGCAACCGAGGCAACGTTTTTGCTCGAAGCGTACGTTCCCGTAGAGGCGGAGGAAAGCGTTCGGCAAGCTTTGACGGAAGTTTCGAGTGCAATTTACTTCGAGTTTTCCAAGCCGTCGGAGGACGAGGTTCCCCCGACCCTATTAAAGAATAATAAGGTAGTTAAAAATTTCGAAGCCGTAACCAATATGTATTCGGCGCCCAACTCGCGCGAGCTCGACCCGAACACGGTAATGGCGTTCTTTTACAGTCTTTTCTTAGGCTTTATAATGGCGGATATCGGCTACGGTCTGATGATGCTCTTCGGCGGCGGCTTCCTTTGGTTTAAAAACAACCGCCGCGACAATATGCTCGGCAGACTGGGCGGCGTTTTCGCAATCGGCGGCATATTTACGGTCATATGGGGCGTGCTTTTCAATTCGTTCTTCGGGTTCGCGTTGCTTCCGTTCAAGGTGATGCCAGATTTGGACGGCCCTAATATGAGCTGGTCGCTTTCGGGGATAAACGTTCCCGCGCTTTTGATAGTAAGTATGCTTATCGGCGTCGTGCAGATTTTCGCAGGCTACGTGTGCCTTGCGGTTCAGTGCTGGCGCAGGGGTAAAATCTGGGACGGCATTTTCGACGGTATAGTCTGGGCGGTGTTCTCTGTCGGCGTGGGGCTTGCCATTGCAGGCTTTGTAGAGCAGTTCCACGTGCCCGTACTTGCTACGGTCGGCGGAATTATCGCCGGCGCAAGCCTTGTGGTTGCAATTTTCACCGCGGGCAGACACGAAAAGCTTTTGGGTAAGTTCACAAAGGGCTTCGGCTCGGCGTACGGCGTAATCAACTACGCTTCGGATATTTTGAGCTACGCAAGACTTTACGGACTGATGCTTGCCGGCGCGGTAATCGCGGATATAATCACTTCCAATTCTGTATCTTTGATAGGAACAGGCAACGTCGCGTTCATAATTTTAGGTATTGCCATTATGGTAATAGGTCACGTATTCAACCTTGCGATAGGGCTTTTGGGCGCGTATATTCACGACGCAAGACTGCAATACGTCGAGTTCTACGGTAGGTTCTACGAGGGCGAGGGTCAGCTTTTCACACCCCTGGGCTCGAAACATAAACACGTTTATTTAATAAGAAACTAAAACACATTTGTGGAGGTATATATGTATTTATCACTTTTGGCAGATGCTCAGCAAGTCGGCGAAAAGGCTTCGCAAATCGGTTACACCGGTTTTACGGTCGCTATGATAGGCGTCGCGCTCTGCGTAATTCTCTGCGGTATCGGTTCGGCAATCGGACTTTTCAAAACGGGCACCGCGGCGGCTGGCGTATTGGGCGAAGCACCCGATAAGTTCGGTAAGGTCCTCGTACTCGTGCTGCTTCCCGCAACGCAGGGTATTTACGGCTTCATTATCGGCATCATTGCTTCGGGCTCGATTAATGCCGACCTGTCTCTTGCACAGGGCTGGGCTATGCTGGGCGCGGTAATGCCTATGGCTATTGCAGGTCTTATAACGGGCATATTCCAGGGCAAATCGGCGGTCAACTGTATTTACGCAGTCGGCAAGCAGGACTCTCTCGGCGGTAAGCTTATCATTTACCCCGCAATGATTGAGTTCTATGCAATCTTGGGACTTATCATTTCGATAATGTTAATTCCTCTCGTATAAAGACTATGAGCGAACAGGCAATTGTTGAAAGAATAATTTCCGACGCCGAGGAAGAGGCGCGGACAATTATCGGGCAGGCGGAGGAAAGGGCTAAGGCGACCGTTGCCGAAGCCAATTTGCGCGCCGAAAGAAACAGAAAGGGTACGGAAGCGGAAGTTAAAGCAAAGTCGGAAAGCATTTTCGACGGAAAAGCCGCCGCCGCACGCCTTGACGGCGCAAAAATTCTGCTTGGCGAAAAGCGCGGCGTTATAGACGAAGTTTACGCACGCGCATTAAATAAGCTTCTGGAACTGAGCGAGAAGGAAACGCTGTATCTCAGCGCGCGGCTTTTAAGCGAGCACGCGGAGGAGGGCGACGAGCTTGTGTTTGCGGAAAATTTCCGCTTCGAACAGGCGGTTTCCGCTCTTCCCGTAGTAAAGGAAAAAAAGTTAAAGGTATCAACCAAGCGCGCCAAGCTCGACGGCGGGTTTATACTCCGCGGAAAAAATTCCGACAAAAACCTTTCCTACGGCGCTATTCTTTCCATGGACAGGGAAGAGAAGCAGGCGGAAATAGCTTCCGTTATATTCAATTAAGGTTGTTAAATGGCTAAGGACTTATTGTACACAAACGGCGTTATCGCCGCCAGAGAAAAATATCTTTTAAACGACAAGATATTAAAACTCTGCGATTCGGGCGCGGAAGAAGCTTTGCGCACGCTTTCGGAGGGCGGCTTCGGCAAGGGTGCGGAGGCGGCGTCCGTTTACGAGTACGAAAATCTTGTTTCCGCAGACGAGGCGGCTATCGACGCGTTTATCCGCGAATATGCGCCTTC
>CAZRJY010000051.1:0-7325 GCA_964600525.1 uncultured Clostridia bacterium
GTAAACACCGCCTTGGTACCGTGTTGCGAGCACGCGTTCATAACCGTTTCAATCTCCGCGGGGGTATCCGTAAAGAACCTGTTCATAGCCACGATTACGGGCTTTTTGTAAACGTTCTTTATATTGTCGACGTGCTTCAAAAGGTTGGGCAAGCCCGCTTTAAGCGCGGCAATATTCTCGTCGGACAGCGTTGCTTTGTCCGCGCCGCCGTGCAGTTTTAACGCCTTTACGGTTGCAACCACAACCACGCAGTCGGGCTGAATACCGGCTATCCTGCACTTGGCGTCAAGGAATTTTTCGGCGCCCAAATCCGCACCGAAGCCCGCCTCTGTTACCGCGTAGTCCGCAAGGCTCATCGCCGCCAAGGTTGCGCGAACCGAGTTACAGCCGTGCGCGATATTTGCAAACGGACCGCCGTGAACTATTGCAGGAGTACCCTCCAAAGTCTGCACTAAATTGGGGTTGATTGCGTCCTTTAAAAGGGTCGCCATTGCGCCCTCCGCCTTCAATTGACGGGCATATATGTACTCGCCAACCGAGTTTTCGCCCACTACTATGTTGCCTAAGCGCTTCTTCAAATCGGCTATGTCTTTTGCAAGGCAGAGTATCGCCATAACCTCGCTTGCCGCGGTTATGGAAAAGCTCTCTTTTCTCGAATAGCTTTCACAGCCCTTCATATTGCCAGCGGGGCAGTCGAGGGTTATATCGCGGAGCGCGCGGTCGTTCATATCCATACAGCGGTGGAAATGCACCGTCTGAATATCCAGCGCGTTTCCGCGGAAAATGTGATTGTCGAGCATTGCGCACAAAAGGTTGTTCGCCGCGGTGATTGCGTGCAAATCGCCCGTGAAATGCAGGTTGATATCCGCCATAGGCACGACCTGCGCATAGCCGCCGCCCGCCGCGCCGCCCTTGATGCCGAACACGGGTCCCAAAGAGGGCTCGCGCAAGGCAAGGCATACCTTTTTACCGACCTTTGCCATACCGTCGGCAAGACCTATGGAAACGGTCGTCTTACCCTCGCCGCTCGCCGTGGGGTTTATGGCGGTTACCAAAACAAGCTTGGACTTCGGCTTTAAATCGGTCAGATTTATTTTCGCCTTGTATCTGCCGTAAGTTTCAAGCTCGTCCCCGTCCAAACCCAGCTTTGCCGCAATAACGCGGATATCCTGCAACTTTGCGCTCTCTGCAATTTCGATATCACTAAGCATATTGACCTGTCGCTCCCGATTTATAATCAAAATACAAGCTCATTATAACACATATGCGCGCCAAAGTATATAATTTAAGCGGAAAAAATTAAAATTTACTTACAGTAAACTTGACTTTTTTCGTGCGCAAGCATAAACTTATTACAAATTGTTTATGGGCGCATTATTACCAAGTGCGCGCCGAAGGAGTAAATTGTATGGCAGATAAAAAAAGAGCCGTAACCCAGGACAAGCTGGTAGCTCTTTGCAAGAACAGGGGCTTCATTTTTCCCGGCAGTGAGATTTACGGCGGACTTGCCAACACCTGGGACTACGGTCCTTTGGGCGTCGAGTTCAAAAACAACGTCAAAAAAGCGTGGTGGAAAAAGTTCGTTCAGGAAAACACCCTCAACACGGGTCTCGACTGCGCGATTTTGATGAACACCCGCACCTGGAAAGCTTCGGGACATCTCGGCGGCTTCTCCGACCCCCTTATGGACTGCAAAAACTGCAAGACGCGCCACCGCGCGGACAACCTTGTCGAAGCGTACTGCGCAAAGCACGGACTTGACGTTAAAGTCGAGGCTATGGACAACGACGCTTTGGAAAGCTTTATTTCCGAAAAGAAAATCGTCTGCCCCGCGTGCGGCAAAAGCGACTTTACCCCCATTCGTAAATTCAACCTTATGTTCAAGACCTTCCAGGGCGTTACCGAGGACAGCGTGAACACCGTATACCTCCGCCCCGAAACGGCTCAGGGCATATTCGTAAACTTTAAAAACGTACAGCGCGCCAGCCGTATGCGCGTGCCGTTCGGCATAGGACAAATCGGCAAGTCCTTCCGTAACGAAATCACGCCCGGCAACTTTATTTTCCGCGTGCGCGAGTTCGAACAGATGGAGCTTGAATTTTTCTGCAAGCCCGGCACCGACCTCGAATGGTTCAATTACTGGAAAAATTACTGCAAAGACTTCCTTCTCTCTCTGGGTATGAAAGAGGAAAATCTGCGACTTCGCGACCACTCGCCCGAAGAGCTTTGCTTCTATTCCAAGGCGACGACCGACTTCGAGTACAACTTCGCGTTCGGCTGGGGCGAGCTTTGGGGCGTTGCCGACAGAACGGACTACGACCTCACTCAGCACCAGACCGAGAGCGGCGAGAGTATGGAATACACCGACCCCGTGACCAACGAAAAATACGTGCCGTTCGTAATCGAGCCGTCGCTCGGCGTAGAGCGTATGGTGCTTGCGTACCTTACCGACGCTTACGACGAGGAAGTGTTGGACGAGGCTAAAAACGACGTGCGCACGGTACTTCGCCTGCACCCCTTCCTTGCCCCCTACAAGGCGGCAATTCTTCCCTTGCAGAAGGGGCTTTCGGAAAAGGCTGACGAGGTCTATAAAAAGCTTGCAAAGAAGTTTTCGGTGACCTACGACGTAACGGGTTCCATCGGCAAGCGTTACCGCCGTCAGGACGAAATCGGCACGCCGTACTGCATAACCGTCGACTTCGACACATTGGAAAACGACACGGTTACGGTTCGCGACCGCGACAGTATGCAACAGATAAGGTTGCCCATCTCCGAGCTTGAAGCCTACATCGAAAAGAGTTTGGAATTCTAAGAAAAAATCAATTCGCCGCGGCATATGCCGCGGCGAATTATGTTTTTATGCATCGTTTTCAGTCTCTTCGGTTTTGGATTTTTTATTTTTGCGCGAAAATCTGGGCACGCGCCTGCGTTTGGGTTCGTCCGCCTTTTTCTGCTTTTCTTCAAGCTGAATGTCGCCTTCAAGCTCCATTTCTTTACAGGGATTTATCATAACGTATCCGCACTCCTCGGCGTACTCGAAAATACGCTTTATGGTCCACTCCGTAAGATTGTGCTTTTCCTGCGGAATGGTTTCCAGAAGCTTTAAAAGCGCGCCGCGGTCAATTGATTTTATGTACCTTTTACCGAGCTGCGGCAACAGGTAGCCGTCGATAATCTGCCCTACGCTTTCGCCGTATTTCTTAATAAGCTTTTTATACGACTTGTTCAAAACGCTCTCGGAAGTTAAGGACTGATACCATTCCAGCGCGACGACGGAAAACCTGAATTTTACCTTTGCTGGCGAAATGAGCCATTTGAAAAAACCTGCGGCGCCCCCGAATATAAGCGGAAACGACGAGAAGATTATCGACATTACCGCGAACACTATTGCGATTGTATCCAGCACCGCGCCCGTCGCGTCCTTCGAGCCGTTAGCCGCCGAAATTACCAGCGCGGTTATACCAATTGCCAGCGACACGACGCGCAGTATGAATAAAATAATTTTGCGCGTCTTTTTATGCTTTTTCGCCATTGCGGTTGACGTACTTTTACCTGCAACCAGCGTTACAATAAACAGTGCTATTATGGTTACGACGTACACGCCTATGCATACGTACAGCGCAATATCCCAGCCTATTTCCAAATCTTTATACAGTTTGCCGAACAGCAGAAACGGCACGTACAGTATAAAGAAAATTATTGATATGGCAGTAGAAACCGCATTTAATCTTCGCGATATCTGCGCGCGGTTGTCGTAAACGGGTTTTATCCACGTGCTGTATATGTTGGTTGCGACGTTCACGCCGCCTCTTGCCGTGTCAAGAAAACCGCTCACCTTTTGCATGAGCGATTGCTTGGGTTGCTTCGAATCCTTTTCCTCCGCTGCGCTTCCCGCGTCGGCGGCAGTTACGGCAGTTTCATCGGTCTTGTTATTTTTCATAAATCCACCTAATCCAAAAGTTCACCGTATCTTTCGTAAAGTTTTTCCAGTTTGCTTCTGTTTGTATCAAGCTCGGCGACAACGCCGTTGAGTTTTTTGTAATCCCCCATAATTTCGGGAGCCGTAAGAAGAGCGTTGAGTTCGGCTTCCAGCGCTTCCAGCCCGGCAATTTCCGCCTCGACGGCTTTGAGCTCCGCACGCTGCTGCGCCTCGCGCGCTCTGTCCTTTTTAGAGCGGTACGAGCTTGCGCGCTCGGCTTCGTACTCCGCGCGTTTCTGCTCCTCGCTCTTTGCCCTTTCCCTCTCCTCGGCTTGCGACTTCTGCGCTTTGTAGCCCTCGTAGCCGCCGTCGTAGCTCAAAAGCTTACCGCCCTCTATCTCCACGACGCGCTCAGCCAGAGCGGATATGAAATATCTGTCGTGCGAAACAAAAAGCACCGTTCCGTCGAATTCTTTCAGCGCTTCCTCCAAGCTCTCCCTTGCGGGCAGGTCGAGGTGGTTGGTCGGCTCGTCCAATATAAGCACGTTTCCGCGCGCGTTCTCGAACACGCACAGCGCGAGCTTGGCACGCTCTCCGCCCGACAGCGCCGAAACCTTTTTATCCACGTCCTCAGCGCTCAGTCCGCACCTGGCGAGCGACGAACGCACCTCGGTAAGCGAATACGAAACGTGCCTGTCCCACAACTCCTGCATTACGGTGTTGTCACCGTTGAGATTAGCCATTTCCTGGTCGTAATAGGCAGTCTGCGCGTACCTTCCCAAAGTGATTGCGGGGTTTCCGCCGCTTACTATCGCCCTTAAAAGCGTAGACTTACCCGCGCCGTTATCGCCTACGATTGCCACCTTTTCGCCGCGCAAAATTTGCAATTGCCCCCCTACTATCAGCGATTTACCGCCGATTTGCAGGTTTAAACCGGATATTGACAGCACCTCTTTCGCAGACTGTTGCGAGTAGGTAAAATTAAACTTGGGCGGCCGCGGCGGCAGATACGGCTTTTCCAGAACTTCCATTCTTTCAAGCTGTTTAACGCGAGATTGAGCGCTCTTTGCCGTGGTTGCGCGCACTATGTTTTTATCGACGTACGTTTGAAGTTTCTTTATTTCTTCCTGTTGCTTTTCGTACTCTTTCAGCTCGCGCTCGTACCGCTCCGCTTTGAGTATTTTATACTTGCTGTAATTGCCGCTGTACGAGCTAAGCCGTCTGTTTTCTATTTCCAGCGTCTTGGAAACTATGCGGTCGAGAAAATATCTGTCGTGCGAAACGACGAAAACCGCACCCCTGAACGACGAGAGATAGTCTTCGAGCCAGAACAGAGTTTTCACATCCAAATGGTTTGTCGGCTCGTCCAGAACGAGCAGGTCGGGACTTTCGAGCAACAGCCGCGCAAGCCTCAGCCTCGTCTTTTCGCCGCCCGACATACTGTCGATAATTCTGTCGTAAAAGCTCTCGAACCCCATACCGTTCAGGACGGTCTTGATTTTGACATCGACGTTATAGCAGTCGCGCGAGGCAACGAACTTTTCCAAAGCCTCGATTTTTGCCGACAGCACGGCGTACTCTTTGCCGCCGTACTCGCAATTAGCTAGCTCTGAATTGAGCGTGTTCAGCCTTTCCACTGCGGAAATTTCGTCGGCAAACACCGCGCGCATTTCGGCGTAAACCGTGTTGCCGCTCTCGTAGCCGCCGTTCTGTTCAAGATAGCCTATGCGCACGCCGTTCTTTTTTATAACCTCGCCGCTGTCGGGCAAAAGCTTGCCCAGCATCAGTTTTATAAGAGTGGTCTTGCCAGCGCCGTTTTCACCCACAAGCCCTACGCGCTCGCCCTCGTTCACGGCAAAATCGACCGACGAAAATATTAAGTTGTCGCCGTAGCCGAAGCCGACGGAGGAAAACGTTATCAGCATTTAATAATCCCATTTCGGAATGGAATCGGTCTTTGCGCTCTCGCCGTCCTGCAAAAACACGTTGGTAAGTCCAAGCGCGTACACGCGGTCGAGCACCTTGTTATACTCCCTTTCGGTAACTTTGCGTTTAAGCTCGGGGAACTTGTCCGCCTCGCCGAACGGAGTGTACTGCCGCATCAGCGAAAAGTACGTGTCCTTGGGCAGCCCCGCGACGAACTCGACGACCTTTACGCTGTCGTAAGATGCGAGCGGCAACATCAGGTGCCGCACTATACAGCCCGAAAGCAGCTTGCCGTCGTACGAAAGCTTTTTGGGCTTTTTCGCCATAAACTCCACCGCGGGAAGCGCGTAATCGGGATAGTCCGCGCGCCCCGTATAGCGCCCGGCAAGATAGGGGTCGATAAACTTTAAATCGGGCAGATACACGTCCGTAAACGTGTCCGCGATTTCAAGCGTTTGAATTTTTTCATAGCCGTGCGTATTGTACACCACGGGAATTTTCGGGCGGTATACCGCGAACGCTTCGGCGATTTTGTCAACGTAGTGCGTCGGCGTTACGAGGTTTATGTTATCCGCGCCCCGCTCTTCTAACTCTTTGAAAATTTCCGCAAGCTCAGCGGGCGATATTTCCTTGCCGCGTTCGTTGCGCGAAAGTTCCCAATTCTGGCAGAAAGCGCACCTTAACGAACAGCCGCAGAAGAACACACAGCCGCTTCCGTTTTTAAAGGAAATAACGGGTTCCTCGAAAGGGTGCAGATAGTATTTTGCAATTTTAATTCCGCCGACTCCGCAACGCCCGACTTGTCTTTCACGGTCCGCGCCGCACGAAACGGGGCAAAGTTTACAGTTCACCCCTTGATTGTAGCACAAAAAATACAACTTGTAAACAGCTATAATTTATTTGACAATGGAAAAATATGATTATATAATATTTTGCGTAACCTATAAAGAGTGTGCGAGAGAACGGCTCTGCGACCACACAGCAACCTGCTTTGCAAGGTGCTAAGACCGTACCGATGGGTAGTAATACGATTTCCAAGCCCGTTCGGTTGCCGAACGGATTTTTTATTTTGCGGAGAAACACCTATGAAAAAACTTTTTACAAGCGAAAGCGTAACCGAAGGTCACCCCGACAAACTGTGCGACGCGATTTCGGACGCGTGCGTTGACGCCAATTTAGCCGCCGACCCCCTCGCCCGCTGCGCCATCGAGTGCTGTGCGGCGTACGACGGTCTTTTGATTATGGGCGAGGTTACCTCTACCGCCGCCGTCGATTACGAAAAGATTGCGCGCGCGACCATTAAAAAAATCGGCTACACTTTCGGCTCGTTTGCTTTCGACAAGGTTAAAATAACCGTTGCCGTGCACGGTCAGAGCCCCGATATCGCCTTGGGCGTTGACAGCTCGCTTGAAAGAAAGAGCGGCGAAAAGGACTTAGGCGACGAGCTGGGCGCAGGCGACCAGGGAATGATGTTCGGGTT
>CAZRJY010000052.1:0-7233 GCA_964600525.1 uncultured Clostridia bacterium
TTTTTCTTGCCGCTTCGCTCTTTTTGCGCCTCTTTACGGAAGGGGATTCGTAAAACTCTTTCTTTCTGAGGTCGCCGATGATACCGTCGCGCGAGCACTTTCTCTTAAATCTTCTGAGTGCGCTTTCAACCGACTCGTTCTCGCCTACTTTGATAGTTGACATTTCTTTTCACCTCCCCTGTTCAAAGGCTGTCCCTAACTTCGGAACGCTTACAAATTATACCAAAGCCCGCAAACAAAAGTCAATCGTTTTGCGGGCTTCCTCGATATATTTTTTTATTAACTTTAAACGCCTATTCCCGCCGCCGCGGCAATGACGTTTATAACTATTCCCACGATAACCGAAATCGCGTACAAAGACAGCACTAAAAGAACGTTGCGCTTGATTTTTTTGGTGTTTTTCAAAAGCACCACAAGCCCCAGCCCGGCGTTGGTGCACAGACCTGCCACACAGCTTCCGAACTTGATGCCGCCCAGAACAAAGGTTTCCGTTATGACCGTCGACGACGCGCAGTTGGGTATAAGCCCTATCGCGGCGGAAATGAACGGCTCGAAATACTTGCCGCCCACAAGCCCCGCGGCGATTTTTTCCTCGCCCACGCCGTCTATAATAAAGCCGAGAATAAGGTTGACCATTAAAACAAAAGCGGTGACTTTAAGTGCGTGCAGAAGCGGCTCGACTATATAAAGCTTAACCGACGACTGTCCCTCGTGGTCGTGTCCGCACGAATAGGAATGCGCCTCGTTGCCCTCGGTGTGCGCCAGGGGCACGTTTTTGATATTGTCGGGCACGATGGCGTTGACAAGATAGCCCACCGCCACCGCAACAAGCAGTTTTATTAAGATGAGCGGCAGAATGGACTGCGCCGCAAGCGCGCTTAACGGACTGTTTACAAGCAGAATTATTAGCGCCTCGTCGCTGGTTGCAAGGAACACCGCCATAATGGTGCCCGTGCGGATAAGCCCCTTGTCGTACAGCTTTGCCGCCATAACGGAAAAACCGCACTGCGGAACAAGCCCCGTCGCCGAACCCAGAAGGGGCGCGAGCGGACCTTGAAGCGCACGGCGGCTTTTGCCGGCGGTTGTGCCGTTTTCCATAAGCTCGATGAGCATATAGATTATTAAGATAAAAGGAAATACGATAGCCGTATCCTTTAAAGCGTCGATTATAACTTCCATCAAATACCCTTGTAATTATAGCCAGCAATCGTTAAGCGTATTCAAGGGACTTACTTTTTCTTTTTACCCTCGCTCCTGGGCAGAGAGAACTTCTTTTTCAAAGCTTCCTCCTCGCCGTAGGCAAGCGGAGTTTTGTCCGCGTCCGCGTAGTCCGTCTTTTCGTAGCCGCCGTCGCGCGCCAAAAGAGTTAATCTCGTATCCGCGTCGAAAAGATACGCGCGCGTCATATCCGCGCAGACAGTAACGCCGTCGCCCTTGTTTACGTTTTCCGCCCTTACCACAAACGAATGCTTCTTACCGTCGCAGTCGGCATAGCCCGTGCCCGCGATAGCCTCGCTCGCGCTCACCGTCGCCTGCATAAATCCGTCGGCGCCTACCGACATATCCTCGGGGCGAAGTCCTAAAATAACCTTTTTGCCCGTGCCCGCATATTCGCCGAGCGAAGTGAAGCGCGAAATGATATTTTCGGGCAGTGCAAGGCGGATATCATCAGAAACGACGTAGACCGCCTCACCCTCTTTTTCGATTGTCGCGCCGTTTACAAAGTTGATTGTAGGCGAACCGACCGTAAAAGCAACGTACGCGTTTGCGGGATAGTCGTAGAGGTTTGCGGGGGTGTCTATCTGTTGAAGGAAGCCCTCGCGCAGAACGATAATCCTCGTCGCCATGGTCAGCGCCTCGTTTACGTTCTTGGTAGCGTACAGGAAAGTACCCGCCATTCTCACCTGCAAATTTATAAGCACCGAGCGCAGTTTTTCGCGCAACGCTTTATCCAATCCCGAAACGGGGTCGTCCAGAAGGTACAGCTTGGGTTCTCTTACTATGGCTCTGCCGAAAACCGCCTTCTGCTTCTGCTCGGTGGTAAGCGCCTTGGGTCTGCGGTAAAGTATATCGGTAAGCCCTAAAATTTCCGCCGCAGCCTTGACGCGCTGTTCGATTACGTTATTGGAATATTTTCTCAGTTTAAGACCGTAAGCCATATTGTCGAAAACGTTCATCGTGGGATACAGCGTATTGCCCTGATAAATCATCGAGATATCCCTCTCGCGCGAAGCCTCGTTGGTAACGTCGTTGTCGCCGACGGTAATTTCGCCCTCGGTCACCTCGTCAAGCCCGGCAACAAGGCGCAAAAGAGTGGTCTTGCCGCACTTCTCGCCGCCGACTACCGCAACGAACTCGCTGTCGGACAGCTCTAAATTGACCTTGTATAATGCAAGCTCGCCCGAAGGATATATTTTGCTTACGTTTTTTAACTGTAAATTTGCCACAGTACTTACTCCCGTAATTTTAAAGTCTTTTTTCAATAATACCACGATTTGAATATTTTACCAACCGCTAATAAGCTTATTTTACAAAATTTTATAAAAAATTTTCCCTTGCAATCATTGCGCCGTTGCGGTACAATAGAACTATGAACGCAGTCAATTACAACGCGGAAATGCAAAAAACAATAGACCGTCTCGGCGGAGAGCGCAAAAAGCTTTTACTGCACGCGTGCTGTGCGCCGTGCTCTTCCGCCTGTCTGGAACGGCTCAAAGACCACTTTAATATCACCGCGTTCTTCTATAATCCCAATATCGAGGACGCCGAATATTTAAAGCGCAAGGCTGAGCTTATACGTCTATTGAGCGAAACGGGCTGGGCGGATATTGCGGACTGCGACCACGACACGGATAAATTTTACTCGGCGGTCAAAGGCTTTGAAACCTGCCCCGAGGGCGGCGAACGGTGTAAAATCTGTTTTAAACTTCGGCTCGAAGAAACGGCGCGCGCCGCCGGGCAAGGCGGCTTCGACTACTTCTGCACCACCCTGACGCTAAGCCCTTTAAAGGACGCGGAAGCGATAAATTCAATCGGCAAAGAGCTTGCCGAACGTTACGGCGTGTTATGGCTGTACAGCGATTTTAAAAAGCAGAACGGATATTTAAGGAGTTTACAGCTGTCCAAAGAGCACTCGCTGTACCGTCAGAATTACTGCGGCTGCGTATTCTCGCAAAATCCGCTTGATAAAAATCAAACGTTGTGATAAAATAAATTCAGAGGACAAAACATTGGATATTAACAGATATTCGCCGAGCTATTCGGTAAATCAGAAACATATGTCGCGGCTTGCCGACTACTCCACCGAGGAGTTGTTCGAGCTGCTGTATGCCACAAAGCAGATGAAAGCCAAGTTTGCCGCGCACGAAAAGACGGCAATTTTGCGCGGCGTCACCATTGCGCTTCTGTTCGGCGATTCGTCGCTCAGAACACGTTCGGCTCTGGAAATAGGTATCCGCCAGCTTGGCGGCGAGAGCGTGGATTTGCCTTACAGCGAAGACGATATGCGCGCAGGCGAGAACATAAAGGACGTCGTAAACGTAATCTGCCGCTACGGCGTTGGCGCGCTTATAACGCGCGGTATTGCCCAGAGCGAGCTTGACAACTTTGCCGAGGTTTCGCCCATACCCGTAATAAATTCGACAAACTCGGACTACGTGCCCATGCAGGCTATCAGCGATTTGTACACCATCTGGGAGTGCAAGAAAAAGCTCGAAGGCGTAAAGCTTGCGTTCATCGGCAAGGGCACCAACGTTGCCTCGTCGCTACTTATGGGCGCGGTCAAGTGCGGTATGGAAGTTGCGGTTGCCACCCCCGAAGCGTTTACTGTTAAAACGGCGCACTTGGAGCGCGCTGAGCAGTACGGCAATATCACCATAACCGACGACCCGCTGTTTGCGGCAAAGAACGCCGACATAATTTATACCGACAGCTACCACTATCATTCGCAGCTTTCCAAAGACGAAGCCGAAGCGCTTGCACCCTACAAGGTAAACAACCGCATTATGGCGGCGGCAGCGGGAACGGCTATGTTTATGCACCCCCTGCCCGCACAGCGCGGCATAGAGGTTACGCCCGAGGTAATCGACGGCAAACAGAGCGTGGTCTACCAGCAGGCGGAAAACAAACTGCACGCTATTAAAGCAATCCTCGCATTGTTAATCAAATAATTTAAAAACAAACCGCCCCGCGGCGTTCGCCGCGGGGCTTATTTTATTCTTTAACAATCTTTACTACAACTATTTCGGGGCGGTTGAAAAGTCGCAAAGGGCACTCCGAATTACCCAGTCCGCGCGAGATTACCTGCCGCATATTGCCGCACCAATGCATTCCCATAGCGTATTTTGGGAACAGTCCCTGCCCCGGCGCATATATGCCTATTCCGGTGAACGGCAACCGCCACTGACCGCCGTGCGCGTGCCCCGAAAGGGTTAAATCGTACCCAGCCATAGCGTAGCGGTCGATATACTGCGGAAGGTGCGCCAACAAAAGTTTGAAACCGTCGCCGTTGCACAGCGAAAAGTAACCGCCGCTCTTGATTTTAGCACAGTTGACGCCCGCCATCGAAATGCCGCACACCTGTTCGCTTTTGTTATCCAGCACGACTGCGCCCGCCTCAATCAAATCCTCTTTAAACGCGCGGTAACGCGTACTGCGCATTTCGTGATTGCCGCTCGCAAAGTACACGGGCGCAATTTTAACAAGCTCTTTAACGGTGTGCAGAGCGACGGCAATATCGCGGTCGCGGTACTTGTGGATAATATCGCCCGTAACCGCAATAATATCGGGCGACTGCGCCGCAACCTTTTTTAAAAGTCTGCGGTTGCCCTTCCCGAACGACTTGCCGTGCAAATCCGAAATCTGCACGATTTTAACTCCGTTACCGGGCGCTTTTTCGCTTTCCACCTTATACTTCGTAACCGATATTAAGTTGTTGGAGTACCACGCGAACAACGCGGCAAGCGCAACGAACGCAACGCACCCCAAGGTTATATAAAGCCACAGCATTTAACTTTTCGCAATTATCCTGTAAATATTTTTGCCCATATCCGAAAACCGCTTTTCGTGCTCGGTAACGATATTTTCGGGGTCGTTCAAAGCGTGCAGGTCCTCGCAGCTTTCTAAAATTTCATAACCGCTGTTTTTGAAGCTTTCAAGCGAAAATTTATAAAAATCGCCGTCGTCCGTCTTTTGCACTATAAGTCCGCCCTCTTTTAAAAACAGCTTGTACTCGTCAAGAAATCTGGGGTGCGTAAGCCTCTGCTTTGCATAGCCGAGCTTGGGAAGCGGATTGGAAAAATTGAGATATATTTTGTCTATGCTTGCGCTCTTTAAATATCTCGGCAAAACCTCGGCGGCACTGTTTATAAAGTGCACGTTGGTAAGTCCCTCTGAAATTGCCCTTTCCACTGCCTCGATTAAAACGTTGGAAATTTTCTCGACCGCGATAAAGTTAATGCTCGGACAGCGCGCGGCAAGCTCGCAAACAAACTTGCCCTTTCCGCACCCGATTTCCAGGTGTACGGGATTGTTATTGCCGAAAATTTGATAAAAATCCAGCTCTTCTTTCTGCGCGGCGGCGTTTTTCATATTTTTATCCGTCAAATCCGCCACGGTAAGAAACTTTCCGCAGGCGGAAAGCCGTTCGTCCAAATGTGATTTTCTGTGCATTCTCATAGCCGTAATTTTATCATAAAGCGCACCGTTTCCGCAAGTGAAATGCGCACGGGTTAATTTTATTTTTATTTTTGCCCGCCGCGTTTTATGCGCGCGCCGCCGCTTTATATATAGTCGTCGGGTGAAAATAATTAAGAAATAAAGGAGATTAAATTGACTGTTTTCGAAATTATAGACGCCTTTACGTTTTACGGTTTAGACGTAATTTTGCTTGCCGCGGCAACCTCGGTAATCGTGCAGATTTTAAAACTGACGATATTAAAAAACTGTCAGAAAAAGGTGGTGACCTTTCTGCCGTTTATTATAGGCAGCCTGATTTATGCGGGCTACGCGGCGCTGATACGCCTTGATTTTAAGTACGTTCTCGATAACTACGTCGTCGTTTTGGAGCACGGCTTTTCGGTAGGCGCACTGTCCACTCTTATCTACGTCTGGTACGAACAGTTCGTACGCAACAGGAAAAAGGGCGGCGCATGCGAAAGCGTGATTTCAACGCTGATTGAAAGCTACGTGCCTTCCGATGAGCTTGAAAAAGTTGCCGCGGAAATTGCGCGCGCAATCGAAAGAGACGTTACGGGCGACGGCGCAAAAAAGACCGCCGAAATACTTCTGTCGCACAAACCCGACGGAGTTACGGAGAGCGATATAAAGGTGCTTTCGCGCCTTATTATCGAAACTCTTGCGCATATCAGCACGTGTTAAAATTACCGTAAAACAAGCACTTGGCGGTCGGGGAATAACTCCCCGACCGCCTTTTGGGTGCCATATATGCCTTAACGAACGCATATTTTGCGGTTTTTAACCGTTGGATTTCAGTTTGACCTCGCAGGTAAGTTTGGCATTCTCGACAAGTCCGTTCGCAAACTCTCCGTACTTCTTATTAAAGTTTTTGTACAGCATTGTTTTAAGTCCCAAAACGTCGCAGTCCAAGGTCTGAACGCTGTCGAAAAGGCTTTCGAAAAGTTTGGTTATTCTCTCTTCGCCCTGCTTTAAAACTTCCTGTTTAACCGCGGCTTTTTTAGCTTCCTCGGGCGAGAACCCGTTGGCGCGGTCCTGAATTTTTGCGGTCGCCTTGAACTTGATTGTAACTTGCGGCTCGCCCTTTTCGAGCTTTAAATCCACTTCGCCCTTGCAGTTGCGCAGTCCCAGAATTTTAACCTCTTCTTCCTGACCGCTCTCTACGAACGCGTGGCGCACTTCGCTGAAAATAAGATTGAGCGCAAAGGTCTGTTCCACGGGCAGAACGCCCTTGAAATAGCCCTTAGAGAATACGGCGCACTTGTTGCAGGTCAGCTCGCTTTCCTCGCACTGCTGACCGCCGCCACCGCCTCCGCCGCTGCTGCCGCCGCTTCCGCCTCCGCTTTCGCCGCCCTGACCGCCGCTCTCTTTTAAAACGCCGTTTTCAAGGTATGGCATAAACGCCGCCTCGCTCTTGGAGAACAGCTTTTCGCCCACGTCCTTTACGGTAGCCGCCGCAACGTTGCCCGAAGCCTGAGCCTCGGACGAGAGCAGTTTGTCGATGACGTCGGTCGCCGAGTTGCCGCACGGGAACTGCTG
>CAZRJY010000053.1:0-7212 GCA_964600525.1 uncultured Clostridia bacterium
GAAAAGTTTGCGGGCGCGGTTGCGACCTACGGTATGGAAGCGATGATGAAGGACGGCAAGAGTTTGCAGTCGGGCACTTCGCACTATCTCGGTCAGAATTTTGCAAAGGCGTTCGATATTAAATTCTTGGATAAGGACGGAGTGCAGAAGTACGTTTACACGTCGAGCTGGGGCGTTTCGACGCGTTTAATCGGCGCGCTCATAATGGCGCACGGCGACGCGCGCGGACTTGTTCTGCCCCCCAAGGTTGCGCCCGAACAGGTGGTAATCGTGCCTATCGCGGCTAAAAAGGGCGGCGTTATCGAGGCATGCGAAGACGTTAAAGCTCAGCTCGAAAGCGCGGGAGTAAGGGTTGTTTTCGACAACACCGACAATTCGCCCGGCTGGAAATTCAACGAGTGGGAAATGAAGGGCGTGCCCGTAAGAATAGAGGCGGGCCCGCGTGATTTGGAGGCGGGCAAGGTAATTTTATTCCGCCGCGACACGCTGGAAAAGAGCGAGTGCGCGCTCAAAGACGTCGTGCAGACGGTCAAAAATCTGCTTGAAAAAATTCAGCGCGAAATGCTTGAAAGCGCAAGGGTAAGAAGGGATAACAAAATTGTCAAAGCAAGCGATATCCAAGGCATACTCGGGGGTGTAGATGGCGGAAACTTCGTAAAAGCGGGCTGGTGCGGCTGCCGCGAATGCGAGGATAAAATCAAGGAAAAAACCGCCGCTTCGGCAAGAGTTATGCTCGATAGATTAGAGGACGAACTCTGCGCCGTGTGCGGTAAGCCCGCAAAACACACGGTGTATTTTGCAAGAGCGTATTAAGTATTATATTGCAAGGGGGAACCGACTATGAAATATTGTTCACACTGCGGAAAAGAAGTATTGGACGACGCTATTATCTGTCCCGGCTGCGGTTGCAGCGTGCAGTACGGCAACAATAACGTACAGCAAAGTAAAGTGCAGCCTGTTGCCGACACGCATTCGGGTTTGAGTATCGGCGGATTTATACTTGCGTTTTTCGAGCCGCTCATAGGCTTGATTTTGAGCATTATCGCCCACAGCGAGGCAAAGAGGTTAGGAAGCGATAAGTCGCGTTCCCTGTCTACGGCAGGCATAATAATTTCGGCGGTATATTTAGGCATACTCGCCGTATGCGTGTTTATCTGGCTCATGATAATCATTTTCGAATGGGTGCCTTTGGCTCCTTATGTTTCTTAAATTTTGTAAATATTTCCGCCCCGTTTCCGTCGGAAACGGGGCGCCGCTTATAAATACATATGGACGTAATTAAGGAAAAATTGAAACTTCTGCCCGACAGTCCGGGCGTATATATAATGCAGGATAAATACGGCAACGTTATTTACGTCGGCAAAGCGCGCGTGTTAAAGAACAGGGTGCGGCAGTACTTTCAGCACAGCCCCAAGCCCGAAAAGGTTATGCGCATGGTCGAAAACGTCGCCGACTTTAACTATATAATAACGGCGACCGAAATCGACGCACTCGCGCTGGAAAACAACCTTATAAAGAAGTACAAGCCCAAGTACAACATACTTTTAAAGGACGATAAAACCTATCCGTATATCAAGGTCGATATGCGCAACGACTTCCCCAATTTCTACGTAACGCGCAAGATTAAAAAGGACGGTTGCAGGTATTTCGGTCCGTTTATGGGCGGAATAAATTATAAGGATATTTTAGAAACCTGCCAGCTCTTATTTTCCGTAAGGCTGTGCCGCACGCCCGTGACGGCAACGCCCAAGCGCGAGTGCCTGAACTACCATATTCAAAAATGCTGCGCCCCCTGCGCCCATAAAATCAGCAAAGAGGAGTACGCGAAAAGAGTAAAACTCGCGCTCAATTTTCTCGACGGCAACTATTCCAAGGCGGGCGAAATCTTAAAGGAAAAGATGCTTAAAGCCGCCGAGAACGAGGCTTTCGAGCTGGCGTTAGATTATAAAAACAAATTATCGATGCTCTCTAAATTGGAGGCAAAGAGGATAACTTCCATAAACAAGCCAATCGACGCGGACATAATCGCCTACGCGACCAACGGACTGTATTCGGCGGTAAACGTTCTGATTACGCGCAAAGGCATAATGCAGGGCGGCACTTCGTTCGCTCTCGACGAGGCGCACGAATCTGAAAGCGAGGCGCTCACGTCGTTCATAACGCAGTACTATTCCGTGCACGAGCCGCCCGCCGAAATAATCGCCGAGGGCTATTGCGAAAAGGAGTTTGTGGAAAGCTTTTTCAAGGAAAAGCTGGGCAAAAGCGTCACGGTCACGCTTGCCAGGCAGGGCACCAAGGCGCGCCTTCTCGATATGGCGAAAGAGAACGTTAAGGATTATCTCGATAAGTCGGTTGACAGAATAAAGCACAAGGACGATATGACGGTCAACGCGTGCGCGCGCCTTATGGAACAGTTGTCGCTTACACGCTATCCGCGCCGAATGGAGTGTTACGATATTTCCAACGTTTCGGGCGTGGACAAGGTTGCCTCGATGGTGGTATTTATCGACGGCGAGGCGGACAAGACTTCCTACCGCCGTTTCAGGATTAAGACGGTAGAGGGCGCGGACGACTTCGCGTCTTTGAAAGAGGTTTTATTGCGCCGACTTTCCAAACTCGGCACCGGGGAAGAGGAACGTTTTCCCAAGCCCGATTTGGTGGTAATCGACGGCGGCAAGGGACAGCTTTCGGCGGTAAAACAGATATTCGACGAGCTGGGCATAGGCGATATAGATTTGATTTCGATAGCCAAGCAGGAGGAAGAAATTTTTACGACGGGCTCGCCCGAAAGTATTAAAATTCCGCGCAGCGACTATTCGCTGAGAATGGTACAAAGAATAAGGGACGAGGCGCACCGCTTCGCCGTAACGTACTTCCGCAATCTGCACAGCAAAAACAGTCTGCAAAGCGTGCTTGACGGCATAGAGGGCGTTGGCAAGCAAAAGCGGATAGCGCTTATAAACCGCTTTTCGAATATTCAGAACATTATGACGGCAACGGAAAAAGAAATTGCCGAAACCGAGGGAATAGGTGCGGCGCTCGCGCACAGAATAAAGACGTATTTAAACGAAAACTTATGAAAAAGCTGAACTGTAAACTTATAGTTTCCGACTTCGACGGCACGCTTGCAAACTCGGATAACGAGGTGACGGACGAGGTTAAAAACGCAATAAACGGCTTTGTTGCGGACGGCGGAATTTTTGCCGTTTGCACCGGGCGCATACTGCCCGCAATCCTGCCGCGCGTTCGGCAACTGGGACTTAAAGGACTTGTTATTGCGTGTCAGGGCGCGGTGATTGCCGATATCGAGAGTGGAAAAATTCTGCGCAACGCAACCTTTAAGGGTGGCGAAACGGCGGAAATCTGCGCCTATTTAGAGAGTATAGGCACCAACGTTCACGCGTATTTTTTAGGCGGTTTTTATTCGGACTTGCCCGAGGGCGAAAAGCATTTAAAGCTGTACGAGGACATTACGGGTGTCAAGGGGCTGCATTCGGACAAGCCGCTTTCGGAAGTTGTCTGCGGCGGTAATTTCAACAAGGTTGCAACGCTGTGCCGCCCCGACGAACAGGCGGAGTTGTTCGCAAAAATCAGCGGAAAATTCGGCGACAGGTTCGACGTTACGTGCAGTGCCAAAGTGCTCATCGAAATTTCTCCGATGGGTGAAACCAAGGGTGCGGCGGTAAGGTTTTTATCCGCGCACTACGGCGTGCCGATAGAAAAGTGCTGCGCCGTCGGCGACAACTTAAACGACCTTTCCATGATAGAGGCGGCAGGCGTGGGGGTAGCCGTGGGCAATGCGGTGGACGGACTTAAAGCCGCGGCGGACTTTGTTAGCGTGACCAACGACGAGGGCGCGGTGGCAAGGGTAATCGAAAAATTCGGGTACATAAATAATGACTGAAATCTTAGCCCCTGCGGGCGACGAAAAATGCGCTTACGCCGCAATAGATGCGGGCGCAAACGCCATATATTTAGGGCTTTCGGCATACTCGGCAAGGAGCAGCGCCGAAAATTTCGGCTTCGAAGCGCTTGAAAAACTTGTTGCCTACGCGCACGTTTTAGGCGTAAAAATTTACGTTGCAATGAACACGCTCGTAAAAAATTCCGAGCTCGAAGGCTTTATTCAAACGGCGGTAAAGGTGCACAATCTGGGCGTCGACGCGCTTATTATTCAGGATATATACCTCGGCGCGTACCTCAAAAAAACCTATCCGCAAATGTGCCTGCACCTTTCCACACAGGCGGGAGTGTGCAACGCGTACGGCGCAAAGTACGCAAAAGAGCTGGGCTTTTCACGCGTGATTTTGGCGCGCGAAACTCCGCTTGCAGACATTAAGGAAATCGCTAAAATAATAGAAACCGAGGTGTTCGTTCAGGGCGCTTTATGCACGTGCTTTTCGGGACAGTGCTATCTGTCTTCGTTCGCGGGCGGAAACTCGGGCAACCGCGGCAAGTGCAAACAGCCCTGCCGCAAGAAGTATTCGATTGACAGAAAGGGCTTCGACGAGCCGTCTTATAAAATCTCGCTCTCCGATTTAAGCGTGGGGGAGGATATTTCCGCGCTTGCGGAAGCCGGCGTTTCGTCGTTTAAAATCGAGGGGCGTATGCGCCGCCCCGAATACGTTTCCGCAGCGGTAACGTACTATAAAAACGTACTGGAAGGCAGCGTAAAAAAGTGCGACTTATCCGCGTTAAAACGCACATATAACAGGGGCAATTACACAAAAGGGCTGGCTTTCGGGCAGGATAAATCGTTTATATCCTCGGCTGTTCAGGGGCATATAGGCGAGTACCTCGGCACCGTTTCGGTAGAAAGCGGCAGGTATATTCTGCACACCGCGGAAACGTGCGGCGATGGCGACGGCTTTAAAATCTTACGCGGCGGCAAAGAGGTGGGCGGCGCAACCTTCGGCGGAAAAATTAAGGGCGGCTTTGTGCTGAACAGCGCACAGCGGCTTAAAAACGGCGACAAGGTCTTTATAACCACCGACGCGCGACTTAATAAAAAACTGCTTGAAAACAAGCGCACCTTGCAGGTTAACTTGTCTTGCAAAATTGCAACGGGGGAGAAGCCCGAAGTCATTTTAAACGGCACAACGTATACCGCCGAATTTACTGCGGATAAGGCTCAGGGCAGACCGTTCACGGCCGAAAATTTTAAGGTCTGCTTCAATAAAACCGACACGTATCCTTTTGAAATCAAGTACGAAAATACAGAAATAGAAGAGGGCGTCTTCGTTCCGCTTTCCCTTTTAAACGCGTTCAGAAGGGAGGTTTACGCAAAATTTTACGGCAGCCATTTCCCGAACGGTAGGGAAAAGATTGAGGAATGCCTGCCGTTGCCTAAGTTTGAAAATGCGGCTAAAAACACCAAAACGGCGGTTATTGCGCAAAGCTTTGCAAACGTCGAGGCGGATATAGGAGTACTCAAACCCGACAGCTATTCGGGCGACCTTTCAGCGGCTTTTAAGGGCTTTAAAGGCGAAAAGTTTTTATATCTGCCGCCCTTTCTTTCGGGGGAGGATATAAAGCGCGTAAAACCCCTTTTAAACGCGTTCGACGGCATATATTGTGGGGGAAATTACTCCGTAGGACTTGCAAAAGAGCATGATTTGAAGCTTTTTGCGGGGGTAGGATACAATATTTTCAACTCGCTTTCGTTGAGCCTTTGCCCTGCGGATTACGTAGCGCTTTCCAAGGAACTGAGCGTTGCGGAAGCTAAGCCGCTTGCCAGCGAAAACACCTTTTACCTTACCGCGGGCGATATCAAAGTTATGGATTTAATCTACTGTCCGTTCGGCAAAACCTGCGGACAGTGTGACAAGCGCAGTCTTTACACTCTTACAGACGAAAACGGCAGAGCTTTTCCTCTGCGCAGATACGAGGTCGGTGAATGCCGCTTTGAGCTTTTCAACTGCGCCCGCCTTGTCTGCGAAAACAATTTCACGGGCAGGTTGACGGACCTTACCGTGAACGGCGTGATTATTAAAAACCACACGAAGGGGCACACCGAAAACCCCGTACTATGACCATGAATAAAGTTAGTAATCAAAAACTCGAACTGGATAAAATCCTTTCGGCGTGCGCATCGTACGCGTGCCTTTCGTCGACGAAAAGAGCGCTTGCCTCTCTGCAACCTTCGGGCGAAATTTCCGAAGTGCGCGAAAGGCTTGCAATCACTGCGGAGTGCGACAAGCTTTTGTTCCGCTACGGCGCGGGCAAGGTGGAGTACTTCCCCGAAGTCGGCGATTTGATTAAGCGCGCGTCCAAGGGCTCGGCGCTCTCTTGCGCGGAGCTTTTAAGCGTCAACTCGCTTCTGCGTTCGGCGCGCGTCTGCTACCGCTCGATTGCGGCGGCGGACGATACCGAGATTGTAAAGATAAAGCAAATCGCGGCGCGCCTTTATTTCGACGAGGCGCTTGAAAACGATATAGCCGAAAAGATTTTAAACGCCGAGCAGGTCAGCGACTTTGCAAGCGACGCGCTGTATTCGATAAGAAGTAAAATCAAAAGTTTAAACGAGCGTATCCGCGCCTCGCTTTCCGAGTACGTTTCGGGCGAAAACACAAAGTACTTGCAGGACGGCATCGTCACCATAAGGGGCGACAGATACGTTATCCCCGTCAAGGCGGAATACAAGAGCAAGGTCAAGGGTTTTGTGCACGACCGTTCGCAGTCGGGCGCAACCTTTTTCATCGAGCCCGAATACGTGCTCAATTTGAACAACGAGCTCATCTCGCTGACCATAGACGAAAAGCAGGAAGTTGAGCGCATTTTAAAAGCGTTGTCCGCGCGCGTGGGCGCAATGCGCGGGAAGCTGGAAACCGATACGGAAGTGCTCTCGGAAATCGACGGCTATTTTGCACGCGCGGAGTACGGGTATTCGATAAAGGCGGTCTGTCCGCAGATAAACAAGCGCGGCTACGTCAACATCGTCAAGGGCAGACACCCGCTTGTCGGCAAAGACGAGGTTGTTCCCGTTTCAATCGAGCTGGGCAGAGATTATTCGTTCCTGTTGCTCAGCGGCGCGAACACGGGCGGCAAGACGGTAACTTTGAAAATGGTCGGGCTTTTCTGCCTTATGGCGGAGTGCGGCCTGTTCATACCGGCAGCGAGCGGCAGCGAGGTCTGCGCATTTAAAAACGTTTTCTGCGACGTCGGCGACAGCCAGAGCATAGAGGACAGCCTTTCGACCTTTTCCAGCCATAT
>CAZRJY010000054.1:0-7199 GCA_964600525.1 uncultured Clostridia bacterium
CCTTGATTTTTCCGCCCGAAATCGCCTGCATAGCCTCTTCCTCGCTGTCAAAGCACTTACAAGGACCGCTGTGAACAAGCATTTTGGGGTCGACCGCCGACTTTTTGACAACGCAGCCGTCGGTTGCAAGGTTGCCCTTCAAAACGGTAAGTCCGCCCTGCGCCGAATAGGGCGCGGATACGGGGCGGATAATTTCTTCGTTGCGGTTCCTTGCGTTTTTAACCACTTCTTTGAGCGGCTGACCGCTGACCGTCATAACGTCGCCGTTTAAAAGCTTAATATCGAGTAGCTGTTTCATAACGGCGGAAATGCCGCCAGCCTCGTGCAGTTCTTCTATATAGTGTTCGCCTGCGGGTGCAAGTCTGCACAGGTTGGGCGTTTTTTCGCTTATTTCGTTTAATATGTCCATCGACACCTGCCCGCGCGAAAGTCCCGCCTCGCGCGCGATTGCTATAAGGTGCAGGACGGTGTTGGTGGAGGCGCCTATCGCCATATCCACGGTTTCGGCGTTTTTGAACGCCGCGGGCGTCATTATGTCGAGGGGGCGGATATTCTTTTGTAAAAGGTTCATAACCGCCTCGCCCGCCTGCTTGGCAAGCGCAAGGCGCGCCGAATATACCATAGGCAGGGTGCCGTTGCCGGGCAGAGCCATACCCAGCGCCTCGCAAAGACAGTTTAAGCTGTTTGCCGTAAACATACCGCTGCAAGAGCCGCAGGTGGGGCAGGCGTTGCACTCGAAATCTTTGAGTTCGTCAGCGCTGATTTTACCAGCGTTGTAAGCGCCCACTTCCTCGAACATGGTCGAAAGAGAGGTCTTTTTGCCGTGCACGCGCCCTGCGAGCATGGGACCGCCCGAAACGAATACCGACGGTATATTAACCCTCGCCGCCGCCATAAGCATACCGGGGATTATCTTGTCGCAGTTGCCTATAAAAATCGCCGCCTGAATGCCGTGCGCGCGCAGTAAAATTTCGCAGCTGTCTGCTATAACCTCGCGGGAGGGGAGGGAATAGCGCATTCCCGAGTGCCCCATCGCAATGCCGTCGCACACGCCTATCGCTGGCAGAATTACGGGCTTGCCGCCTGCGGCTATTACGCCCTCGCTTGCCGCCTTGGCAATCATGTCGAGGTGCATATGTCCGGGAATAATTTCGCTCTGTGCGCAGATAATGCCGACAATCGGCTTTTTCATTTCGCCGTCAGTCCAGCCAAGCGCCCTTAAAAGAGAGCGCTGCGAACTCATATCTATACTTTCACTGAATATGTTTTTCATTTAAAAAACGTCCTTAAAATAGTAATTGGGCGGCACATATGCCGCGGATAATGCATAATAATGCTTAATTTACGTGGTCGCCGTAGCAGTCGCGGTCTTTGAGCGTGTGCTTGCCGCGTGCAAGCACCGTAGTGCCCGTGCGCTGCATTTCGAGTATGCCGAACGGCTCGATAACTTTGAGATAAGCGTCCAGTTTTTCGGGGTCGCCCGTAAGCTCCAAAATCATCGTGTCTATCGAAAGGTCGACAACTTTCGCCTTGTAAATTTCGTTAATAAGCGTAATCTGCGCGCGCGTCTCGGCAGTGGCTTTAACCTTGGCAAGAAGCAGCTCGCGGTAAACGCAGTCGAGCTCGTTCGCGCAACCGATTTTCTTTACGTCTTCGAGCTTGTCCATCTGTCTTATCATCTGGTACAGCATATATTCGTCGCCTACCAGAACGATGGTCATACGCGCAAGCTCGGGGTCCTCGGTAGAGCAGGCGGAAACGCTTTCGATGCTGTATCCCCTGCGTGCAAACAGTCCCGTAATCCTTGTTAAAACGCCGCTTTTATTGGAAACGAGCGCGCCTATCGTATACTTTTTTATCTGACCGTCCATTGTCAGTCCTCCATTTTTCTGAGCTGGGTTTCGTACGCCGCGCCCGGTTTAATCATGGGCAGTACGTTGTCGTCGCCTGAAATGCGGCAGTCGACAAGTACGGGCGAGCAGTTCTTGACCGCGTAGTCGAACGCTTCTTTCAGCTTACTTTCGACGTCGTCGTTGGTATCGAGCAATATGCCCTTAGCCCCGAAGCTTTCGGCAAATTTAATATAGTCGGTTTTCTTCTTTAATGTGGTCTGCGAAAACCTTCTGTCGTAGAAAATTTTCTGCCACTGTCTTACCATACCCAGCACGCCGTTATTCATTAAAAGAATGACGAGGGGCACGCCTTCGGTAACGGCGGTTGACAGCTCGTTAAGGTTCATATTGAAACAGCCGTCGCCCGTAACGAGCACGCAGGCCTTACCCGTACCGAACGCCGCGCCGATAGCCGCGCCCATGCCGTAACCCATAGTGCCGAGTCCGCCGCTCGAACAAAAACGGCGGGGTGCATTCAGGGGGTAGGATTGCGCCGCCCACATCTGATGCTGACCGACGTCGGTTATAAGCGGACTGTTTTCGGGGGCGAGTTTTGCCGCCGTCCGCAGTATTTCGTAAGCTCTGCAATCGATATTTTCGGGCATTTGCCCCGCGGATATGGTCGAATTAAGCCATTTTTCGTCCTTTTTTTCAACCAAGGGCAGCAGAGCTTTCGCGCACGCGGAAACGTCCGCCAAAACGCTTAAACATACCGAAACGTTCTTATTGAATTCGGCGTTGTCGATATCGACGTGAATGACCTTTTTGCCGTTTGCGAACAGGTCGCGGTTCAAGGCAACCCTGTCCGAAAAGCGCGTGCCCAAAGCAACGATGCAGTCGCTTTCGATTAAAGCCTTAGCCGCCGCAACCGTGCCGTGCATGCCCAGCATACCCAAATTCTTTTTGTCGTTGTCGGGAATTACGCCCTTGCCCATAAGGGTGTAGGTTACGGGCGCGTTCAGCTTTTCGGCGAGCTTTAAAAGGTGCGGAGTCGCGTTGCTTGCCATGGCGCCGCCGCCTATCATCAAAAGCGGCTTTTTGCTTTCGTTTATAATTTTTGCGGCTTCCTCGATTTTCGCGTTCGGCGTCTGCAAGGATTTCAAGGGCAGGGGTGAGGCAGGCTCGTAGTCGTATTCCGCCGTCTGCACGTTCTTTAAAATGTCAATGAGAACGGGACCTTTGCGCCCCGAATTGGCAATATAGAACGCCTTGCGGATAACATCCGCAAGCTCAGAAACGTCCTTAACAATATAATTGTGTTTGGTTATGGGAATTGTTATGCCTGCAATGTCGATTTCCTGAAAGGAATCCCTTCCGAGGTTCGAAAGTCCGACGTTGCCCGTAACCGCAACCATGGGAATGCTGTCCATATAGGCGGTGGCAATGCCGGTGACAAGGTTGGTTGCGCCGGGACCCGAGGTCGCAAAGCAAACGCCGACCTTACCCGTAACGCGCGCATAGCCGTCGGCGGCGTGCGCCGCGCCCTGCTCGTGAGCGGTTAAAATGTGATTGATTTTGCCGTTTCTGTACAGCGCGTCGTAAATGTCCAGAACCGCGCCGCCGGGATAGCCGAATATGGTGTCGACGCCTTGTTCGACAAGGCAGTTTATAAGTATGTCCGCACCCTTCATTTTCATAGATTTTCTCCGTGCCGCTTAAAATGCGGCAACTTTTAGTTACAGATTGTTAACTTACATTTTACTATATCCGCAAATGTTTGTCAACTTTACGTAAGGCGGATTATGATTAAATATCGAATAAAAACACGTATATTTGCATAAATACACAATTTAAACGGTAAAATTAAAATTTTTTTTATCGCGTAAAATTTCAAGGTCTGTCTTGACAAATGAAATAGTGCATATTATAATAGTAGCGTATATACGTATACGCGTGTATTAACGCGCGCGCAAATATTTAAGGGAGGTAAGGCAAATGAAGATTTCCAAGCGGCTGATAAAAGCGGTAATAGCGCTGGTTGCAAGCCTGGTTTTGTGCATCGGCATTTGCTTTGCCTGGTATGCTCAAAACGAAAAGTTAAAAGCAAACGGAGCCAATTTCGGCATAAGAAGCATAAACATAAAGTCGTTTACCGTAACGGCGATTTCCCTTAAAGATAAGACTACTTCCAAAACCGGCGTGACGACCTATACGGTCGATAAGGTTGTTTCGGGTACTTCGGCGATGATGGCGCCCTACGGCAACCTCGACGGCGACGAAACGGCGCTGCTTTTAGAGTTCAAGTATACGTTCAACGAAGCTCTCGGCAACAATTACGGAATATTCGCGCACCTTCAAATGCTTATCGGCGACGGCAAAGTCGAAGAGGAAAAGCAGTATACGGATTACGATTTCAAGTGCGATTTATCGTCGGCAACGTGTTTTTACGGAGCTACGGTAGACGGAACCAAAGTTACGCTTAACGACGAAATTACCGAGACGGGCGAAAATCTTGTCAGTCTTAACGGCGGCGCGGCGACGGATAACGTCGCCGACACAGAATTGACTTTTTACTGCATTATCGACTACGACGTAACCGATATCGACCAGTTGTATCTTAAAGCGGGCGATATGGGCGGCGATATCTGGTCGCAGATGCGGTTTGTCAACGATATCGACTTTTATATGGCGGAAGTATAGTTTAACAGCTTGGCTTTCGGGGGGAAATAATGAAAACGAAGACGTTTAAAGCACTAAGTTTAATAGTTGCTTTGCTGGTCGCGGTGGCTTTTACCGTCGGCTACGTTTTCGCGTGGTTTGTAAACAGAAGAGATTCCGACCTGAAAATTAACGGCACTTCGGCGGGCGCTTATTTCGACAGCGGTAACGGCTCCGAGGAAACCCCCTTCGTTATTGCCAATCCCACGCATATGCACAACCTTGCCGTATTGCAGAACTCGGGCAAGTTCGTGGACAGGGACGGCAATCCCAAGAAATATTATTTTGAGATAAAGAAAACCGTTGACGAGATAGATATGAGCGGGCGCTATATTCCGCCTATCGGCAACGACAAAAATCCCTTTATTGGCGACTTTAACGGCAACGGCAAAACTCTTGCCAATTTGCAGGTAACTACAAACAAGGAGCTTTTAAAAGAGGAATATCCCAGGCACGCGGAAGCAACGTACGAATTCTCGCAGGCGGTAGGGCTTTTCGGCATGACCGGCGAAACGTCGGACATTCATAACGTAATTCTGGAAAATCCTTCGGTAGACGTTTCGGCGAAAAACACGCTTTATTCTGCGAAAAAGAACGCGGTAGCCGGGCTTGCGGTAGGCTTTGTGGCGGGCAAGTGCTCGTCGGTAGGCGTGCGTGCAAAAGGCGACGGCTCGGCGCTCAGCGTGAATGTTGAGCATTATTCGACGTTCAACAGTATTCTGGGCGCACTGGGCGACAACGTTTCGTCGGCAGTAACGGGCGGCGGTTATACGCACGGCAGCGGCGGTTCGGGTAACGCTTTCGGCGCAAGCTTCGACGTTGAGGGTATGTACGACCGTCTTGTAGCAATCGACGGAAATAATAATATGGCGTGGCGGTTGCCCGAGCTTGATACCGAAAAGAACGACGGCTACACCCTTGCTACTCACGAAAAACTTCCTTTCACCGTAACTTCGGATTCGACGTACGAAGGCGCGGACGCAACCGAAGTTATCGGCAATTCCAATATAGGTTATCTTTTGGGTAACCAGAATAAAGTTTACAACAAAAACGTCAAGTTCGGCGATAAACTTATAGCGCCCGGCGGAACGAATGTTACTAACTGGCATTTCCCCGACGGGTCTACTCCTGCCGAAAGGGTTGACGGAAAAAGTAATAAAACCATTCCGAGATGGATTTACAGAATAACCGTCACAGACGTAGGTTCGGATACCTATAACGAATACACAGGTTTCTCGCCTCTTTCGGATGCCGAATACAACGCTTTATCCGGGGACATACTCGAACTTATTCCGTCGGAAAACGGAACGGTGAACGGCTTCAACTCCATAAGGCTTTCGCAGACGTACAATAATGCGGGAATTCAGATTTATACCGGTTCGACAGTTAACGGTCAGTGGACGCCGCACGGACAGATAAGCTGGATGGGCAAGACCTACGGCGAAGGCTATACGATGGGCAATTATTCAGACCCTGCGGTCGACGAAAACGGTATCCGGTACACCGAAGACGGCAGAAGGTTGGATGAATACGGCTATATATACGACGAAGACGGGTTTGTTCCTGACAGCGACGATTGGACGCTGAAAATCTATTCGGTTGACGCAGACGGCAATGCCAAGAATGAAAACGGAGAGTATTATTTCGGATATAAATTGGTTTGGAACGGCGATTATATATACGGATTGTTGGACGGCGACGGATATTATTATAATGAAGACGGCTACTTTATAAAAGATTTCCCCTATAACGTGTATTCCAAAGATGCGCAAGGTTACGCTCTTGACCCGAACGGAAAATATTACGACGTGTCGGGAGGTTTGGCAGACGCATCGGGTTTTGTAATAGATGGAAACGGTGGATATTACGCCGACGTTTCCGATATTTGGCCTTTAAGTCAATACGGAATAGATGAAGACGGTTATTATTCACAAAACGGCGAAAGGTACCTTGACGACGCCGGCTTGCCGGTAAAAGCATACGGGTATGGTCTTGCAACCAACGACGGCACAAACTATTATTTAATAAACGCAGACGGTTCGAGAGCTACTTTCAAACAATACGGCGGAAACAGGGAATTACCTGCTAAAAAAGCTACCCGCGTCAAAGTAATGACCGGCGAAGATTTGATAGCTTCAATGAACGGTGCTTACGTTAAAGCAAAAGCCGGTAGCTCCGTTGAGTTTTTCAGGTATACGCGCGGCATCGCATTGCCTAACTGCGGCGTTTGGTTCAAGCCTTCGCAGGCAGGTAAATTAAGGTTTGTTATGTACACCGAAAAGGCGGGCGACGGCTTCACTCTGATTAAAGGTACAAGAACCAACGCAACAAAAGATAATCCTTTCTACGTCGATTACAATAAGAACGGAAAGGACGTAACTGTGGTCGAAGTAGCTAAATATAAAATGCCTTCGTGGGTATTGTTCTACTTTGAATACGAAGTTAAGCAGGAAGATATCGACGCGGGCAACGTAGAGTACTGGCTGATGCAGTACGGCAACAACGGCGCATATTTCGTATATCTCGATATGGGCGCGAGCGCGGCGGAGGATACGAGCGGTATCGACCGCGAGAAGTCGGTTTCGGCTGTCGATTTCATTTACGACGGCGTTGAAATCAAGCAGGGCGACCCTGCGGACGACGCGGCTG
>CAZRJY010000055.1:0-6984 GCA_964600525.1 uncultured Clostridia bacterium
CGAAAAGCAAGTCGTACTGCAACGGCTCGACGTCGGTTATTCCTATGGAATAAGCTACAATAGAGCTTACGCCCGAACCGCGCCCCGGTCCTACGGGAATGCCGTTCTCTTTCGACCAGTTGATAAAGTCCCAGACTATAAGATAGTATTCCGCGTAACCCATTCGGCAGATTACGTCAAGCTCGTAGTCCGCGCGCTCACGCTCCCTTTGCGTTACAGTGCCGTAGCGGACTTTAAGTCCCTCGTCCGTAAGATGGCGCAAATATTCCTCGGGCGTTGAGCCGTCGGGCGGATTATAGCCGGGAATGAGCGTCATATCCCTTACTGGATAACCCTTTTTGTCCAGGTTGAACGCGGGCTCGGTCACTTTGTCCGCGATAACGCGAGTATTGCTGATAGCTTTCGGCAGGTTGGGGAAAAGCGCCTTCATTTCGTCGGCGGTTTTCAAATAAAATTCCTGCGAATCGAATTTCATACGCTTGGGGTCGTCAAGCGTCTTTTTCGTCTGAATGCACAACAAAACGTCCTGCATTTCTGCGTCCTGCTTGGTGATGTAGTGAACGTCGTTTGTGGCAACCAGTTCAACCCCTATTTCCTCGGCAAGCTTTACAAGCAGAGGCAAAACGCGCCGTTCCTCGGCAATACCGTGGTCCTGAATTTCGATATAAAAATCTTCGCCGAAAACTTCCTTTAAGTACAGCGCCATCTCTTTTGCGCCGTCGTAATCGCCCGCAAGCAGTCGGCGCGGAATACCGCCAGCAAGACATGCGGAAAGACAGATTACGCCTTCGCTGTGCTCTTTTAAAACTTTGTAATCGATTTTCGGCTTATAGTAAAAGCCGTCGACGAACGCCATAGAGTCGAGCTGAACGAGGTTTTTGTAGCCAGCCTTGTTTTTCGCAAGCAGAATGAGATGCTCGGCGGTGTTGCCGCTCTTATCGTGCATATCCTTGGTCAGATAAAATTCACAGCCGATAATGTATTTCAGCCCCGCTACCGCCGCTTTTTCCGCAAAATGCAAAGTGCCGTACATATTTCCGTGGTCGGTCAAACATACGGTATCTATTCCGTTATTCTTGCAGTAATCGATTAAATTGTCAATTTTACAAGCGCCGTCGAGCAGTGAATACTCGGTATGTAAATGTAAATGAACGAATTCAGTCATTGCTTTGTCCTTAACTTTGGTATTTACGAAAGCTGCGCCGCCATGTCGGCGATTTTGCGCATGCGGTGGTTTATGCAGCTTTTGGATATGTGCAGCCTGTCCGCAAGCTCCTGCATCGAAGCGTTTCTGTCGGCAAGCCGCGCTTCGGCCACCTCGAAAAGATTTGCTTTAAGACTTTTCAAACCTATGGTTTGAGAAATAATTTCAATCGCCTTAATCTGCGCAACCGAGGCGGTTACCGCTTTGTCGATATTAGAAACAGAGCAGTTGCTCACCCTGTTTTCGTTATTGCTTCTGTCCTTTTTTTCTACTATTCTGTTCAGTTTTTTAAGGCATTTATCCGTCTGCATAACGTTTAAAAGGTCGGATATTACCTCCTTGCTTTTAACGTAAACCACAGCGCTGTCCTTTCTTGTCACCAGCTTTGCAAGCACTTCGAACCCGCACAGCAGTTCGCAGTAGTCGCTTGCCGTTATACGGTTGGAAAATACGACCTCGAAGTGATAGCCCGTACGGCTGTACGTCTGTTCGTCGGGCAGAGTGCAGCTGCCGCCGCCCAGAAATGCGCCCTTTATGTACGCGCCCATACTGCTTTCGTCCGCAATCAGCTTGTCGGCAATTCCGAACACAAGCGACACGCCGTCGCTATGCCGTTTAACTATTCCGAGGCGCTCCAAAATTTCGCAGGTGTCGGCACCTACGCACTCGAATTTAAGCTTGTCCCTTCCGCGCTTCACATCAAAGTTGGCGTCGGAAACGGAAAGCGCTACGCCGAAAACTTTTTCGAACAAATCGCACACAAATTCCGCGGTGCGTTCGTTCTCGGTTACAATTTCAAAGCCGTAATTACCGTTCGCAACGACAATGCTTCCGCTGGTGCGGATATAAGCCGAAAGAAATGCTATACTGCAAATCTCACCCCCGACAGGCTGTCGGATTATTTCGTTTTTAAGCTCTTCGGTGAAAGTACTCATTGTTACATGTGCGCCTTTTTGTACTCGGCGAAACGGAATTTAGGCAATCTGCCGTCGATATTATCAATCTGTTCCAAAGGAAATTTGCAGTTTTTAATAAGCTCGTCCGCAATTTTGGTGTCGCCTACCCTGTCCGCGGAGTGCGCGTCGGAATCCACTACAAACCTAACTCCCGTCGAAGCCATCAAATCGACTTCCTCGGGTGAAACGTGCCGCTTTTTTGTGTTAATTTCTATATAAGTTCCGTAGTCGGCGCACGCCTTAGCCACTTCCTTCAAATCACAACAGCATTTATAGTTGATATGCGTCAGAATATCCACGGGATTATTTTTTACGGCGTTTATATACGCTTTGGTCGTATTGTCGATTACTTTCTGCGGCGGCTTTTTGCCCAGTTTATACGCAGTATAATTGCGCACCATAATATTGTAAAAATCGCCGAAATTCTTATATTTCAAAACTTCATGAATGCCGAAAAGAAAAATATCGAACTTGTCCAAATCTTCGGGGCGCATATCCGTGTCGCCTTCAAGCGAAATAAGATTGCTCTCCATTCCCATTAAAACTTTAACGCCGGTAAGCTTTTCAGCCTCCTTAATTTCCGAGCGCAAGTCGCCGAGCTTTTTACGTTTCAGTCCGAAAAGCAAGTGATTGAACCCGTGGTCGGTAATCCCAATCTGCTTTAAACCAACCTTTTTTGCCGCAACGGCGTTTTCCAATACGGTGTTTTTACCGTGGGAATATGGTGTGTGAGTATGATAATCAGCCGTTAAAATCATTAAAATCTCCTATGTACACGACTTCCTCTTTAAGTAAAACGCCGAATTTTTCAAATACTTTACTTTTAACCTTTTCGATTAAAAGCTTCACGTCGCGCGCACAACCTCCGTCGTTAATTATAAACGAGGCGTGCTTATCGCTGACGTACGCTCCGCCGCACTTTAAGCCCTTTAAGCCTGCGGCGTCAATAAGGTATCCTGCCGAATAGCCCTGCGGGTTTTTAAATACGCAACCGCAACTTTTTCCTTTGGGTAAATGACTTCTGCGGTGTTTATAGTATTCGATGCGCTCATCGATTTCCGACACGCTACACTCGTCAACATTAACTATTATTGACAAAATTAACGCGTTTATGTCACGCATAGTACTGTGCCTATATCCAAAATTGCACATTTTGCGGCTTAATACACGTGTTTTTCCATCATAAACAAATACTTTTTCTATGTTTTCGCCGATAGCTGCGCCGTTAACGCCCGCATTCATATATGCCGCGCCGCCTACTGTTGCAGGTATGCCGTACAGATATTCCAGTCCGCCGAGCTTACGTTTTTTACAATAAGAAAGCAGTTCCCCTATTCTTGTTCCCGCAAGACACATAATACGGCTTTTATCAATCCTTATTATTCCGCGCAAGTCTTTTGTGCATATAACCGCACCGCTAAACCCCCGGTCGGATACAAGCACGTTCGAGCCGTTACCGAGTATTTGGTACTCCGTATTTGTTGCACTGAGGTTATCGAAAGCAAGTTTAGCCTCGTAAATTGTTTTAGGCAAGTAGGCCGTTTTCGCCGCGCCGCCCAGACCGTAAGTCGTATTTTTGCTGAACTCGAACGGGCTGACTGTTTTAATTGCCGTTGCATTAGTAAAACTTTCTAAACCGCTTTTATATAATAGCATTTTTTGCAATTTTAATCAATCACTTTAATAAATTTTTTATTTTATTTACGTCGCCTGTTTCGGCAGCCTGTTTCAGTTCGTCAATATACTCTTTTCCGCACGGACTGTTTAGTGTATTTTCATACTCAGCCTCCGCCATAGGCTTCAATTCATCCGTACCAACTTTTCCGTTACCGCAAAATAAACCTAACGTCTCCACTTTGGGGTTTTCAAGCAAATAATTTATGAAAGCATTACATAAATTGTACCTTTCGCTGTTTTTTGTCAGTATAGATATGTTCTGATACAAATCGTTAAAAACCGTTATCGGCTTTAAAGTAAATGCCGCGTTACGCGTTTTTAACCTGTAAACGTCTCTCTGTGTCCCCAAAAGATACTTGAACTTGCCGTTCAATAAGTTTAAGTATGCGTTTGTCGGTTCCTCCGCTTGCGCTCCGCCGATACCGCTTAATACCGCCGCAACGCTTGCAAGATTGTCTTTGCCCGCGTTAATTACCGTATTTTCCGCAGAAATATCCGAAAAATCGGCGCTTTCGTCCAGACTTAAAAAGCAATATCCGCCACGGCACCAGTTTTTGAACGTAAAATCCCTTTTATTTACGTAATTCTGGATACCGTAAAAACCTGCGGGATAGGAAATTATGTCGGGCATTGTTCCCTGTTCCAGGTTTGCGCGAGCCGCGTCTGCCGAAAGCGACGTTACCGTAACGTAAGTTTTCTGATTTTTAAAGCACGCTTCACCCGCAGATTGCAAGTACTTACTTCGCGAACCTCGGCCGCCTTCGAAGCCGTCAATCTGCCAAACCGAAATACTCGTTGTCTCGTCTTCTTCATCGGCGGCGGCGCTTCGGCTCTGCAAAACGGCTAAAAGCGGTACGGCAATTATCAGCAGAACAATAATTATCAATAAAATTACGGTCGATTTTTTAGGCATATTATATAATATTGTAGAACAGCCGAAAAAATTCATAAGAGGGATATTCTAAACTGTTAGAATATCCCTCTTGCCGTAACAAATCAAACGAAACCGTAAATGCGGTAACGCTAATCCGAGAACGGCTATATTTAAAGCGTTACCGCTTGTAACATTATATTGAGCAACTATTTAAGCTTTATACGCCGTATTTACTTTTTAATAGTCTTTCCTGCAATTCCGTGGTTACGCCCGCTCCGAACGTTGTATTGCCAAGAAACGCTTCCAACCCGTCGAGCTCAACCGCCGAAATTGTAAAAGGCGCATTGCCGTCCACGGTATGCCAGGAAAAATTTTCCGTCTTTAAAATGCCCGAGCTGTCGTTTGTAAAGTTAGTTGTCGTGGGAGTTGCGTCCGCCGTCTTTTGATAACTGCAATTTGTAAGCTGATAGCCTGCGGCGACGGGACGGTTTACGCCGCCTTCATTCTTGCCGCCGCTGTCGTTATTCTTTAAAAGATAATCAATCCCCTTGAAAATGCAGTTTTCGGCTTTGAAGCTGCCGCCGTTTCCGCAGACAATACCTTGCGAAACAAGCGCGCACTTCCAACTGCTGTTTAAGGCAGAAATCTTAGACGCCGCACTCGCACTTCTCAGTTTCGTACGGTACCCGTAATATTGGGAACTGTCGACGATGCAGTTATACATATAAGCGTTGCCGCCGCGAAGTTTGGGTAATCTGTCCTCTAAATTCTTAAACGTGCAGTTGGCAAACGAAATCTGCAATTTCAAATTGTAATCATAGTCCTCTTTACCGTTACCGCTGTCGCCGCACAAAAAGCCCTTTTTCTGCGGTATTGCCAAGCCGTAAAGAATATCCTCGAAGCTTATACCGCCGTCGCGCAAAGCCTTGTAATACAGGCAATTTGTTTTGCCGCTTTGGTAATCCTGCTCGATTTTAGACATCATTTTATAAATATATCCTTCCTTATCGTCACTGCCCGCGTTAAACTTGCACCAGCTTATATGCAAACCGTTAGGACCGGTTGCGCCGTACGGCGCCCGGAACGCAGTTCCGGCATTCGCGTCGTATACGGGATTGGAATAGTCAATCTGACCGTCGTACGATTTGCCGAAAGTGCAATGGTCAATCCAGATATAGCCGCAGAACGCTATTTTGAAATACGCCCAGCCGAACCAGTCGTAGTCGCCTATCTTATTCGAATTTTTAACAGGCGCGTCTTCCCACTGCCACATTTCGTCGAATTGCAGGTTGCGGAACACAACGTTCGTATCGCTTGTCAGTTTAAAGCCCGCATGCGTAATTTTCGCGCCGTTTTTGGAATATATAAGCAAATTCGAGGTGTTTTCAACCTTAATCTGAGAAATTCCGTTCTCTAAAAACATTTCGGAAAAATAGAGCCAGTCTTTCAGATTATTATATTTCGACGCGAAATTATCGACTATTCCGCTACTCTTGGCGCTGCTGCTTAAAACGTTGTACCCCAAATTCAAGTCCTGCGTAATCTCGATAACGTGAACGGTGCCCTCGGCATTGAGCGTTTGAGTATAAGTCTTAGTCTCGTCGTCCCATACGTTTGTATAATCGTATTTAGCTTCTTTAATTGCCGAAATCAATTCGTCGGCAGTCGAAACAGTGCGGTAAGCGTCCGTTCCGACGTACTGCGAAAAGTCGCCGATGTTGTCCTTAACGTACCCGTCCGCAGACAGATTGCTCCGCGTTTCGAACGATTCGCCCCATAAAAGCATATCTCTTTTAAAACCGCACGTATCGCAAGTTTCGTCGGCTTCATCGTCAAAGTCGTGGTCAAGATTTTCGTCAACTTCGTCACAGTCGGTACAAGTCTTTTTGTGAGTGTACCAGTCGACTTCAACATAGTCGTATTTATGTTTATGCGCTTGCTTGCAACCCGCAAACGCTGCCGCGCACATTAAAACGGCAACCGCCGCCGCAATAAATTTTTTCATTCCAAACCCTCCTAATACGATATTACACTAAAAATCAGGATATTTCAATAGTTTATAAAAAAATAACCCGCCGTTTAACGGCGGGTTTATTAAATAACTTAATCTTCGTCCTCTTCGGGAAGTTCAACGTTGTGATAAACGTTCTGAACGTCGTCAAGTTCGTCAAGCTTATCGAGCATTTTCTGGAAGGTCGCAACCTTGTCCGCAGGCAAAGTAATGTAATTCTGCGGAATCATTTTGATTTCAGCTTCTAAAAAGCTTACGCCCT
>CAZRJY010000056.1:0-6946 GCA_964600525.1 uncultured Clostridia bacterium
TTTCCGAGCTTCTCGCGCCAACCGCAACGTAGGACAAAAGGTCCTCGACGTACGCATAGTTTGCAGGGTACAGCATTTCGTCCGCCGCCGCAAGTCCGCTGCTTTCAATCGCCTTTACGTTCAAATCCCTTATGGTTAAAATGCCCTTTAAAATGTCCTCGGACTTGGTGGGGTCGGGCTGGGAAAACATACCCTTGTAGCCGACGCCCTTGGTGCGCGGCTTGTTGGTGTAAATTCTGGGCACAAGCACAAGCTTGTCCTTGACCTTTTCGTTGAGCTTGCCTAAGCGTTCGACGTAGTCAAGAACGGGCTTTTCGGCGTGCGCTGAGCACGGTCCTACTATTATTATCAGTTTGTCGCTGTTGCCCGCGATTACTTCCGATACCGCCTTGTCCCTTTCCGCCTTGATTTTTTTAAGGCTTTCGGGCAGGGGTACTCTCTCTTTTATTTCCTCGGGCTCGGGTATTCTTATCTGTCTTTCAAACATTTTTTGCCTCCAATAGTTTTTTGACTTCGCCCTGAATTTCGGGCGGTATATACTGCATAAATTCTTTATCAAATTTTACGCTGTTTCTTATAAGCGTCGAGCTTACGTGTATATCCCCCTGCTCTGCGGGGATATAGATTGTTACCATATCGGACATAAGCTTTTTGCTTGCAAACAGGTTGCGGTTTTCGTACTCGAAGTCGATACAGTCGCGCACGCCGCGCACGTAAAAGGGCGTGTTTTCCTCTTTTAACAAATCCACCGCCGCGCCGTCGAAAGAGCGCACCTTTATTCGCGTGTCGTTTTCGTAAAGCTTGTTTAAAAGCCCCAGCCGCTCTTCCTTGGAAAATAGACAGCTTTTCTGCGCGTTTATCATCAACGCAACGGTAACCTTATCGAAAATTTTAAGCGCCGCCTCTATAACGTCCTTATGACCGACGGTCGGCGGGTCGAACGTGCCCGCAAATACACAGGTTTTCATAATTCACTCCTTTTGAAAAAGGTAAGATACGTCTTGCCGTACTTCCTTTCGTCGAATTTTTCCAAACCTTCGACTGTGCCTTCGAAAGCGCGGTCGCGCTCGTAGATTGCTACTCCGTTTTCGGTTAAAAGATTGCGCGAAGCTATAATTCCGAGCGCGGTCACCCCGAACTCCTTTGCGTACGGCGGGTCGATAAAAATCAAATCGTAACTGCCTGCCGCAGACGAAAGGCACGCAAGATAGTCGAGGTTGGTCACCCTGCACAAGGGCTGTGCGCCCAGCGCCGAAATATTCTTTTTCAGAACGGCAAGGCTGTCTTTTGATATATCGTTGAAATGCACGCTCTCCGCCCCGCGCGAAAGACTTTCCAAACCGAGATTGCCGCTTCCGCAGAACAAATCCAATACCGCCGCGCCCGCAACCTTTTGCGAAAGTATATTGAAAAGACTTTCCTTAACTCTGTCCGCGGTGGGGCGAATGTCCGAGCCCTTGAATTCGGCAAGCTTTCTGCCGCGGTGCGCGCCGCCTATAATCCTCACTTTCCGCGCCTCTTTTTATCAGCGTTGGTCTCTGCGGTTTGCCGCTGAATTTTCTGCTGTTTAAGCTTGCCCAGATGATAGCCCAGCGTGTGCGCGGTTATAGGCAGAATTACCATAATGTAGTTGAGCGCCTGATAGCTTTTGCCGAGATACGAGAATGGAAAGTACGCCCAGCCGCACATATACCGCAGACAGAAGCCGCAAACACTGTTGGACCAGCACAGCTCGATTGTCTGGACAAATAAAAACGGAATACATAAAATCGCGCCGATAAGCATACCCTTCCAGATTGCGTATTCGCCCGTTTTGCATACGACGACTTCCTCGGTACTGCCCAGCGCGCGCTTTTGCGAATGTAAAACCGTTTTGCGGTACGCCTCGCTGCCGTTGGCTCTGCCGAAAGTAATCAGCGCCGCGATTATCATTATTTCGCCGCCGATTAAAGCAATCAGACTTATGTCTAAATCCGCCGCATAGCTTGCGTACACAAGTATCGTAGTACTTACTACAAGCATTACTATAAGCGCGAAAGCCACTCCCGCAAGTATGTCCTTAAATTCCAAAAGCACCTTGCGCGAAAGCGGCACGGCTTGTCCCGTATGATTATCGTTGTTTTCCAAAATTAATTATCCCCCTTTCGCAGACAAATAAATCGAGAGGCTCGTCCGTTATTTCCTCGTTGAATTCGTCGGTCAACTGCAAATAATAGCCGACGCCGACCTTTAATACGCCGTGCGTGGCGGCAAAATATCTGTCGTAATATCCGCCGCCGTAGCCTAAGCGGTATCCCCTTGAATTTACGGCCAAAAGCGGCGTTATGCAAACTTCAATCTGCCCGTCGTACCTCCCGCCCGCAGGCTCGAAGATGCCGTAAGAATTTTTAATAAGCGCGCTCTCGTCGCCCGTATACCGCACGGGCACGATTTCGCTGCCCTCCACGCGCGGCAGGTACACCTCTTTGCCGTCGGCAAGAAGCGCCTTTATAAGCTCGTGAGTGTCCGCCTCCGAGCCGTAGCTGAAATAGACAAGGAAACTTTTATTAAAAGCAAACGCCTGTAAAATTTCGTCGCGGATTGCGCCGTCGGCGACCTCCCTTGCGGAGTGCTGAAAATATCTGCGTTTGATTTTATATTTGTATCTCAGCTGTTCTTTCATAAATACGTTGACTTCTCTTGGTTACCGAGCACAGCACTTCGTAAGAAATCGTGCCGCACTTTCTTGCGTATGCGTCCGCGTTCGTAAAGACGGGCAGAAGCTCTTTTCTCTGCGTTCCTATAAACGCGTCCATACACAGCGTTTTTTCGCCCAGCGGCACGTTCCGCCTGAAACCGTCGGCATAGCCTAAACGGTAGGTATAAAGGCGGTTGTACTTTTTGTCCGCTATATTATAGCCTACTCCGCCGCCCGTAACGTCCGTTTCGCCCGCAAGGTATGCGTAAACTTTCAGCGCGGGATTGAGCGCATGGCATTTAAAACCCGACGGCGCGTAGCCGTACAGCATAAGTCCGCAGCGCACTCCGCCGAAAAGGAAATCGCCGCCGCGCATTATTCCGCCGCTTGCCGACAGGTGCGCGACCGCTTCGGGACTGTGCGCCTTTACTAAATCCGCCGCCGCGCGGAACGCTAAAAGCTGTTTAATAGCGTGCAGAGCGTTCTCCGCCGCGTAAAGGTGCGAATATACTCCCGAAATATTGCCGCGCGGAATAATACCTAGCACTCTTTCAAGCTCTTTGCCAAAGCAGCCGTAACGGTTCATTCCCGTGTTCACTGCAACGTGGCATACTCCGCCGTCCACAAGGCGCGCACTGCGCTCGTCCGTGACCGTGGGCGTTAAATTATAGTATTTCAGTTTTTCGACGTCCTCTTTATTGAGCGGCGGCGCAAGCACAAGTACCGGCTTGGTTATACCGTTTATTCTCAGCTCAGCACCCTCGTCGGAGAGCGCAACGCAGAAGCCGTCGGCAATATCCGATAGCTCGCGCGAGACCTCCGCCGCGCCGTGACCGTATGCGTCCGCCTTGACTACCGCCCAGAAAAAGCGGTCGCCTATGAGCGAGCGCACGTAGCGCGCGTTTGCGCGTATTGCCGAAAGATTTATTACGGAAAGCGTTTTTTGCATAACACATAGATATGCGTTCAGCCTCCCGAAAGGTTAATTACGTATTTGCGGACTTTCCGCGTATGCGCCGTATCGCAGGCGTAACCGCCACCGAAAGAAAAGCCGCCAGAAGGGTCAGCACCGCGTCCTTGGGCAAATAGACAATGTTGTAAGTAACCACCGCGTGCCACAGCCCCGAATAGCCGTTCAACTGCCACACGGCGATAAAGTAGGTTATGCCGAATATGTAGTCGGTAAGATATGCGGCAAGCGCTAAAAGTACGGTCTGCCATACCTTTTTACGGCGCGAATACGCTATCCCAGCAACGCCTGCCGAGGCGATAAACCCCAATATATATCCGAACGAAGGCATTGTCACATAAAAAATTCCGCCGCCCGTCGTGAACACGGGAATGCCGACAAGCCCCATAACCGCGTATGCCGTCATAGATATCATTCCCTTCTTCCAGCCTAAAAGCAAGCCTGCCAGAACGGCGAAAACCGTCTGAAAGGTCAGGGGCATAAAGGGGAACGGAATTTTTATAAACGCGCCCGCTATCATAAGCGCTACGAATACCGCGCACTCCGCTATATCCGCCGCCATAAGTTTAGGTGAAAATTTTCCCATAGTCTAATGTTATTATTTTTAATAATAAATGTCAAACGTTTACTTGACATAATGCACAAAGCGCGCCTATAATAACCTTGAATTTGATATCCTGCGGTACGACGTCGGGGAAGCCCGACGCGTTTAATAGGGAAGACACGGCTAATAGCCGCACAGCCCCCGCTGCCGTTTAAACGGTCGGGCGCGCCCACTGAATGAGTTTTCGGGAAGGGCGCAACCTCACAAAACCGTTTAGTTTTTAAGTCGGAAGACCTGCCTCGGGATAGTTTGAACGCAATCTGAGGGGACGCTTATTTGCGGGACGGTCTTAGCCTTTCGGCTACGGCTTTTTCGCGTTTCCTTTTTTTGCAATTAAAAGGAAACTATTTTTATTTTAAGGAGTAAACACATATGAAAAAACTCACCAAACTTTTTGCGGCTTTCGCAGCCGTAGTAACCCTTGCCCTCGGCTTAACTCTTTTCGGCTGCGCAAAGGACGACCGCGGACCTCAGGACGGAAAGATTGACAACGGTCACTCCATCGTCTACGCGTTTACCGCCGATAACAATGAAGGTTCTATGCTCGACTATATGAACGCTCTGAAAGCGGCTGGCGATTTGCCCTTCGAGGGAAGCGACGGCGACTACGGTTTTTATATCACTTCGGTTTTAGGCGTTTCGGGCAAGACGGTTTCCTCCGCCGCCAATTCGTACAGCGGCTGGGACTGGGCGGTTTACACCACCCTTACGACGGTTGACGGCGTGACTTATTCGGGCACGCAGAGCTTCGACTACTGCGGAATTACGTTCTATAAAGCCGCTTACGGCGTTTCGGGCATTCCCTGCATAACGGGCGAAAGCTACGCGCTTGTTTACGAATTTTCGTCAATGAGTTGGTAATTAATATGGCTAAAAACATTGCTTACATCGCAGTTATGACCGCTCTTTTAATTGGCGGTCAGTTTGCGCTTAGCTTTGTTGCCGGCGTGGAAGTCGTAACCGTTTTACTTCTCTGTTTTTCCGCGTACTTCGGTATTATAATCGGCGTTACCACTGCGGTCTGCTTTTCAACCCTGCGCTTATCTTTATGGGGCTTTGCGCCCAACGTCGTTTTACTCTACTTTATATATTTCCCCCTTTTCGCCCTCCTGTTCGGGCTTTTGGGCAAGGTTAAAGACGATACTTTCGACAGCGCGAAAGCGCGGCTCATTATCGCCGTAAACGCTCTGCTTTTTGTGCTAGCCGCGGCGGCTTTGAGCTGTGCGCTTTTCGGTTTAATTAAAGTTTCGAAGCTGTACGCAATGACTGTGCGCGTCTTTTTATACGTCGTTGCGGGGCTTTGCGGAGGGTTGCTCGTCGCCTTTAACGTATTCTGCGCGCTGGTTAAGTCAAAGGTTTTAAAGAGCGGCAGGCCGCTTAAAATTTTTCTGTTTACCGCCGTCGCCGCGGTATGCACCGTATGTTTTACTCTTCTGGACGACGTTATTTCGCCGCTTATCGTCGGTATGGACAGTCTTACGGCTTTAACCTACTTTTACGGCTCGTTTCTTGCCATGCTGCCGCAGGTCATATGCACGGTTGCAACCGTGAGCACCCTTTACTTCCCATTAACCTTTGCGCTCACAAAAGCGTGCCCCAAGCCGAAAAGCGATTGACAAAACCTTTTAAAAGTTATAAAGTGTTTTAAGAATATGATTTACACAGTGACTTTTAATCCGTCTTTGGATTATTACTTAAAAGTTAATAATCTCAAACTCGGCGCGGTTAACCGCTCTAACGCGGAACGGCTGACCGTTGGCGGCAAGGGAATTAACATTTCGAGACAGCTGAAAAATCTTGACGATTGCTCGGTTGCGCTCGGCTTTGTCGCAGGGTTCACGGGTCAGGAAATCAGAAGCGAAATCGAAAACCTCGGGTTAAAGCACGACCTTTTGGAAGTGAGCGGACGCTCGCGCATCAACGTTAAAATCAAGTCCACCACCGAAACGGACGTGAACGCGACGGGCGCTATGGTTTACGCCGACGACGTTAAAAAGCTTGCGGCGGCGCTTAAAAAGAAGCTTGTCGGCGGCGACTACGTAATTATTTCGGGCAATGCGCCCGCGCACCTCGGCGAGGAAGTTTACGCCGACCTGATTTACGAACTGCGCTCTGTGGAAAACGTAAATTTTGTGGTCGACGCGTGCGGCAAGCTGTTGACCGAAACGCTTAAATACAAGCCCTTTTTAATCAAGCCCAACCTTTTCGAGCTGTGCGAAATTTTCGGGCTTCCCACCTCTATAAATACAAAGGTGATTGCAGAGTACGCGAGAAAACTTCAAAAGCACGGCGCGAGAAACGTTATCGTTTCGATGGGCTCGGAAGGCGCGGTTATGATTTCGGAAACAAAGCAGGCTATGTACGTGCGCGCGGCGCGCGGTCAGCTTGTAAATTCGGTGGGCGCGGGCGACTGTATGGTCGCTGGGTTCGTCCACGAATACATCAAAACCCAGAACTATTTCAAGTCTTTGAACTTTGCAACCGCGGCGGGCAGTGCGTGCGCGTTCACCGCCGACATTCCTACCAAGGAACAAATCGACTACGTTGAAAGTTTAATGCTATAAAGGCTCTCGGTTTTCTTGCTTGGCGACAGCAAGAAAACGCTACGAATTAAGGGCGTTGCCCTCTTTTTGCGATTTTATGATAGCACTCATATTATTTGAAATCGCAAAAATTCACCCAGTGAGCCGCAAGT
>CAZRJY010000057.1:0-6887 GCA_964600525.1 uncultured Clostridia bacterium
AATACATTTAAAGGGCAATAACCGCGGCTTTTTTGAGCGTGTTTTTGCCGAAAATATGGAAAAAGCGCTTAAAGGTATTAAACACGTTATAAGAAAACAGAGCGGCAGATACGTTGTCGAGGAATTTTATCAAAACGATACCGACGAAATCGCGCGCCGCCTGAGCAAAGTTTTCGGCGTGCATACGTTAAGCGTTGCAAAGAAAGTCAATTCGTCAATGGGCGAGATATTCGAGGCGGCTAAAACTTTTGACCCCGTTCGCGGTAGCTTTAAGATTGAAACACACCGCGCCGATAAAAAATTTCCGCTTAATTCTATGCAGATAAGCGCCGAAATCGGCGGCAGACTGCTTGATTATAATAAAAATCTGAGCGTGGACGTACACAATCCGCAGAATATAATCGGAATTGACGTACGCGAAAACGGTACGACGCTTGTATTCGGTAACCTTGTAAACGGCGTGGGCGGTATGCCAGTCGGTACGGCGGGGAAAGGTATGTTGCTTATTTCCGGCGGCATAGACAGTCCCGTTGCAGGCTATATGATGGCTAAACGCGGCATGAAAATCGAGTGCGTGCATTTTCACAGCTATCCGTACACGAATATGCAGGCGAGGGAAAAGGTTGAGGAGCTTGCCTCGGTTTTGGCGGAATACTCCTGCGGAACTACATTAAATATAGTCAAGGTTACGCATATCCAGGAAGAAATTCATAAAAAGTGCAACGGCGACTATATGGTAACGCTTCTTCGCAGATTTATGATGAGAATTGCCGAAAGACTTGCGAAAAAATGTAACGCGCAGTGCATTATTACGGGCGAAAGTTTGGGGCAGGTTGCAAGCCAGACGATAGAGGGAATGACCTCGTCCGGAAGCGTTATTGAAAGTCTGCCGATTTTAAGACCGCTTTGCGGCTTTGACAAGAATGAAATTATAGAGCGCAGCAGAGCGATGGGTGCGTTTGAAATTTCGATAAGACCTTACGAGGACTGCTGTACGGTATTCTTGCCTAAACACCCCGTAATCCGACCTAAAATGAGCGATATCCTCGTCGAAGAGGCAAAGCTGGATATAGAGGGGTTAATCAATGAAGCGATTTCAACTTTGGAAGTTGTAAAAATATAATGTTAAGGCTTCGCATGAATGCGAAGCCTTTTTTATTACTGATTAAACCAGTCTTTATAAACTATATCGGGTATTTTATTCTGTGATTTTTCGTGTCTGATAATTACCCGAGGAAGCGTCACTTCGTTTCCGCAGAACTTGCTCCCGTCGTTAAAATAGTAAGGGGTGACGGAATAAACGTATTCGCCGTCGGGCGGTTCGTCGCAAATCATATCTTTCCAATTTCCGTCATAAATAACAATATTATTGCGTTTTATCAAATATGAATAGTACTTTGTCTGACATAACTCTATACTAATATTGTTGTTATTAACAGAAATTGCGGGTTTTTTGATGGTGGGCGAGGTAAATCGGGTTGATTGTTCGCTTGGCAGGTTATCGCTTAAACATTTTACCGTAAGTCTGTTTAACTTGGGTGAAATGGGGTCGCATAGAAGTATTTTGTCGTTTGCTTCGTATTCCTCACGGTCGATTTCGATATTTTGTGTGCCGGTAAGTTTGTCTAAGTTTTCACCTTCCCCGATAGTATTCAATATCTCGATTGCAATATTACAGCAGTCTTTTCCGCCCGTTAAATTTGTTTTTTTATTGTTTTTGTCGCCAAGCCATACGCCTAAACAATAGTCCGACGTGTAAGCTATGGAGTAGGCGTCGGTGTTTCCGTCACTATCGCCGCACGTGCCCGTTTTGCACGCAACGTCGAAGTTCAGATTTTTCAGCTTTCTTGCCGTGCCGCTTTTTGCCGTTTCGCACAGAACGTCGTTTATAAGCGAGCACGTGCCGCTTGAAAACACGTTAGTTGCGGAGGAGGTATCGCTGTAAATTATTTTGCCGCTTTGGTCGCTGACTTCCTTTATAAAGTGGGAAGGTGCAAAATTACCGCCGTTCGGAAATACCGAATAAGCGTCGCACAACTCCTTTAAAGTCAAGCCTTCCTTCATGGCGCCGAGAGCTAAGGCTAAATTTTTATCGTCGTTATGAATATTTATATTCATTTTTGCCGCAAAACCTGCAACCGAGTCGAGGTTGAGCGCGTTCATGGTTTTAACCGCAGGCACGTTGTAGCTGTATTTTATACTGTCGGCAACAGTAACTCTCCCGTGATATTTTTTGTCGTAATTTTCGGGTGAATATCCTCCGTAATTTATAGGTTCGTCGACTATTTGGGTAAAAACGTTTATTTTTTTCTCTTCGATTGCAGGTGCATATACAAACAAAGGCTTAGCCGTAGACCCGATTTGCCTCTTTGCATTGCCAATCGTCGACCTGAATGCCACAACTCCGCCCGAGTTGTTTCTTACAAAATAGGAGTAGTCGCTTTCGGGTGTCTGCGCGTTTAAAGTGTTTTGCACCGCGCTGTTCAGATATGTTTTGATATTCAGTTCCTCGAACTGACCGTACGGGTCGATATTCAGTTCCTCGAATTCGTCAAAAACGGCGTGAATATACGACGAATTGCTCTGTTTGCCGCTACCGCGCGCGGCGCTGAGCGGAGCTTTTGTTGCCGCTTCATACGTCGGTTTATCGATAAACGAGCAATCGAGCATACCTTTAAGAACGGTATTGCGGCGGGATAGGCACTTTTCGGGATTTTTAAAAGGCGAGTAGTTGTTGGGCGAGGTAAGTAAGCCAACAATTGTCGCACTTTGTTCCAGGTCGAGTTCCGAGGCGCTCTTGCCGAAGTAGAAGTTCGCGGCACTCTGCAACCCGAAGCAGTTATGTCCGAAGTAAATCGTATTCAGGTACATTTCGAGAATACGGTCTTTTTCGTAGCGCCGTTCGAGTTGTTTGGTCAGCTTGATTTCTTTCAGTTTTCTTGTAATTGTCTTGTCACTGCTTAAATGAGTGTTTTTAATGAGCTGCTGACTGATGGTGGAGGCGCCCTCTTTGAACGAGCGCGAGGTCACGTTTTTGTACAGCGCCTTTAACATACGCTTGTAATTCAGTCCGTTATGTCTGTAAAAAGTTCTGTCCTCGGAAGCGATAAACGCGTTAACCGTGTCCTTTTTAAGATTTTCAATTCTTACGCTCTGTTGTTTGGTTTCGTAGGAGGTGTCCTCGATTTTGTTCGACATATCGTCGAAAACGTAAATTGTCTTAGTGTAGTCGACCAGCTTTTCGGGTTGCAGCGTCGCGTCTGCGGTAACAATAAAAAACGACGCGAACGCAATGCTTATCAAAGCGGCGAGCGAAATAAAAATAATCAAAATAATTTTAATAGCTTTATTCATCACATTTAGTATCTTTAAATTCAAATATTTATTGCAATTTAATTGAAAATTAAATTCAAAAAAGTTATAATTGATATTATGGACAAGTTTTATCACATTGTAACGTACGGCTGTCAGATGAACGTGCACGAGTCGGAAAAGATTGCGGGCATACTCTCTGAGCTGGGCTATAAAAGTTGCGGGCGAATGGAAGACGCGGACATAGTCGTTTTCAATACCTGCTGCATAAGAGAAAACGCCGAAAACCACGCGTACGGCAATATAGGCATGCTCAAAAAGCTGAAAGCAAAACGGCGCGATATGATTATCGCCGTGGGCGGTTGTCTTACACAGCAGATGAACAAAGCCGATAATTTGCATGGCAAGTTCCCTTATGTGGATATAATTTTCGGCACACATAACCTGAACAAACTCAAAGATTACATAGAGGAAAAGCGGCGCAGAAAAAAAGCCGTAATACAAATCGAGGAGTGCGACGGAAATATTGTCGAGGGTGAAAAGCCTTTGAGAACGAGTTTTCCCAACGCGTGGGTCAATATAACTTACGGCTGTAACAATTTCTGTTCGTACTGCATCGTTCCCTACGTCCGCGGACGTGAAAGAAGCCGAAAATCGGAAAACATAATCGCCGAAGTCAAGTCGCTTATTGCCGAGGGATATAAGGAAATTACCTTGCTCGGGCAGAACGTAAATTCCTACGGTAACGGCGGCGCGGACATTCCTTTTTACGAGCTTTTGGAGAGGGTTGCCAACCTCGACGGCGATTTCAGACTGCGCTTTATGACAAGTCACCCCAAGGACTTTTCCGAAGAACTTGCAAAAGTTATAGCGGCAAACCGCAAGATTTGCCACTGCGTTCACCTTCCCGTACAGAGCGGTTCGGATTCGGTTTTATCGGCAATGAACAGGCGATACACGTCAAATGATTATCTTAAAAAGGTGGAAATTTTGCGCAAATACGTGCCCGACATCGCTATTACGACCGATATAATCGTAGGCTTCCCGGGAGAGACCGACAAGGACTTTTCGGATACTTTGGAGCTTGTAAAGAAGGTTGACTTCGCTTCGGCGTTCACGTTTGTTTATTCAAAGCGCGAGGGTACGGTTGCGGCGAAAATGGAAAACCAGATTTCCGAGGACGTGTGCAAAAAGAGAATAATGGAGCTTGTCGAGCTTGTAAATTGTCAGACGCGCAAGCATTCGGCTAAATTTGTAGGGCAGACGGTGGAAGTGCTGTGCGAGGATTACGACGTAAAGCGCGGAATGTATCTTGGCAGAAGCGAACACGGCAGAATGGTGTATTTTGAGAGCGAAACGGACAAAAAAGGGCAGTTTGTCAACGTGAAAATCGACGAGGCGAACGGCATTTCACTTATCGGAGAAATTATTTAAGGGGTTACTGATGGCAAAGAAATACGAACTTTCGGGTATGATGAAGCACTACGTGCAGGTGAAAGATAAGTACAAAGACTGTCTTGTGTTTTATCGGCTGGGTGATTTTTACGAAATGTTTTTCGACGATGCGGTTAAAGCGTCTCAGCTTTTAGGACTTACGCTTACGGGCAGGGACTGCGGACTCGAAGAGCGCGCGCCCATGTGCGGAGTGCCATTTCACTCGGCGGACAGTTACATATCCCAGCTTGTTTCGATGGGTGAAAAGGTTGCCATCTGCGAGCAGGTGCAGGACCCGTCCGAAGCTAAGGGGCTTGTAGAACGCGAGGTGGTCAGGGTTGTTACAGCAGGCACGGTAACTTCGTCGGACAGCCTCGACGACAAGCAGAACAACTATATCTGTTCGGTGTGCAAAAACGGTAATACGGTTGCTCTCGGTTGGGCGGACATTACCACGGGCGAGCTGAGCGCTACGCAGTTTACGGGCGAACAGTCGGTTAAGCTTGCTGTCAACCAGCTTTTGAAACTTGCGGTTAAAGAGATAATTTCAAACGACGAAATGTTGTTTGCAGCAAAGGATTTGCCCGAAGTTGCAAGGGGAGCTTTGCCGCATTTTTCTTCCTATCCCGGCTGGGCGTACAATTTCGCCGCGGCAAACAAAAGCCTTTTAAATCAGTTGAACGCAACGTCGCTTTCCGCGTTTTCAATCGACGGAAAAACCGACGCAATCTGTGCCGTCGGCGCGCTTATCGAGTATTTGAAGGAAACGCAGAAACACGCCCTTGCAAATATCGACAACGTAAAGTACATTGCGGGTACAAGCTGTATGCAGCTTGATATGACCGCGATAAGAAACCTTGAACTAATCAGAAATTTAGGCGAAAACAAAAAGTACGGCTCGCTTTTGTGGTTGCTTGACAAAACGTGTACGAATATGGGCGCGCGCCTTTTAAACAATCTGATTTTAACTCCGCTGGTCAGCAGCGAAAAAATAAACCGCAGACTTGACGGCGTTGAGGAGCTTTATAACGCAACGGTCGTAAGAGTGGGAATAGCCGAGCTCTTACGGCAGATAAAAGATATAGAGAGGTTGAGCGGCAAGATTTCCAACAACGAAATTATGCCTGTCGACTGCCTTGCGCTTGCCCAGTCGCTTCTTGTAATTCCGAGTATAAAATTCCGTTTGAGCGGCTTTAATTCACGTATTTTGCGTGATATTTCGAACGGCCTTACCGATTTGACCGAGCTCGCGAATATTATCAATCAAACGATAGAAAGTGAGAACACGCCTAAAAACATCAAAGACGGCGGCTATATCAGAAAGGGCTTTAACGCGCGGCTGGACGAATTGCGCGACATTAGAAACAATGCGGCAAAGTACGTCGTCGAAATGGAAACACGCGAACGCGACGCAACCGGCATACGCACTCTGAAAATAGGCTACAACCGTGTTTTCGGTTACTATATCGAAGTTTCGAAATCGTTTAAGGACGTCGTTCCCAACCATTATCACCGCAGGCAGACTCTTGCCAATGCCGAAAGGTACTACACCGACGAGCTCAAAGGACTTGAAGAAAAGATTTTATCCTGCGAGGAGAGCGCGCTTAAACTCGAAACGGAGATTTACAAGGAACTGAAAACCAAGCTTTTATCGCAAATCAACAGTTTAAAGAGCATTTCGGAATGCGTAGCGCGGCTGGATATTCTGACGTCGTTTGCCGAAGTTTCCAAACGCAATAACTACGTAAGGCCCAAGATTGTCGAAAGCGGCGAGCCCATGATTATAAAGGACGGAAGGCACCCCGTGGTCGAGCTTCTGACAAAGGAAAAGTTTGTTGCCAACGATATTTTAATCGACGAGGGCGAAAACCGTACTTTAATAATCACGGGTCCGAATATGGCCGGCAAGAGCACGTATATGCGCCAAAACGCGATAATTGCCATAATGGCGCATCTCGGCTGTTTCGTACCTGCAAAGAGCGCGCAGATACCTATAATCGACCGCGTCTTTACAAGGGTGGGCGCAAGCGACAACCTCATTTTAAATCAATCGACTTTTATGGTTGAAATGATAGAGGTTGCGGCAATCTTGCAGAATGCGACAAAGAACAGTCTGCTTCTTTTAGACGAGGTCGGAAGGG
>CAZRJY010000058.1:0-6857 GCA_964600525.1 uncultured Clostridia bacterium
TCGCCGCGCTCGGCAGCCTCTATCATTCCTATATCCTCGGAAACGGGAATAAACGCGCCCGACAGTCCGCCGACCTGCGAACTTGCCATAACTCCGCCCTTTTTTACAGCATCGTTGAGCATTGCAAGACAAGCCGTCGTACCGTGGGTACCCACGCTTTCAAGCCCCATAGCTTCCAAAATCTGAGCCACCGAGTCGCCGCGCGCAGGGGTCGGAGCAAGCGATAAATCGACTATGCCGAACCTTGCGTTCAAACGCTTTGCCGCCTCTTTGGCAATCAGCTGACCGGCCCTCGTTATCTTAAACGCTGTGCATTTGATTGTTTCGGCAACCTCGGCAAGGTCAGCCTCGGGCACCGCCTCGATTGCATGCTGAACAACTCCCGGTCCCGAAACTCCGACGTTTATAACCGTATCGCTCTCGCCTACTCCGTGGAAAGCGCCCGCCATAAAAGGGTTGTCCTCTACCGCATTGCAGAAAACAACCAGCTTGGCGCAGCCGAAACCGTCTCTGTCCGCCGTAGCCGACGCGGTATTTTTAATAACCTGTCCCATAAGTTTAACGGCGTCCATATTTATGCCCGACTTTGACGAGCCGACGTTTACAGACGAACACAGCTTGTCCGTAGTAGATAAAACTTCGGGAATTCCGTTTAAAAATACTTTTTCGTAATCCGCCGTACCCTTGTGAACGAGAGCCGAATAGCCGCCGAGAAAGTCAATCCCTATCGTCTTTGCCGCATTGTCGAGCGCTCTGCCCACAAGCGGAGCCTTGTCCGCAAACGGCGCGCAAACCAGACTTACGGGAGTTACAGAAACGCGCTTATTGACTATGGGAATTCCGTATTCTTTCGAAAGCTCATCGGTAACCTTTACAATGTTTTCGGCTTTTTTGCACACGATATCGTAAACCGCCCGGGCAGTCGCCTCGCCCGTGGCTCTGATGCACGGCAAAAGCGATATTCCCATTGTTACCGTTCTTATATCGAGGTGCTCTCTCTCGACCATTTCTATTGTTTCAAGTACGTCTTTATAGTTAAACATAGCAACCTCAGACCCTGTGCATCGCGTTGAAAATGTCCTCGTGCTGAACGTGCACGGACATACCTATTTTTTCGCCCATAGCCTTGCAGTCCTCCGCCAAATCGGCAAGTTTCTGCGTTGCGTTGGTCAAATCGACCAACATAATCATGGCGAAATATTCGTCGAGAATGGTCTGGCTTATATCCAAAATATTCACTTGTTTTTCGGCAAGAAATGTGCTCACCTTCGAAATTATACCTGTCTTGTCCTTACCGACAACAGTTACTACCGCCCGCATTTTATATCTCCTGTAATATTATTATCTGCCCATACCCAATTTGAAGTCGAAAAAGGTGTTAACCGCCGTAACCGAACCCTTTAAATTCAGCGACCAGTCAGCAACCACACCCTTGATTTTGCTCACGGGCATCATTTTATATTTATCCGAACGGCTGTCCACGCTGACGTCGCGGTTGTCGCCCATAAAAAACATATACCCTTTGGGAACGGTGACTTCTGAAAAAGTGTTCTTGGACATTGACGGCGTATTGTTTTTGCTGTCAACGTACGGCTCGTCAACCTTTTGACCGTTAAGATAAAGCACGCCCTCTTTAAGCTCCACTCTGTCGCCGCCGAGCCCGATAACGCGCTTTATTATGGGGTCTTCTCCGTCGGTGTTTATAACTACAATATCGCCGCGCCGCGGGCTTGACGTGCGGAATATATACACGTAATCGCCGCCGGCGCTGTGTTTGTCTTCCGCACCCGTCAGTGTGCCGTCCATAGACGAACCCACCACGTATACCTTTATATAAGTTGCGCCGAACGCTATCCGGAATATCGCCAAAAGCGCAAGCAAACACAGTATTACGCACACAAATGTGTCAAAGACGTTCGAGAAGCGTTTTTTATAATTCAAAGGATATCTTTGCATTTATTAAAGCCAAATAAGATTGTTAACGGCAAATTTACCGCTACCCAATACCGAAAGCGCCTCGCAATCCGTAAAAGTGCCGAGCGAAACGCCGTTTTTATTTTTAAATACCTTTGCCCTCAGCGTCTGGCTCTGCCAAACGCCGCCTAAAACATATAATTTTACGGAATAAACGTTGCCGTCCGCCCTGTTCTTAACGCTAACCTTTAAGGTTATGTCCTCTTTGGAACATACGTCGAGTTTTAAGATACTGTCCTTATTGGGAGCGTATTGCAGACTGCTTATTCTGTTTGTCATAAGTCCGCATTTTGAATATATGCCTTTAAGTCCTTCAAGTGTTACACTTTTGGGTAAAACGTCGTCGTCGGTTAAAAACATACCGCCAACCGCGTACTGCGAGCAGTCGGCAAGCGAGAAACATTCCGTGCCGAATTTGTTCGTATAAATTATGTTCGATTTAGCCCTGCTGTTACGGAACGAGCCGCTCAATTTTTTAACCGCAAGCTTCGACCAGACGGTAAAGCCGTTCGAATACACCGCGTAACACAATACAAACAGCGTAGTCGTCTTTTCATAAACGTTCAGATAGTACTCGCTCGCGCTGGCGTTAATTACCCGCTTTAACGTTGCCGCCGTCCAGTCGCGCGTGGCGTAGTCCAGACTGTCCTCCGCAAAATACACGCCGCACTTCTCTATTATGCCCATATTATCGGAATCCGAACGCACAACCAGGTTGTCGTTTTCGTCGGTAAAAACTTTGATTTTAACAGGCTTGGGCATAAAGACGTGTCTGTCCTTAACGTTGCTGTCAAGGAAGAGGAACATATCGTTCGTAGAACGCGCGTCGACGCGCGAACCGCAGTTTATGGAGTAAGTAATAGCGCTCAGACGGAAAAACTCGGGATTAATTCTCGAATATGTGTCGTACGCCCTGTCATAGTCGAACGTTTCGTCGTTGGTTGTGCAAAGTATCAGCACGGGGCACTTTACGTAAGGCGCATAAGCCTGCGAATCGATGCCCGCTATAAATCTGTACCTTTCGTCGTCGAATTCGGGCTCTTTACCCAAAAACTTTTCGTATCCGCGGTAAGCTCTCCAACCGCAGGCGCCTACCGTAACCGCGCACGAAAATTTTTCAACCGCAGCAAGCTTCCACGCAACTTCGCCGCCGTCACGTATTCCCACAAGTCCGATATTTTCGGTTTCGTATTTTTCCACTAAAAATTTGCGCGCGTAAATACCTACCGCCACCCACTCGTACCAACAGGTTTCGTCCGCGCTGGTATCTACAAAATCCTTGTGACGTCCGCAGTTTATTGCGTTCGCGTAACTTACGTTGTTGGGATACTGGGTATATCTCTCTACGCCGTCGCGCTCGCCGCCGTAATCCACGCACAGTGCGTTATAGCCCTTTTTTACAAAGTACGCAAGCAGGTTTTCGTCTATCTCGTCAAGACTGTCGCACATAATGAGCACGCACTCGCGGACGGGATTTACCTCGCGCGAGGCCAATATGCCGTATATAGTAACCCTGCCCATACCGGTATCTCTACCAGAAAAATTGATATAGTCAAACTTTATGCCGTCCTCGATACGTTCCCCGAGCGAAACAGGCATAACTTCAAGCTTGTCGTTAAAATTTTTCCATAAGGATACGGGTGTTAAAATGCTGCTTGCCAAAAGAGACTCCTCTGCTACCGCCGTACGGTAAACTCAAAATAATAATTCCCCGACCCGGCCAAAATAAACCGCTCATATAATTATCCGAAATGAATTGATTTTTTTTGTGCCGTCGGTTATAATATTAAACACAATCCTGTCAAAAGGCGATATTATTCACCTTAACTAACATTATATTCCTTTTTGCAAGATAAATCAAGCGTTAAACGGGGAGTTTTAACATGGCTTTCATTTCGGTAGCCGACGAACTGACTAAAAAGTCCGCAACGAGCGTCGAGAATAAATTCATAACTAAATATCTCGCCGAACTGGAACCCGTTGCGGTTAAAGTCTACCTCTACGCGCTTTACCTTTATCAGAACGGTCTCAGCGAGTATACTCTCGACGACTTTTCCAAAAAGCTCAGTCTCGACGAGGATAAGGTAAGAGAATATTTCGAATATCTGGACGAAATGGAGCTTGTTGCAATCACTTCCAAAATCCCGTTCGAAGTTAAAATTCTCGACTGCGAGAACTACTACGGAAAGCCTAAAAAACTGCACCCCGAAAAATATGAAGGACTGTACGAGGAAATTCAGGCGATTATCTCGGGCAGAATGGTTACACAGAACGAATTCCGCGAATACCTCATACTTTTGGAGGACTACAATTTCGAGCGCAACGCAATAGTAATGATAGTCAATTACTGCGTAAACTTAAAGGGCGACAATATACACGGCGCATACATAAAAAAGGTTGCAAAAAACTTTTACGCGGACGGCGACACTACGGCGCAGCAGATTGAAAAGCGGCTGTCAACCTACACTGCCAACACCACTACGCTTCTCAGAATTTTTGCGGCGTGCTCTGTTAAACGCGCGCCCGAAGTCGAGGACGGCGAAGCTCTAAATAAATGGCTTGGTTACGGCTTCACCGAGGAAGCTATTATTTGCGCGGCAAAGGGCTTTAAGGCAAAGACAATCGAAAAGCTTGACCTTGTTTTGGAGGAGCTGAATAAAAACAGCAAGTTCGACCCCAAAGAAATCGACGACTACCGCAAGGAAAAAGCCTCTCTTTACGAAACGGCAGCGGCGGTTGCCAAGTCTTTAAGTGTCTACATGCCCGACCCCACCCCTTACGTTGAAAATTACGTCGGGGTTTGGAGCAGTTACGGTTTAAGCTGCGACGCTCTTAAAAAAATAGCCAATTACTGCTTTTTAAGCGGCAGAAATTCTTTTGACGCTATGAACGACTTTGTCGGCAACCTCTACCGCGACGCGTTCATTGACGATAACAGCGTTGAACATCTGTTAAAGCAGCTTGCCGAGGACGACAAATTTATTAAGTCCGTACACGCGGCGTGCGGTTTGACGCGTAAAATTATCCCCTACGACAGGCAGGCTTTAAGCCGTTGGCGCGACTGGGGATTTAACGAGGCTATGATTTTGAAAGCCGCCGAGCTTTCGGCAGGCAAAAACAACCCTATGGCGGCGGTCAACTACCTTTTATCGACGTGGAAAAACGGCGGCGTTTATACGGTTGAACAAATACCCGCAACCACCGCGCGCAAACAGCAGTCAAAGCGGAGCGTCACCGACGAATGGGCGGCTACGCTTGCAAAGTTACAGGGGATTGACAATAACGGAGACAACCTATGACCGAACTTACACCCGCACAAGTTGCGAATTACATAATTAAAATAAAATTAAATTTCGAGAATGCTTACGTTACGTCCAACGATACCGAAAGAGCACTTTTAATAGAAAGTTGGTACGAAGCTTTAAGAGAATATCCGAAAGAGATTTGCGACAAGGCTTTTAACAACGCACTTAAAAAGGCAAAGTTTGCTCCGCGCCTCGGCGATATTACCGAGGAAATAAACATTTTACTTTACGCGGACGCTCCCTCCGACGAACAGCTTTGGGCTGAACTTTCCGCCGTTTTGAGCAAAGTTTACGAAATTTCGCGGTACCTTGTATATCCGCAGCATTCTACGTGGGCAAGCCGCAAAATTGTCGAAGTCTACGGAAGTTTACACGATGAGCTTAAACTTTATGTTGTAAACACCTCTCAACTTGTTGAACTTGCCGAAATGTCGTACGAAAGCTTACAGTACGAAAGGGCACGGTTTTTCAAGCAGATAGCGCAATTAAGAAAGCACTGAAAAAACGGCGGACTTTTAAAGTTCGCCGTTTTCATTTATTTGTTCGGTTTCCTCATACGGATTTACGTGCACCGTAACGTGTTTGACAAGCGGAAAGTTCTTTTCAACTCCGTCGTGAACCGTTTCGGCAATAGCGTGCGCGTCTTTCAGAACCAGGTTTTCGTCGCACGCAATTTCCACGATTACGTAAATACGGTTGCCGAAAAGTCTGGTCATAAGCTGGTCTACGTTCTTTACGCCTTCGCAGGTTAAAACAAACTGCCTTATTTCCTCCTCCGTCTTAGGAGCGCACGCCTTATCGGTCATTTTGTTGACAGCGTCTATAAATATGCTGATTGCCGCCTTTAAAATCAAAAGGCATATAACGATAGCCGCAACGCAGTCAAGCACGGGAACGCCGCACATAGCGCCGACAATACCCACCAAACTGCCCACCGACGACAGCGCGTCCGAACGGTGATGCCACGCGTCGGCTTTAAGCGCGCCCGAGTTAGTCTTTTTTGCCGCCGCATACGTGTACCAGAACATAGCTTCTTTAACCACAATCGAAACGATTGCCGCGGACATTGCAAGATAGTCGGGCAACTTGGCGGTTTTATACGAGCCGTCGACAATTTTGGTTATGCCGCTGTAACCTATACCGCACCCCGTCGCAAACAGCAGTACCGCAAGCAGAATTGCCGCAACGCATTCGTATCTTTCGTGCCCGAACTCGTGGTCCTTGTCCGCCGCTTTCGCCGAAATTTTTATACCGATAATGACGATTATGGTTGAAAACACGTCCGAAGCGGAATGGATTGCGTCCGAAATCATTGCGAGCGAGTGCCCCAGAAATCCCGCGATAAATTTGAAAACGGTTAACAGCACGTTACAGATTATCGTAACGACGGCTGTTTTGACCGCAATTTTTTCTATATTGCTTTCGTGCATTTTATCTCCTAATTTTTTAATTTATCACTTTAAAATGAATTGACAACAAGCGATAATTAAAATATAATATTCAAGTAAAACAAATTTGTTGATTTTGCTGCTATGGCTCAGCAGGTAGAGCACGTCCTTGGTAAGGACGAGGTCACCG
>CAZRJY010000059.1:0-6837 GCA_964600525.1 uncultured Clostridia bacterium
GCTTATAGCACTCTTCAACGACCATAGCCACGAATTCGGGCTGGTCGAGCCCGCAATTTATTATTACCTTTTGTCCCTTCTGAACGTTAATGCCGCTGCCCGCAATGAGCTTTGCGTATTTTAAAAGTCTCGATTTTTCCATATCAGTTTCCGTGAGCCTCCTTTACAATCTGATAAGCGACGGCGACAAGCTGCTCTTCGGTCGCGTCGGGGTTCTGACCTATATACCAGGTCATATCGTCGATTTGCTCGTCGTTTTCAAGCACCATCATGACGGTCGCCATAGTCTGTTTGCTTACTTTTTTTGCATAGAGCGCAAATCCGAGCGCCTTTTGCTTCTTAGAAAGTTCGTATTCGTTTTCTGCCATAATGTTATAACCCGCCGTTTGATTTTTTATAATTTTATTTTACCACTAAAAACCATTTCAGTAAAGAATATTTGAGCGTCGGTCGTTAATTTTTAAACCTGCGGTTTGACAAATTACCTTTCGAGTTGTAAAATATTGTCGTTGGAGAGTAATACTTATGAAAAACAAAAAGACTTCTTTAATCGTAACAATCTGCATGACGGTTGCTTTTGCAATTGCCGCCGTACTGTGTTTCGTAATACCTATGTTAACGCAGTCGAAGAAAAATTCGCCCGTTAAATTGGTTAACAATGAATTGACAATGACGTATGCCCCGACACAGGGGTCAGGCTGGGCTTATTTCTTATACGGAAAAATTCAGAATACTTCCGACAAAGAGGTAATCATAAAAAATAAAGGCGGTATGAAGGTTACCTTTGAGGACGTAACTAACGTCTGGGAAGACTGCTGGTTGCTTAACCCGAATTTGGGAGATGACGCCGACCTTGACGACGACAGCAATTATATCGATATTAAGTTAGCACCAAACGAAATTTACGATTTTTCCGACTGCACGTATTGTTTCAATTCCCGTGCGGAAGTTGAAAAGCTTACGGTAAATATCGACGGCACGTCTTACGTACTTTACGGTTCTCAGGGCGTCAACGTTGCCAACATTATCGGACTTATATTTATAATTCTGTCCGTAACTATGCTTATCGTTACGGTATCCTATGCAAAACAGAAGAAAACTGGCGCTATCCGCACCGAAGAATTAGCGGCGGTTTGCAATCAGCTCGGAAGCGATAGTTTTGTCATTACCGCCAGCGTCAACAGCAAAGACGAATCCAAAAAGGCGGCGGCTAAAACGGCCGGCTGGGTAGTTGGCGGCGCAATTTCGGCACTCTTTACAGGCGTAGGCGTTTACCGCGTATATTCAGGCACCGCGTTAAAGGATTTCATATTAAATAAGAACTCGCTTTACTTGATTAAAGACGGCGACGTGTCTACCGAAAACCTTTTAAAAATTACGCCCGACAACTTTGCCATAGACAGCATTACGGTAAAAAAGAAAAACGTAATAATGAAGTCTGCCGATAAAAAGCAAACGTTTAAATTTCTTACCGACAAAAATACCCCCGTCTCCCCCGAACAGATTGCCGAATATCTGAACAACATTTTTATAAATAAAGTTGCCGCTATCGACGCGGAATGCGCACCGACGGACAATACGGATAACCAATAAATAATGAACATAAAAAGAGCACTCCGTTTGGGGGTGCTCTTTTTTGGTCGAGGCGACGGGATTCGAACCCACGACCTTATGGTCCCGAACCATACGCGCTACCAACTGCGCTACGCCTCGCCGCAACATACTTTGCCCGTTTATTATAAGCCCTTTTTATTTTACAGTCAATTAAAATGCCGACGTTGCAGGCGAAAATTTATATAGCCGCGGGCATTTGCCCGCGGCTCGTTAATTATCAGGTTGCCAAAAATCCTGCCGCACGAAGCGATGCAAGCAGCTGGTTTAAAGTAGTGCCGACCTCTTCGGGCGTCGGAGTACTTTCCACGTCTGCTACCGCCGCAGCAGGCGTTATTTGCCCAGCAGGACCCGTTGCGCCTGTCGCGCCCGTAGCCCCTGTTGCACCCGTAGCACCCGTCGGTCCCGTCGGTCCCGTGGGACCTATTTCACCGTTCTCACCGGTCGGTCCCGTCGGGCCGGTAGCACCTGCTTCGCCCGTCGGTCCAGTAGGACCTGTTTCGCCGTCAGCGCCTGTCGCACCTGTGGGCCCCGCAGGACCTGTCGGTCGTGTTACAAACGGGAAAAATTATAATAAATATTTATTTCCTTTTCCCCTACCGTTATAAAATTTATAAGCTGTAAGCACATTTCGCGCGTAAGGCTTTCGCAGTTGCAGTACTCCTTTATTCTGCGTATATACCCGTCAACGTCTTCCCCGTCTCTGTCAGCTTCCGAAAGTCTTTTCTCAATTTTTGCAATTTCGTCTTCGACTGCAACCCTTTCTTTTTGGTATTTTTCGCAAAGCCCTATGCAGACGCTTTCGGGCAAGCTCCCCAAAACCTTTTCCTCGAATGCGGACTGAATAAGTCTGTCTAATTCCGCAAGTCGGCTCTTATGCGTTTTAAGCTGTTTTTCATCGGAATATCTGCTTCTTTCATTGCTCTTCGCCTTATCTTTAATAAAGCTTTCTCTAAGCTTTTCTTCGTTTAAAATCACGCCGTCAGATAGCGATTGTATATCGCGCGTAACTATACTTTCTATCGCTCGTTCGGCTATACTGTGCGCCGTACAGTACTTTTTACCCAAATCTATATACGTGCGGCAATAAAAGTATGTCTGCCCGTTGCGCGTAGTTTTTATTTTGAGCTTTTTACCGCAATCGGGACATATGAGCAAGCCCGACAAAGCGTGAACCTTATTGCTTTTATCCTTCTTACCTCTCGATACCGACTTATTTATTGCCTGCGCCTTATCCCATAATTCGCGGCTTATGATAGCTTCGTGTGCGTTTTGCTTGATTATCCGTTCGCTTTCGGGAATGTTTATTATCTTGTGATTTTTGTACGATACGCTTGTAGTTTTATGTTGAACGGTATTGCCTGTATAAGTCTGGTTATTCAATATCCAGGAAACCGTTTTTGCACACCAATACGGCGAAATTTGCTTATCCGCTTTCTTTCCGTCCAGTCTTGTAAAATGCGTTGCGGGATTTGCAATCCCCTCGTCCGTTAAAATTTTCGCAATCGTTCGGCAGGAGTTGCCCTCGACGCGGAGATTAAAAATGCGTTTAACTACTTCCGCCGCTTCACCGTCGATTACTGCCGTGCGGTTTTCGTCCGTTCCCGCCTTATATCCGTAGGGATAAACCGAGTTCGTGTATTTGCCAGCACGTTGGCTTGCCTCTATTACCGCCCTTATCTTTTTACTCGTATTTGCGGCGTGCCACTCGTTGAAAACGTTCATTATCGGCATCATATCCATAGCCGTACTGCTTCTGTCCGCCGTGTCCACGTTGTCGTTGAGCGCTATAAAACGTATTCCGTAGGCAGGGAAAATATAATCGATATACTGTCCAACTTGTATGTAGTTTCGCCCGAAACGCGATAAATCTTTTACGACAATCGTATCTATTTTTCCCGTCTGCGCGTCCTCTAACATACGCTTTACGGCGGGGCGGTCGAAGTTGGTTCCCGACCAACCGTCGTCTATATACTCGTCAATAACCGTTCCGCCCTGCTGCGCAACGTATTTTCGCAGAATGATGCGCTGATGCTCGATTGACATAGACTCTCCCGCTTTTTCGTCGTCGCGGGACAAACGCATATATATAGCCGTCTTTTTAAATTGCGTCATAACAAGCCCGTTTCCCTGTTCGCCCGGCTTACGGCAAGTTCCGCCACTGCTTTATTTATATTTTTATCGCCCGTGAAATGTCTTGTGATTTTATATTTCTTTCCGTTTATCTCGTAATCGCTCTGCGACTTGGGACAGGAAGCATACCGTTCAATCAACTGCTGCAACGATTTATTCATACCGTTTATTTTATGAAATTGCAAGTTTTGCTGTGAAAATATCAGGATAGTAAAAATAATTGCCGACACAAATAAAGCCTTCCCGTTGAGGGGAAGGCTTTATTATTGTGAATTGTGCTTATTTACTTTTTTGTAGTCGGCTTGGTTACAGGTTTTACCGCCGGCTTAGTTGCAGGTTTTTCCGCCGCCTTAGTTACGGGTTTTTCCGCCGGCTTGGTTACAGGCTTTACCGTCGGATTTTTCGGCGGCGCTGCGTCAATAACAGTAGGCTTTGCCGTGCTCTTAGGGGTAGCAGTCGCCGCAGGTTTGTTTGCCGCACTGCCTGCTATTCCCGAAGTCTTGGGTGCCGCAGTCGTGGACTTGTTTGCCGCACTGCCCGCTACTCCCGAAGTCTTGGGTGCCGTGGTTGCGGGAGCAACCGCAGGTTTTGTAGCAGTAGTTGCCGCAGGTTTTGCCGGTGCACTCTGCATTGTCTTAGGTGCCGCAGTCTTTTCCGCAGGTTTAGCCGCTTTCTGCTTGGGAGCCTCAGTCGCACTCTTCTTCGTCTTAGGCTTAGGCTCATCAACAACCGCGTTGCCTGCCGTTCCCGCTATCGCCTTTTTGCGTTTTAAATAGAAGAACACAGCTACGCCGGCTCCTGCCAGCACGAGTAAAACTACGGGCAACGCTACCCACGCAGCGGCGTTTGGTTTCTTGGGAGCTTTTGCGTTGCCATTCAATATGGACTCTATCATAGAATCTATATCTAATACGAAGTCTTGGTCGGCGACGAGTTCTTCGCCGACTACTTCTTCCTCCTTGACTATTGCGCCGAAGCCCGCAAACGCATCTTTACCCGGTTTTGTTTCGGTTAAACTCTGCATAGGTGTTCCGGCAGGAGTCGTAGTTTTAGTGGTATCTTCATAAAGATTTACAAGCGATACCGTTGTATATACACCGTCGTTCGTGTTTGTTTCATACAGTTCAGTCAATTCTATTTTTACGTACTGACAGTAAACGCTTTTTTCAAAATTAACTACGTTCAAATCGGCTATATTTTCAAGGTTTTCACGAATTGCGACCGGCTTATCACCCCAGTTTACACCGTCCTCGCTGACATAAATACTTACCGTTTTTGCGAAGATGCTGAAACTCGAATTATATTGACGCTGGGCAAATTCCAAAGCCGAAATATATGTGGGGGCGTCCAATTTAATAGCTAAAAACGGAGTTACCCTCGTTATTGGTGTATTTTTCGCTCCTTGCGTCGAAAGTTTAATGTTTATAGTGTAGTCTGTATGCCAATACGTATTGGCGTTTCCGTCGATAGCGTTTACGGCATAGTTCGGTCTTTTTGCATCTTGTGATTCCGTTGAAAAACCTACGACTGTTAAATAGTCTACGCTTATATATTTTTTTTCTTTGGTGTCGGTGTCTTTGGTAAACGTGAATATTCTTCCGTCACTCGCCGGATTTTTATTGGTACCTTTTAATCTGACCTCTATTATTTTATCGCCCGTGCAGTCGGGAGACGCATCAGCATAACATCTCCAATTGGAAATTGGCTTGTATTCATCATCCTCAGTGACGGTGAGATATCGCCATTCATACTTAGTGTCAACGCCTATTACTCTGTTTTCCCAGTCGTTGGCGTACAGAGTGTCGGGCAAAGCAGGCTTTGCCGCCACTTCTATTTTGTATGCGTTGCTCTCCTGCGTACCTTCGATATAGACGTAAATGTCGTTGTCCGGCGAAATAGCGGACAATTCTTTGTCGGATAATTTATAGGCGTGTGAGTCCCCTTCGTTAAAAGTAACTTTCTGCCAGGTTTGTTTGCCGTCTATGCTATAATACCAAGTGAAAGTACCGTCATTATAAGCGTCCGCCCAAACGATGCAGCCCGCATTATCGCCGTCGAACGAGAAGTCCGCAACCGCCTTATCGGAAAGTCCCATGAGATAATTTACTTTTGACTTTGCCGCAGAGCTTCCGGAAGCTTTCGCCTTTGCTAACGCGTTAACTTCGATAGTTTTTAACTGCGTAGTAAATAAGGGGTCGGAAAGCGCAGCCTGTACTTCGGGAATTTTGGTTTGTTCCGTGTCCGTGAACAATCTGAACAGGCAATGCATAGCCGTCGGGTGGTTCCACAGCGTGTCGCCGATGCGGCTTGCCAAAGTGCTGTAATCGGCAGCTGTTTTTGCCGTGTTTGCCTTGTACGTCGTAACAAGTCCGTACCAGGCGTCAAGGTTTAAAATCTGAGTGGTTAAAGCCTTTTCGTACAACGCTTCCTGTTTAGCCAAATCACCCTGATATACTTTCGCAAGCCAGCAGTTTTCTTCGGCTCTCACTAAATTATCGTAATCGTCCAGGCACAATTGAGCGAGGTGGAAATAAACGACTGTACCGCCGGAATTTCTTTGCCAAGCCGCATTGCCCCAACCGAGCAAATGTCTTTCGTTTTTGGTAGCCGCCAGCCAGCCGCCGACGTCGTTATCTATTTTCCAGGAACCTTTTCCGTTGGCGTCTTTACTGAAATATAATATTGCCGCGTGACCGGGCTGTCCTATTACGTTTGCGGGAATACCGCGGGCCGTACGGATATTCGTTCCGCTCTTGGAAATACCGCCGCATACGGAACCTGTTTTGAACTTGTTGTTGAAGTTCATCCAGACCTTCTGGAGCTTTGCTACGCCCTCGGCGGTTCTCGAAACGGACATTACGTAAGGCTCTTCACCTTCACCCGCGGGAACGATATATTTACCGTCCCACAGTCCGTAGTGCGTTATATTTGCATTCTTGTGGGCGCTAATATTTATTACTGACGTTCCGTCTACTTGTTGTTCTTTATCTAATGCCGTACCTGCGTTATCGTCGGGTATCAGTATTTTGTCGCCGACTTTGACCTCTCTGCTGTCTACCGAAAACAGTGCGTTAAAATAGTCTTTGTTTTCTT
>CAZRJY010000060.1:0-6759 GCA_964600525.1 uncultured Clostridia bacterium
CGCGGCGTGGGCGAAACGACCGACGTCGTAAACAAGGAAATGTACACCTTCGAGGACAAGGGCGGCAGGTCGATAACCTTAAAGCCCGAGGGCACTGCGGGCGTTGCGCGTTCGTTTATCGAAAACGGACTTGCAAATTTGCCGTTGCCTTTAAAGTCGTATTACATTACGCCTTGCTACCGCTACGAGCGTCCGCAAAAGGGGCGCTTGCGCGAGTTCCACCAGTTCGGTATCGAGATGTTCGGAAGCGCAAAGCCCGAGGCGGACGCGGAAGTTATATTCGCGGCGCACACCTTTCTGGACAAATTAGGCATTAAGGGGGCGCGGCTGGAAATCAATTCGATAGGCTGCAAAACCTGCCGCGCGGAGTACAACAAAGCGCTTAAAGAGTACTTCCGTCCCAACCTCGAAAATATGTGCGGCACGTGCAAAGACAGGTTCGAAAAGAACCCTCTGCGTATGCTGGACTGCAAGGAAGAGGGGTGCAAAAAGTACACGGCGGGCGCACCGAAAATTCTCGATTATCTCTGTCCCGATTGTAAAGAGCACTTTGAAAAGGTTAAGGAGTATTTGACCGCTTTGGGAGTGGAATATACCGTTAATTCAAGCATAGTAAGGGGTCTGGACTACTATTCGCGCACCGTTTTCGAGTTTGTTTCGACCGAAGTGGGCACGCAAGGGACCATTTGCGGCGGCGGCAGATACGACGGACTTATCGCTCAACTGGGCGGCGGCGAAGTGCCTGCGGTCGGCTTCGGCGCAGGAATAGAGCGGCTTTTGCTTGCCGGCATAAGCGAGCCGAAAGCGCCCGTTCCTGACATATATATCGCGGGTATGGACGAGCTCACGCGAAAGAAAGCGTTCGAGCTTGTGAACGGATTGCGCACGAAGGGCGTTGCGGCGGAGTGCGATTTGATGGAACGTTCGGTAAAGGCGCAGTTCAAGTACGCCGACAAGGTGGGCGCGTACTTTACGGCGGTCATCGGCGAAAGCGAGATGCGAAGCGGCGCGTGCAATATAAAGCGCATGCGCGACGGAGCAACGGTTTCCGTAAATTTTAAGGATATTTATTCCTTTGTTACAGATAATAATAACAGGTGAGAATTATGGTAGAAAAAATAGAAGTAGAAAAATTCGACGAACTTTTAAAGGGCGAAACGCCGGTTGTATGCGACTTTTACGCGGACTGGTGCGGTCCCTGCAAGATGCTTGCGCCCGTAATCGAAAAGTGCAGCGAGAAGTTTACGAACGCTAAATTCGTAAAGGTGAACGTGGACGAAAGCTTCGAGCTGGCGGCGCGTTACGGCGTAATGAGCATTCCCATGGTGGGCGTGTTCAAGGGCGGCGAGCTTGCCGACAAGTCTGTCGGCTTCACTTCGCAGTCCGAAACCGAGGAGTTTTTAACTTCCGCGCTTTAATTTTAAAATTTTTAAGCGACAATAATTGCCAACAAAGCCGTACGGGTGTATAATGTAACCGTATGGCTATTTATTTATCGGGTAGCGAAAAGGCTACGGTTTCTTTTGCAAAAGAGTACGCTAAAACTCTGAAAAAAGGCGACGTCGTTTTATTGAACGGCGAAATGGGCGCGGGCAAGACCGTGTTCTGCAAGGGCGTTGCGCAGGGCTTGGGTATCAAGGACGAAATTTTGAGCCCCACTTATGCGTATATGAAGGAGTACGACGACAAGCTGTATCATTACGACTGCTACCGTCTTTCAAGCGGCGCGCAGGCGGAAAGTCTGGGCTTGACCGACTATCTGGGCGGCAAAGGCGTGTGCCTTATCGAGTGGTCGGAAAATATCGCCGACGTTCTGCCCGACGATTGCAAAAAGGTGACTATCAAAAAGATAGGCACGCTTAACAGGGAGATTATCTGTGAGTAATTTTCTGGCGGTAGACACGTCCTCGCGCTATCTGACAGTGGCGGCGTATAAGGACGGCAAACCATTTGTAAGCCACGTTGCCGACTGCGCGATGAACCATTCGGTCGTGCTTATGGACGAGATTGACAAGGTGCTAAGCGAGGCTAAGCTTACCCCTGCGGACTGCGGATTTTTCGCCGCGGTTACAGGTCCGGGCTCGTTTACGGGCATCAGGATAGGCGTATCGTGCATAAAAGGGTACGCCGTAGCTTTGGGCAGGCGCGCGGTGGGCGTAACCACGTTCGACATGCTTTCATATAATGTCAACAGCGGTTGTGATTACCTTATTGCCATCGACGCGGCGCACGGCAATTACTACGTTTGCGGCTATAATCCTGGCGGCAAGCGCACGCTTGAACCCTGCTGTCTTTCGGAAAACGAAGTTATAGCTCTCGGCAGACCCGTGTACGGCACGGAGGATTTGACCTTGCCGCTTTATACTCGGTTAGAGCCCGAAAAGTGCCTTGTGCCCGCAGTTTTAAAAGCGGCGGAGTGCGGCGGCGAAATCTCGGCGCTGTACGTTAAAAAGTCGCAGGCGGAGGAGGAGCGCGAAAAGCGCATTAACGGCGTATGAATATCCGCAAGTGCAGGTACGAGGACATTTTAAGCGTATCCGAACTCGAAAAGCTGTGCTTTAAGGGCGAGAGTTGGAGCTTCGGCACGATTGCTTCGGCGTTTGAAAATCCGTCTTATTGCATGCTGGTTGCCGAGGAGGACGGCGAGGTGATAGGCTACGGCTGTACGTGCACCACGCTGGATACCTGCGATTTGGAAAACGTGCTTGTTGCCGAGGAGTACAGACACAGCGGTATAGGCAGTGCGATTTTAAACGCGCTTTTGTCCGACGCAAAACAGCGCGGAGCCGAAAAGGTTTTTTTAGAAGTGCGCGTATCCAACTCGGCGGCGCTCAAACTGTACCTTTCGTGCGGATTTAAAGGAGTGCACGCGCGCACGCGCTACTACTCCGACGGCGAGGATTGTTTGGTTATGGTAAAGGAATTGAACCGCGAATAAATTTCGGGGTACATTTCCATTTTTTTAAACGGCGGTTTTGTAAGCGTTACAAAGAGGGGCAAGGGCAAGCCCGTATTACTTCTGCACGGCTATCTTTCGAGTAAAGAGAGCTTTTATTATCAAATCGGCTTTTTAGAGCAAAACGGCTTTTCGGTCGTTGCCGTAGATATGCCCGCGTTCGGCGCAAGCTCGCCCATAAGCTTTGCCTGGTCGGTCGGCGACTATGCTAAATGGCTTAAAGATTTTATCAAAGCGGAAGGGCTTGACGGCTGCTGCGTCGTTGCCCATTCGTTCGGCGCAAGAGTGATTTTCAAGCTGCTCGCCGAGGAAAAGGGGCTTGTTGAAAAACTGATAATAACGGGCGGCGCGGGGCTGGTAAAACCGCGTTCACCGGCATATATGCGGCAGGTAAAGCGGTACAGACGTATAAAAAAGCTGTTCCCGAGGTACGCCGAAAGGCACTTCGGCAGCGAGGAATACCGCACTCTTTCGCCCTTGATGAAGGAGAGCTACAAGCTTATTGTCAACGAGGATTTGCGCGGCTGCGTAAGTAAAATTGACGTACCGACGCTACTCGTTTACGGCAAAAACGATACGGTAACTCCGCCCGACGAAGAGGGCGAAATTTTTCACTCGCTCATTGCGGGCAGCCGCCTGGAAATTATAGAGGGCGGACATTTTTGTTTCAGCGAAAACAGCGGAAAGTTCAACAGACTTTTGCTTGAATTTTTAAGTCAAGAATAAATCGACGGTAATATTATGTTTTTTATTAACTGGCAAACTACATTGGAGTGCGTGCTGATTGCAATTGTTTTTGCGTCTTTTTTAAGCTTAACGGCTTTTAAGGCGCTCGGCATTTTGCAGGGCTTCGGCTATAAAAACGGTAAATTTTTCAGCTGGGCGGGGCGCAAGAACAATCTTACTCAGTCGCGCTTTTCACTGCTTGCCTTGGCTACGGCGCTTGCCTCGGCGGTTATTTCGCTGTGCTTCGGCTTTGCGGGGGCGCACTGGGCGGCGGTGATAAGTTTAAGCGCATACCTCATTTTCTTTGTGCTCTATCTGGTTGCCGAAAGCCGCCGTTCGATTAAAAGCAGCGCCACTATGACGCCGCGGTTCAAGCGGCTGCTGGTAACTCTTTGGCTGACCTTCGCCGTATTGACCTACCTTGCGGTAACCCTGTTAAACTTCGGCGAAAAGGTGTGGGACGCGCGGCTGTTTACTACTTTAAAGTACTGCGTGCTCGCCGTTCTGCCGCTTATCATAATTCCCGTAATCTGTCTTGCAAATCTTATAACTCTTTTATGGGAAGCGCCAATAAACCGCTCGTTCGTAAAAAAGGCTAAGCGCAAAATTGCAGAGGCGGATATAAAGGTTGTCGGGATAACGGGCAGCTACGGCAAAACCAGCTCTAAAAATATGCTTGCCGCAATGCTTGCAAAGAAGTACAGAGTGCTTACAACGCCGTCGTCGTTCAATACGCCGCTCGGCATTTCGCGCACGGTAAATAACAACGATTTAAAGGATTACGATATTTTTATTGCCGAAATGGGCGCGCGGCACAAGGGCGATATCGCCGAGCTGTGCGGCATCTGCCAGCCCGATTATTCGCTTATTACGGGTATCTGTCCGCAGCACCTCGAAAGCTTCAAATCGCTTGAAAACATCGTTGCCGCCAAGGGCGAAATTATAGCGGGCACTAAAAATTGCTGCTTTATCGCGGGCGACGCGTACGAACATTTTAAAGATTTTGCCGGCGAAAAGGCGGTCTGCGACTGCGTTTCGGACATTAACGCCGACTGCACGGGCACGGGCTTTACGCTTACGCTCGGCGGTGAGAGCAGGCAGGTTAAGAGCAAGCTTTTAGGCGAACACGTCGCGCACAACATAGGTTTATGCGCGCAGGCGGCGTTTGCTATGGGCGTCGGTTTGGACGAAATTTCTCAGGCGGTTGCCGAGCTCGAATTCACCGAACACCGCTTACAGCTTATAGAGAGCAACGGCGTGAACATTCTCGACGACGGATACAATTCCAACGTGGTAGGGGCTAAGGCGGCTATAACCGTTCTGAAATATTTTGGCGGTAAGAAAATTGCGGTTACTCCCGGGCTTGTCGAACTCGGCATTTTGGAGGAGAGCGAAAATCAAACGCTCGGCGGCGAACTCGTAGGATTGGACTACGTGATTTTAGTTGGCGAAACGCTTGTGACCGCGGTTAAAAACGGATATCTGAACGCGGGCGGCGACCCCGAAAAGATAACGACCGTGCCCTCGCTTGCCGCCGCGCAGGACGTTTTAAAGGGCATACTTGCAAAGGGCGATACGGTTTTGTTTTTAAACGATTTGCCTGAAATATATTTGTAAATTCAAGATAAAATCTGAAAATCACCAAAGCGAAAAATACTTTGGTGATTTTTTATTTTTTTAATATTTTAAAATCGCAAAAAAGATTTTGTAAAAAGATTTTTTGCGAAGAGGAGGGATAACGCAGTGCGGTTGCGGTATGCAGTTTTGTATACCGCATAAGACGAAGTTTATCCCGACGAGCGGAGGTGATTTTTTATGCAAAAAAATTATGACATAGCCGTAATTTTCGGTGGAGTTTCGTCCGAAAACGAGGTGTCGGTAATAACGGGAACGATGGTGTGCAACGTGCTTTTAAAGGGCGGCAAAAGCGTTCTGCCGATATATATCGACCACGGCGGCAAGCTGTATGCGGACGAAAAACTTTCCGACCTTTTTCTGTACAAAAACGGCGGCTATAAAGATTTTCCGACCTGCGGTTTTGTAAGCGGCGGCGCGGTGATTTTCAACCGCCGCGGAAAGCCCAAATATACGGTTTCAATCGGGTGCGTTATCAACTGCTGTCACGGCGGCGTGTGCGAGGGCGGAGCCGTGGCGGGGCTTTGCGATATTTTAAATATTCCGTTCGCTTCGGCGGGGCTGTTCGAAAGCGCCGTTTTTATGGATAAATACTACACTAAATTAGTGCTGCAAAGTCTGGGCGTAAAAGTGGCAAAATACGCTTATTCGCGGCATATTACGGGGGCAATTGAGGGCGCAAAGGCGCTGGGATACCCCGTAATCGTCAAACCTGCCACTTTGGGGTCAAGTATAGGCATAGTAAAATGCGATAACGAAGAGGAACTTAAAGGCGCGCTTGAAACGGCGTTCGAGCTGGACGGCGGAGTGCTTATAGAGGAGTACTTATCGCCCATAAAAGAGATAAATTGCGCGGTTTATTTCTCGAACGGTGCGGAAATAACCTCGCAATGCGAGGAAGTTTCGTCCGCGGGCGACCTTTTATCTTACGACGACAAGTACTGCGGCGGCGGCAAAAGAAAGTTCCCCGCCGACCTTGAAAAGACGCTTGCCGACGAGATAAGAAATTTAACCGCAAAAGTATATTCGGCGCTGAATATGCGCGGTATAGTGCGGTTTGATTACATAATATGCGGGGGGCAATGCTATTTAAGCGAGATAAACACCGTGCCCGGCTCGCTTTCACAATACCTGTTATCTGACGGATATTCGAGCTTTTACGGCGTGCTCTGTTCGCAAATCGAGCAGGCGGAAGCCGACTTTGCCGCTCAAAGGAAGAGGCGAATTATTTCGACGGGCATATTAAACAACATTACGCCCAACACAAACATTAAAAAGTAAAAAACGCTTTACACGCGGCGCACGTTTATTGTAAAATAATAAAAAAGTGTAAAGGAAATTTTTATGTCTAAGATACGTATGACAACGCCGCTCGTCGAAATCGACGGCGACGAAATGACCCGCGTTCTGTGGAAGTGGATTAAGGAAATTTTAATCGAGCC
>CAZRJY010000061.1:0-6526 GCA_964600525.1 uncultured Clostridia bacterium
GCTATGTGCGCGCCGAGCTCGTCAAAGCCCTTGGGAATGAGCGTTTTGGGTGCGTAGACCCAGACCTCCGCGCCCATTTTGGTAAGCCCGAACAGGTTGGACTTGGCAACTCTGCTGTGCTTGATATCGCCGAGTATCGCAACTTTAAGCCCCTTTAACGTGCCGAACTCCTCGCGGATTGACAGCATATCCAAAAGCGCCTGCGTGGGGTGCTCGTTCATACCGTCGCCGCCGTTCAAGACCGAACAACCCACCGTTTTTGCAAGCAGGTTGGGCGCGCCACCCATAGGGTGGCGGATTGCGATAAAGTCGGTCTTTAACGCCTGCAACGTCTTGCCCGTGTCGATTAGCGTTTCACCTTTCTGCACAGAGCTTGACGACGCCGAAATGTTTATTTCGGTTGCGCCGAGATATTTGCCCGCAAGCTCGAACGAAGAGCGCGTTCTGGTACTGTTTTCGTAAAAGAGCGTTACCAGAGTTTTGCCCTTTAAAAGGTCGAAGCTCTTTTTCCCTTCGGAAAGCGCTTTTTTCATCTCTTCCGCGGTATCGAGTATGAGCGTGATTTCTTCCGCCGTTATATCGCGAAGTCCAAGTAAATCTTTTGATTTGAGCATATGTAAACTTTTTCCCTTATTCAAGGTTACGGCATTAAAAAAAGCGGAAACAGTGCCGTAGAAAATACGACAGCTACTCCGCCTTCGAACGAATTATTTAAATGCGCCGTCCGCGTTTTCTCTTGCGGAAACGGCAATTTTTAAAGCCTTCATTTTGCCAAAACCTTTAATAACTTTAATTTTCTAAGAGTATATCATAACTTATTATTAAAGTAAAGAATTTAAGCTTGATTTTTCGCAAAATTTTACAAAATGCGCTGCAAGGTAAAGCCGACTTTATCGCACGAAGTCAAAACGTAATCTATACCGTCTTTTACCGAGCGCAGAGGAAAATACGACTGCCCGTGTATGTGCCCGAACACAACCTTGTCCGCCCTGTTTTCCTTGAAAAGCTGTGAAAAAAGCGTGTCCTGCAATTTGGGGCTTACGGGCGGAAAGTGCGTCATAACTATTAAAACGTCGCCCTCACACCGAACCTTTTCCACTTGCTTAAAGCAAAGCTTAAACCGCTCGGCTTCCCTTAAATACAGCTTTTCGTCGTGCTCGGTATAGTCCGCACTGCCCGGGCAAGACCAACCGCGTGAGCCGCAGATTATTACGTTTTCAAACTTAACGCAGTCGTTTTGCAGAAAGTAAAAAGTATCGTCGGGAGCCGCGTCGCGAAGCTTGGATATGCCGTTCCACCAGTAGTCGTGGTTGCCGCGGACGAATACCTTTCTGCCCTTTAACTCCTTTAAAGAGGCAAGGTCGTACACTCCCTCGGAAAGCTCGGTTCCCCAGCTTGTGTCGCCGCACAAAAGCACAATATCGTCGTCAGAAACCTTGGCGTTCCAGTCGCATTTAATCTTGTCGAAATGCCCTTCCCAGCCTGCGCCGAAAACGTCCATAGGTTTGTCGCACGTACCCGAAAGATGCAAGTCGCTTATCGAAAATATTTTCATACGTTAAGATTATATCACTTAAAACACAAAATTTAAAGCGATTTTGCAAACGGTATATAATTTGCTAAAATTGCCTAATTTATAGCGATTATGCGTGACATAGTACTACTCAATTTGCTTAAAACACGCAAAATAAGCGGCAAAAATGTTATTTTTGCCGCTATAAAGTACTTACGTCAATTGTTAAACTCTACCCTATTTGCATGAGCAGTTTTTGCCCTGGGGATAGAGCGGCAGCTCGAAAAAGCCTGCGCAGACTTCCTTTGAATAGTCCTGTGCGGGAGGAATTGCGCAATAGCCGTAGCTGGGAATGAGCAGTTCCACGTCGATGGCAATCTTTAAAATTACCGTAGTGCACGCGTTCACCGTAAAGGTGCCGCCTTCGCTGTTGAACGTGCCCTCGGCGCAAACCACCGAGCCCTGTGCCTCTACCTTGAAAGGCATAATCGACGGCGCGGGAACGAACAACATTACGTCCTCGGTGATTGCTATCGAAGCAGTCCCTACTCCCTCCACGCCGTTCGCGTCGGTGTAAACCACCTCCACGGGAATGTTTACGGTTGCCTGCACTCTTGCGCAGCCCTGTTTATCCGCAAGTCTTTCCACGCTCACGTTCGAAAGCGTGACGCCCGCGTCCGTTGAGCGTGCGCTGATGAAAGTCAGGGGATATGTAGGATTGGCGGGCGTGAAGGACGAAACCGTCAGTGTGTAATTTTCTATCTGTACCTGTTTAATACACGCGTCGAAAATTTTCTGTGCCTGAATGCACACCTTTTCACACATGCCGTTTAACGGGTTACCGTTTATTGTGCCGGGACATTTATCCGACTGAAAATTGGAAAAGAACGACATTTTTACCTCCGTTTATTTATACGCCGCAGCGTTATAACTGAATATTTCGGTTAATGTAATATATGCTTACGCCTTAATTTGGGTTACGGCAGCCAGATTTTAAGCGTCGGGTACACGCATTTATCGCAATTAAGCGCCCGCAGGTCCTGCTCGCTTACCCTTTCCCTTGCGGCGATTGATTTGTAGGTGTCGCCCGCCTTGGCATAACAGTACCTTTTGGGCGGAGTGAGCTCGATTATTTCGCCGCAAAATACCTTTTTTGCGGGGCAACAAAACGCGTCGGTCACGTCTTTTTCGGTTACGCGTTTTCTTATTCTCAAATACCTGCCCCTTTCCAAAGTCAGCGAAAACATACTATAATATATTCACTTACCGTACAATTTGTGAATATTCGGGAAACCCGGTTTGTAAAATATTGGTGATGAAAAAGAGCAGAAAAAAGAGCAACATATATAAATCAGCCGCTCAGGTTACCGTTTTTTCCACGTTCGAAAAGGCGCTCAGCTTTATTTACAGAATTATACTTTCGCGCTCAATCGGCGCCGAGGGACTGGGCATTTACCAGATTTGCCTTTCGGTCTTTTCGGTATTTTTAACCGCGGCTTCGAGCGGTATTCCCGTAACCGTGTCCCGTCTGATTGCAAAAAATACGGCTCTCGGCAACGTTAAAGGCAAGCATTCGGTCGTTTCGGCAGGCGTTCTATGTACCCTTATGTTTACCGTGCCCGTGGCTTTGGTACTGTTTCTTGCCAAAGATTTGTACACATTTATGTTCCCCGACCGCGACTGCGTGCTTATTTTTCTGTGGCTGCTTCCCGGACTGATTTTAACCTCGATTTACGCGATAATGCGCGGTTCGTTCTGGGGAAACAAGCAATTTTTGCCGTACAGCATAATAGAGCTTGCCGAAAACGCCGTTATGGTCGCTTGCGGCTGCGTTCTTATAGGCTTTGCGCACACCGCAAAGGACGGCGCGAGAATGGCGATTATCGCCGTACTTATATCCTACGTATTCTCTTTTGCCGTTTCGCTTATCTGCTATTTCGTCAAGGGCGGCAAATTCGTAAACCCCAAACCGCAGTTCAAGCCGCTTATGAAGGCTTCACTGCCCATAACCGCGATGCGCACGTCCACTTCGCTTTTGAATTCGTGCGTTGCAATGTTCCTGCCCGCGATTTTGTCCAAATTCTGCGGCTACACGGGCAGCGAAGCGCTTGCTCTTTACGGCACTGTTATAGGTATGAGCGTGCCCATGCTTATGATGCCCAACTCACTGATAGGCTCGATTGCCGTGGTCGTCGCCCCCGAAATGAGCGAAAACTTTTACGCAAAGCGTAACGAGCTGTTAAAGCGCGATATAGAAAGGACGATAAAGGCCGCCGTACTGATTGCAACCGTTTTAATTCCCGTTATGTTCACTCTCGGCGAGGATATAGGCGTACTGTTCTACGCGAACGAGTTCAGCGGCACGGTTATGCGCAGGTTTGCGTTTATGATGCTGCCCATGTGCATATCAATGATTACAACAACCATATTGAACTCGCTCAATTTCGAGGTACGCACCCTCATTTACTTCTTTATCGGCGCAATAGCCATGCTTGCCGCAATTTTCGGTTTAACCCACCTTTTGGGCATAAACGCGTATATGGTCGGGCTGACGCTCAGCTTTGTCATAATTGCGGCGCTCAACCTCAGACTTCTGAAAAAAACCTGCCCCGAAATCAATTATTTCGGCTACCTTGTAAAGAGCGTTTTAATCTGCGCGGCGGCTTGTCTTTTCGGGCACCTGTTCTGCAATCTGTTCAGAAGCATTTTGCCCGCGGTCTGGCGAATCATTCTGTGCGGAACCGTGGTTGCCGTGTTTGCCGTGGGCGCTTTCTGCGGTATGGAAATGGTCTCCGCGCGCCCTATAAAGAAGCTGTTTTCGAGGGGTTAAGCGCGCTTGTTCTGCAACTGTGTAACAAGCGAATAAAGCCCCTTGACGGCGAGCGCGACAAGAAAAAATCCGAACAGTTTTTTCAAAACTTCCGTAGGAAGCGCCGCCATCAACAGTCCGCCGAGCACGGTCGTTATCAGCGCGGGTATTACTATTTCCCAGATGTCGTCCGTCCGCAAAAGTCCGCTCTTTTTATGGGCGGGCAGAACGAGCGCCGCCATCGGCAGAAACGCTATTACGTTTGTCGCCTGGGCAAGGTGTTGATTAACCCCCAGAAGTATGGTTAAGGCGGGTATTAAAATAGTGCCGCCGCCCATGCCCATACCGCCTATTACGCCCGCAAAAAAGCCGACGATAAGATAAATTATAAACGACATATCAGCCAATCACCATTCTCAATCCCGCGACAAGCATTATCGCTATAAAGGTTATATCCACCCAGATTTTGGGCAGTTTGCCCAGAAGCTGCGCGCCTACAAGTCCGCCCGCCACGTTCCCCAGCGAGGCGGGTATTATTATATTCCAGTCTATAAAGCCGTTAATTATATACGTGAAAGCACTGACTATGCAGACGGGCAGAATTATTAAAATCGCCGTTGCGTGAGCCTGCTTTCGGGGATAATTTAAAACGTCGGATAAAATCGGAACGGCAATCATTCCGCCGCCTCCGCCGAAAAGTCCGTTTACCGCACCCAGAGCAAGTCCGCCGCCCACCGCTTTTTTGTTGATTTTTTTCATAAATATTCCGTTCAGAGCGTCAAAAACGCGTTTCTATATAAAGAGTTTTTGCAAAATTTTTATAATAATGAATTTTTTTGGGTTACAGCCGCTTTAATCAGTTGCAAAAAGATTGCTTTTATATTAAAATAGTTAGGTACGAATACTCAGACCGCTATGCGGACAAGCTGAGAAAAAACATAGACAAACTCTTTTCTGAAAGGTGTTAAATGAACAGAAAAAAAAGAACCTTATTCAAATCCGCCGTCATAGGCGTAACGGCGCTTGCAACTTCGCTGACCATCGGAATGTCCGCAGCCTGCTCTAAGAGCAGCGGCAAACCCTCCGAAAGCGAGGACGACAAGACCACTACCAAAATCGACAGCCAGACCATCAAGAACGGCAACTTCGAATTTTACTCCGACAACAAGGGGCTGTATCCCATTTCCAGCCCCGACAACTGGACAAGCGGCACAAGCGGCACTTCGTCCAACTCAATGTCGGGCGTTATAAACACGAACAAGGAGCGTTGGGATTACATCACCGACACCGAGCTTCCCAAGACCCTCGAAGACAACAACGAACTCGAATCGGGCGACGAGAACAAGAAGGACTACAACGGTGCGCTCACCGACGATTTGCCCTATAAAAACACTCACACCGCTATCGATACGACCGACGGCGAGGACAAAGAGGGCGCGAAAGACTATATCGCCAACCCCTATACTCACAAGTACAGCTACGACGCGACGTGCGGCGAAAACGAGGTTCTGGTTGACGGCGTAAAAACGACGACCTATAAAAACGACGACGGCGAGATTTTCCTCGACAGCGAATTTACCAAGCCGCTCGAAACGTCCGTTTTAATGCTCCACAACTACCACAGGGGCGACTTCCACGGCACCGAGACTTACTACAACAGCTCTACTACCGTATCTCTGGAAGCCAACACCGCGGCGGAGTTTTCTGTCTGGGTTAAAACTGCCGAAATGTATTACAGCAACGCGGAAAACAACAGGTCTTCCGTCGAGTTCGACCGCGGCGCCTACATTAAGGTAAAAACGCAGGTCGGCGGCAACAGCCTTGACGATATTGTAATCAAAAACATCAATACCGAAAAGCTAAACACCACGGGCGAAAATAACGGCTGGGTACAGTACACCGTATACGTTGCGGCAAGCAGCTTTGCCACCACTTCGGTAAGCCTTACGCTCGGTCTCGGCGAAAACGAACGCCACACCGTAGAAGGCTATGCTTTCTTCGACGATATTACCGTAAAGAAGTATCTCAACATAAGCGATATGGAAACCAAGTCGGCGGAAGGCTGGGCTAAAATACACGAAACTGCCACCACCGAACAACCCGACGTTAACGTTTCTTATCCCCTTGCACCCAAACCGCAGACAGAATTCCGCGTCGATAAAGAGAGCTATAAGACCGAGGACGGAAACGGCGGCGTTACCGAC
>CAZRJY010000062.1:0-6477 GCA_964600525.1 uncultured Clostridia bacterium
TTAAGGTTATTCAGGACAGCCCCAAAAAGCTTGCGGTTCGCCGCGCTTTGATGGGTAAGCTCAGGGACTTGCAGGAAGTTAAAGGCTTCAACGAAAAGAAGTCCGAGTACAAGGCGAGAACGAAGGATATTCAGCACCCTTTAATGGAAAAGCTGTTCAACGAAATCGCGCCCAAATACGCTCAGCGCAAGGAAGAGCTCGGTCAGGGCGGCGGTTACACGCGCATATATCTTCTCGGACAGCGCAGAGGCGATGGTGCGGAAGAAGCTATTATAGAACTTGTATAATTTAAAAGCGGCGGGAATATCCCGCCGCTTTTTTCGTTTATCCGCACAAAAATATTAAAATTCTGTTGACATAAATTTTATGTATGATATAATATATGCAGTAAAACAAAAAGGAGAAAAAAAATGGCGAAAAGTGGAAAAGGCTATCTTGGTCTTAACAATTGGGTAGTTAACCTTATCTTAGCTATCATACCTTTCACGAGCTGGTTGCTTGGTGGTATTACCCGTATAATGAGAGGACACATAATTGCAGGTCTTCTGCAACTTATCATTCCTCCCGTAACACTTTTCTTCTGGATTACCGACATCATCGGCGTAATCACGAAGAAAGATTTGTGGTTCTTCGCTTAATTGTTGCGATATTAAACCAGAACGTTTTAATCGGCTCGGTATTAACCGGGCCGATTTTGCAATACAAGTCATAGTTGCGCCGCATTCGTCATATAAATAATAACGGTCAAAAATAAAAGGAGTATAGAAATGGAATTCGATAAGTGGTTTAACAAACAGAGCACGCTTTTAAAAGTAATTCTGCTCATTATCCCGTTCGTGGGCTGGGTGGTAGAGCTTTTGGTGCGTACAAGCGTTGCCGTAACTAAAAAGGACGCGGAAAGCATTATAGTGCTTATCCTGTTCGTCGTCATCGGCTGGGCGTGGATACTTTGCGTAATCGACCTCATTTACCTGATTGTAAAAGGTCATCTCATTCTCGCGTAAATTCAAAAGCCGCGCGGCAAAATTGCCGCGCGGCTTTTGTTTTACAGACTTTTAAAAATAAACTCGCCGTCGTCGTATAAAATATAACCGTGGGCGGAGTTTTCTTTGGGTAGGGAAACCGAGCCCGGATTGAGGTGCAGGTAGCCCTCTTTTTCCACAACGTTCAACGGCACGTGAGTGTGTCCCGTTATGTAAACGTCGCCCTCGCCGAGCGGAGGTACAAGCCTGTGCCCGTGCGAAAGGGTGATTTTTTTCTTGCCGTCGAAAATTTCCGCGTAGTCGGACGAAAGGTTGAAATCGAGCACCATCTGGTCGACCTCGGAATCGCAGTTGCCGCGCACGGCGATAATTTTGTCCGCAATGGGGTTAAGCATTTCGAAAACCGCTTTGGGCGCATAGTTGTCGGGCAGAAGGTTGCGCGGTCCGTGGTAGAGGATATCGCCTAAAAGCACCAGCTTGTCCGCGCACTCTTTGTTGAACGCGTCCAGCATTTTTTCGCACCATTTTGCCGAACCGTGAATATCGGAAGCAATAAAAAGTTTCATAAAATCAACTCCTTAATTTTCTTTATGACGCCGAACTCCGCGTTGGAGGGGATTTCCTCGCCTATAAGCTTTTTGAGCGGCGGATAAGCGTTTGCCGTAACGTAGGGGTGACCGCTCGCGCACAGCATTTCGTAGTCGTTCATATGGTCGCCGAACGCCGCGCAATCTTCGGCAGTTAGATTAAAGCGGCTTAAAAGCGCCTTCAAGGCTCTGCCCTTGTTTGCGTGCGCAACGCTGACGTCCAGCCAGTCGTAGCCCGAAACCATAGTGCGCAGGCCCGCAATCAGCGGCGGCAATACAACTCCGCCGTGTTCGGCGGCGGGCTTGTCGTCCCATACCGAAATTTTAAGCACCGTTTCGCTTGCCGCAACTTTGTCAAGGTTGTCAACGCGCTTTTCCGACGAATACGACCTCTTTAAAATTTCCACAAAGCGCGGATAGCCGTCTTCGTAATAAGCGCAGTCGGCGCAGGATACTACGGGGTATAGCCCGTCCTGCCTGCGGATTATATCGAGCGCGCGCTTAACGTCGGCGGCGGGAGTGGGGTCGGCAAAGACAATTTCGCCGCCGTGCCATACAAGTCCGCCGTTCTCTGCGATAATGGCAATTTTGTCTAAAACGGGCGCGAACAGCTTTTTAAGGTTGGGTAGCTGTCTGCCGCTTGCTGGCGCAAACAGAACGCCTTGCGAGTGCATTTTTTCAATAAGAGGAAAGGTATCCTCGGGCATAATCTTGGTCGGCGGCAACAGCGTGCCGTCCAAATCGCTTGCAATAAGTTTAATCATTAAATAAATGATATCACATTTTCCGCACCGCCGCAACTAAACCAGGGGGGCAAAAAGCCGTAGCAGCGAGCGCGTAAACTTACCTGCCGCGCCCCGCCTTTTAACTTCGAGCGGTTTGCTCAGCGCAAGGCATGCGGCAAAGTCGCGCGCCATATCGTCGGCAAGCTCGCCGCCGCCGAACACTCCGCACTCGTAGTTCAAGCGCATAGAGCGGAAGTCGAAGTTGTAGCTGCCTAAAAGCGCCTTATCGTCGCACACCGCGCCCTTGAAGTGCATAAAGCCGGGGGAGTAGGTGAAAACCTTTACGCCGTCGTCCGCGAGACGCTCGCAGTAAGTGCGCGTTATTGCGTAGGTCAGCTTTTTGTCGGGTATGGCAGGAATAATTATCTTGACGTCGGCGCCGCGCCGCGATGCAAACACAAGCGCGTCGTGCAGTTTGTCGCCCATGCAGAGATAGGGGGTAAAGATATACACGCGCTCACTTGCCGAATACAGTGCGGCGGCAAGCATATCCTCGCACGCGCTGCCGTGCCGCTCGGGGCGGTCGGCTATGGGATAAAGGGGATATTTGCCCGTCAGCCGGGGTATATCCGCGCACGAACAGTCATTTCCACCGCCGAACGCCGAGAGGAAAATGCGCGTGTAAACGGCGGCGATATCCCCGAAAAACAGCGCGCCGCCGTCCTTCCAGTAGCCGTGCGGAGCGGTAAGGTTTGCGTATTCGTCGGCAACGTTTACGCCGCCCAGAAACACCGCGTCGCAGTCGATTACGGCAATTTTTCTATGGTCGCGGAAGTTGAGCCTGGATACGGGAAGGGGCAGAATGCGGTTGAATACCTTTATCTGCGCGCCCGACTTTGCAAGCTCTTTAAAGTCCTTTTTGGGGGTGCGCAGCGCGCTTCCCAGCCCGTCGTAAATGAGCTTGACTTCCACGCCGCGTTCGAGCGCTTTTTTAAGCTCGCGGTACATTGCCCCCCATATATGCCCTTTCGAAATTATATAAAATTCCAGATACACCTGTTTTTTTGCGGTGGATATGAGTGCGGTAAGGCGGTCCAAATAGGTTGCGCCGTCGGTGAAGTATTCGTACGCGGTGCACGACGAGGCGGAGAGCTCGGGGGCACGGGGTACTTTTTGCGTGCGGCTTAAAACCGAAAGACAGTATAAAACCGCGCCCGCAACGGGCAGTGCGACGATGAGTACCAGCCATACGCATTTGAACTCCGCGGGACTGTTGCCGACTAAAAGGTGCAGTGCGGCGACGAGCGATAAAAGGTAGGCAAGCGCCAGCGCCGCCGCGGCGGGCAGAAGGGAGTGGATATAAAAGCATAAAAAAATAATTGCGGCAACAAGCGCCGCAATTACGGTGATACATATAAAAAACCGTGAAAAAACAAATTTTAAAAGGCGCATAATTTCAAGTAGTATGTACGCCGTTTTATGAATTATAAAATAAGTTTCAAAACGGTCATATCGCTGTCCTGCGTAGCTTTGTCGGCAAGGTCGGCAAGCAGAGCCGCAGGGTCGAAATCCTTTAAAATCTGTTTATCGAAATGGCTTACGTCAATCGCGCCGTGCACAAGCATATTGACGGCGGTCTCGGTGTAGCCGTAGCCGTTGGAAACGGCGTATATGCGCAGGTTTTTCTCGAACAGCGGAGTCATATCCATAGAGAAGTTGACCGTGCAGAAGCCGCCGAGCACCATATCCTTCTTGCGAGCAAGCACGCTTGCGGGCACCGAAGGGGTGAGCTTGCAGTTGGAAGTGTAAATAGCCGCATCGCAAAGGTTGCCGCTCGTCGCGTTGACAATGTTGGTTTTAAGGTTGTCGTCCGCGGCATAGGTGTAGAAAATACCGCTACTTTGCAAGCGCTCTATGTTCTGGGTGTAGTTGTCGATGACTATGGGCACAAGCTTATGGTAAAGCGCAATCTGCGCAAGTATCGAGCCCAAAAAGCCGCCGCCGATAATCGCAACCCTGCTGCCCGTTGACAGATTGAGTTTATCGTATATATTTTCTGCCAAAGCCACGTTTTCTATGCAGAGCGCGAGTATATCGTCAACGCTGTCGGGCAGAACGGTGACCTCGGAATAATCGCACACGACAAAGTCGCGCAGGAAACCGTCGAAGTCGCGGCCCGCAACCAAAGGGGAGGTGCACTCGCCCTTATTTCCGCTCTTGCACGCATAGCACTTGCCGCAGGGGCGCACCGCGTTGAGGTACACGCGCGAGCCCTTGCTTACGCCGTAGCAGTTTTCGCCCGTCGCGGTAACCACGCCGATAGCCACTCTGCCTACGGTCTTGGGGTAGTGAACCTTGGTCGCGCCCGTGTAAGAGAGCGCGTCGTACGCCGAAAGGAGTACGTGCGTAACGCGTACCTTAACCTGAGTTGCGCCGACCTCGGCTTCGCTCTGAGGTTGTTTTTTTAGAATTTTAGCTCCGAATAAAACCCAGTTATCCATACGCAACCATTATACGGCAAATTGTCGGCGAAATCAACCTTTTGATATTAAATTCGCAAAAAAAGAAAAGCGCAAGTAAAAAACGCGGAATTTTTTTGCGGCGGCGGTTAATTTTGATTGACTTATGCATATATTTTAATTATAATAGTTTAGCATTTAAGTGAGTAAATTACAGCGAGGTGAAGATATGAAGCCCGAGATACATCCCGATTATCACGAGGTTACGGTTGTCTGCGCGTGCGGCGCTACCTTCAAAACGGGTACTACCAAGAACGTAGAGACGCTGAAAGTGGATATCTGCAACAAATGTCATCCCTTCTTTACAGGCAAACAAAAGCTTGTAGATACGGGTGGCCGTGTTGATAAGTTCAAGAAAAGATACAACATCTAATGAAAAACTCGGCTTCAAAACTATTTTTTTGAAGCCTTTTTCATTTTTTTCCAAGTAAGCAACCGGGTCTCTTTATATGGCAAAGAAAGAAAAGAAAGCAAAACCTGTATGCACGTCCGTGGGCGGTCAGGCCGTTATGGAAGGCGTAATGATGATGGGTAAAACCTCTTATTGCACCGCCGTGCGCGACCCCGACGGTAATATTCAGGTTGAAAAAAAGAGAATAAAGCGTACCAAGCCGGGTATACGCGCGTCGAAAATTCCCTTCGTAAGGGGAGTTGTCAATATGTTCGGCTCGTTTTTCCGCGGAATTAAGGCGCTTATGCGCTCTTCCGAGGTCTACGGTTCGTCCGACGACGAGCCCGGGCGCGTTGAAAAATGGTTCGCCGAAAAGTTCAAGACCGAGCTTATGAGCGTTATTTCGTTTTTAGGCATTGTTATCGGTTTTGCTCTTGCCGTCGTCTTTTTTATGTGGCTTCCGCGCTATATTGTCAGCATGCTCGACAAATATCTCTGGAAAACGCTTCTGGGTTCGCCGTGGGAATACGTAATGCTCGGACTGTTTAAAATAATTATTTTCCTCGGCTATCTGGGGCTGATAATGATTTTAAAGGATATCCGCAGGCTGTACCGCTATCACGGCGCCGAACACAAGACCATCAACTGCTACGAAAAGGGACTGGAACTGACGCCCGAAAACGTAATGGGCTGTTCGCGCATACACGACAGATGCGGCACGTCGTTCCTGTTTATCGTAATAATAATCAACATAATTTTACTCGGCGTAGTAAGCTGGGCGCTGCGCGTCAACACAATCGGAAGTTACGCGTTGCAGATACTTGCCAACGTAGGCGTGGAAATAGTACTTTTACCCGTCATAGCCGGCATATCGTACGAGATTTTAAAGCTTCTGGCGCGCTTCCACGGCCCGATATCGACCGTGTTCAAGGCTCCGGGAATGCTGCTTCAAAAGGTGTTCACCACGCGTGAACCCGACGAACAGATGGTGGAGGTGGCAATCGCCGCGTTCAACGCCGCAATGGAAATGGACGCCGACCCCGATATGAAAGAGGAACAGTTTGTAACGGGCGGACTTCTGCCCAAGCTTTTAGAGGAAACCAAGAAGACGTTCGCCGCCCAGGAGATTGACGAAAGCGACGCGGAGTGGATATATTCCATAACCTTGGGAATAAGCCGCAGCGAGCTTGACCAGCAGCGTATGGTTAAGCCGAGCGAAACTCGCAGGATTAACGAGATTGTCGAAAAGAGGCTGACGGGCAGACCGCTCTG
>CAZRJY010000063.1:0-6414 GCA_964600525.1 uncultured Clostridia bacterium
ATTACTCCACCTGCAAAAAATAAAAAGCCATTTGCTCTTTGTGAAGCATCATGGCTTGTAAATGATAAACCAATTTGAACAATTGCATATCCTACAATAATTCCTCCGATTACTTTCGTTAATTGAAAGATAAAATCCGATAAATTATTAACTACACTAATTGGATCATCTCCTTCTGCTAATACGGTAGGAGTTAAAATAGACATTACTCCAATAGCAATTAATGCAAGAGAATACATCTTAAATCCTTTCTTTAATCCTTTTTCAATTTTTTCTTTATTAATTATTTTTTTCATTTTTCTCATTCCTTTCATATAAATATTTGTCCATATCTTCACTAGATATGATTTCGTAATTTTCTTCTATTTTTTCAATAGAATTAAAGTTATAATTTTCAACATTATAATCAACCTTAACAGTGGCAATAACATTATTAGTCTTACCATGCTCATAAGGTTTTGCCTTTCCATCAGTTGTTAAAACAACATTAGGGTGCTTTAGAATATCAAATTTTAAATCTTTTATTGGTCTTTCCCCTCTAACAAACAAAATTGCATATTTATTGTCTAACATCCTAACTTCATCTGGAGTAAGTAAATCTCTACCTGTTTGTTGATAATTTGTTGAATAACTACCATTTCTACCATGACTTTTGCCATAGGTATTTAAATCTAGATTTTCTTTTCCCATGAGTTCACTGACCATCTTGTGAGTGGATTGTTCGTTTCCTCCTAGATAGAGAAATGAATCACAGTTACCAATGATACTTTCCCATTGTTTTTCAAATAATGCTTTTAATTGAGCAATATTTTGTAAAATGATTGATACAGATACTTCTCTTGACCTCATAACTGATAAAATTTTATCAAAATCATCAGGCAAACTAACATTTGCAAACTCATCCATAATGAAGTGAACATGAACAGGTAATCTACCTCCATGTTTGTGGTCTGCAGAGTAAAATAGTTGTTGAAATAATTGAGTATATAAGATACTGACAATAAAATTAAAAGATGTATCATTATCAGGAATAAGTGCAAATAGAGCAGTTTTCTTTTCTCCTAATGATTCAAGTTCTAATTCATCTGTCATTGTTAACATTGATAAACTCTCTAAATTAAATTTCTCTAACCTAGAGGCTAAAGTAATTTGAATAGATTTTAATGTTTTAGCAGAACCACTATGATAATCTCGATAATATTTAAGTGCTATATGTTCTGGATTTTTCATTTCTAATCTCTCAAATAGAACATCAAGTGGACTTAAATACATATCATCATCTTCCTTAACTTCTCCTGCTCTTAACATCTCCATAACCATTGTAAAATTTTGCTCTTCCTCTGGAGCTTCATACCAAAGATAAAAAACTAAGGCTAATAGTAACATACTTGCAGCAGTATCCCAAAATGGATCATTAGATTGACTACCTTTTGGAGTAGTTGATTTAAAAAGATTTGTAACTAATTTTTGGACATCATTATCATTATGCAAATATACAAACGGATTATAACAATGTGATTTGTCCATATTAATTAAATCTAATACCTTAACTACATAACCTTTTTTTTCTAATAATTCTCCTGTATCTCTTACGATTTCACCCTTTGGATCTAGAATCACCATAGAGGAATTGCATTGCATTACATTAGGTTTTGCAAAAAACCTAGTTTTACCTGCACCAGATCCACCACATATAAGAACATTAAGATTTCTTCTGTGCTTCCTGCCATCTAAACCTATCCGAAAGTTTTGAGTTAATATTTTATTGTTATTACTGTTCTTTTCTTCATATTTTTTGCAAATACTTCTAGCATATCCCCATTTAGCACTACCGTATTCTTCATTTCTACGATAATTTTTTCGTGTAGAAAAATAAACACCTACTGCTATTCCATAAACAAGCAATAAAAAAAGAACAGTCTTTAAACTATCCTCACAAAATTTAATTTGAAATGGATTATTTAATGCTATAGTTATATTTTTTATAATACCTGCTAATCCATCATGAATATAAGGTGCAACTAAAAGTCCTAACCAAATTACAGGTATTATTCCAAAAAAACATAAGATAATTTTTGGTCTTTTAGAATCTTCTGTCATTACCTTTCATTGACTTCCTTAAAATTAGTTTTTTTATCAGTTTCATCAATCAATTTTAACAAAATAGCATTAACTTCGGTTCTAGGCTGATTTTCATTTTTTAACTTATATCTCACAGTATTTAATGCATTTATTACTATACCTACATCAAAAGTATCTATTTCTACTTTACCTTTATCATTTACCTTTAAAATGATTTCATCAAATGAATCAGTTGGTCTATCTTGAGCAGTTAAATAATTTCTAAACATGGCAAGAGATTTAACTATAAGATTTTTTTCATTATCACTTAATTCTAATTTTATTTTGCCTTTCATTTTCTACCTCTCTTGTACTTTATTTTTCGTATCTCTTTTCATTTCTTCTAAATACTGTCCCATTTTAGTGTTAATTTCTAATACAATATCTTTAATAGATGTTAAGTCATTAGCAATTTCAGGTTTATCCATCTTTGAATATTTTAAAGATAAATTATTTATACAATCAATAGGCGAATCAATACCATATTTTTTACATATCATATAACTGATACAATCTGCTTTATCGTTATCAATTTCATTAGTGTTTTCATAAAGACTAATCTTTGCAATTTCATTTGCTATTGATTTTATAGTTAAATCATAATTATCACTTCTACAAATATAAATTGCTTTATCTTCCTGATTCCACTCGCACATCTTTCCACTATCTAAACTATCAACTGCTTTAATTGGTATTAGTGGATCATGAATTAATGCTTGCAAAACAAACTGTTTATCATAGCTTTTAATATTAGGTTTACTATTTGTTTCAGATACATCAATTACATCTTTAGCATTAATTGGTGTAATCGTATCTCCTTCTTTATTTATATAAGATTCTCCTGGTTCAATAATAGTAATTGTCTTTTGTTTAGGACTTTTAAAAGTAATGTTCAAGTCCCTCCAGTCGTTTCTCGTTTTTAACTGCATAGCATTTGGCATTTGTTTTGTAATTAAAAGTGCATTTCTAGGACTATACATATCAAATCTACTTTGAACATCTAAATATTCTTTAAAGAAAGTTGGATTTGTTTTTAGTTCTTCAAGCGCTTCATCTATCATTTTATAAGCCTCTTGTTTTTGTTCTTTTTTTCTTTGTTTATAGGCTTCCTTATCATAAGCCTCTTTTGAATTTGCTTCCTTAATAATTTCATCTATCATACTATCTCTCCTTTCCTTTATTCCACTTTGTGGTTGTCTTTTGAATACCATTCTCAGTATTTACATATCTCGTAGTTTTTTTCTTAGTTGTATCTATGACAGTAATATCTCCACCATTTTTCAATGATTCTTTATCTTTTTCACTTAATTCTTTCGTTTTAAACTCATCTTTTATTCTTTTTAGAGTTTCACGAACAGAAGGCTTCTTTAAATTAGTAGCCACCCCTAAGTTTTTTTTGTTCTCTAATAAAGGCTCTGACAGAGGGTTTTTTTCTGTCTTTGCCACATTGGGGTTTGATACTTCATTTTCCTCTTTTTTTATAGGCTTAGACATAATATCATCAGCAAGCTTTTCTTCATCAGATTTTACCTCCACACCTCTTTCTTTAGCATCAGTAATCATTTCTTCAATTTTATCTTTTTCAATTTCACTTTTAATCTTAACAGTATCATAGTCGCCTAATTTGAATCTATCTACTATACGATTAATCTTTGGAGCATCTTCTTCTCTAACCATAATATCAACAAGACCATCTTGATCTGGATGTTTCTTATCTATTAGAGCAGTATATAACACTCCATATCTTTTAGCATCTTCATGAAATCTCTTTAATTCACTTTCTTTTAAAGAGAATATTTGAAGAGGACTACCAGACTTTAACATATTATTAAGATTTGTTTTTCCTTTTGTCATTTGTTTGTCTTTTGCAATTGTATATAAAAGAACAGCAATTTTTTCAGCACCCTGTCCTGTGATTTTGGCTGCTACTTCTAGTCCTTCCAATGACATTTTTACAATTGCTTCTGCTGATTCACTAGAGTTCATCTTTTAATCTCCCCTTTCCTTTTTTCATCTTCAAACTCTTTGATATTATCTTTAACATCATTTAACCTTTTTTCTATTCCTTCACATAAAACCACCTCCTCTCGTTTTGGTTTTAATTTCTTGGATATTTCATCTATTTCATATCGAATAAATTTTTTATCTTCTTCAGTTTTTGCTCTTTTAAACTTTTTCCACAAATTCTCTTTTTTACTTGTTAGCTCTTGAATTTCAGTAGATAGATTTTCTTTATAAAATAAAAGTTGCTCGTAAGTTTTGATTTTATTACTTACAAGCAACCTAGTTTGTTTAGATATTTCGTTCATTTTATTAACTTCTAAACGAAGTGCAGGAGATAATATTTTATTTGGATAATGTCTCGGATATACTTTAAGAATATAGCAATAATATTTATACAAACCATATAAGCCATGTGCTTTTTGACTGCTAGCCTTTTTATAGGTTTTAATTCTATTATTAGGATTATAAGCTTCTATAAATGGAACTCTTGGAGATATTTCTGTTTCAATTCTCTTTTCTATTGAATCTATCGAATAGTTATCTCCAAATGCTCTAACAATACGAATATTGGTTTTGAATGGATCTCGCCTAATACTTAATTTCCCATACCTGTTTTTTATCTCATATCCCATTTTAATCATAATATTTTCAAAGTCTTTATAAGAATATGCCATACCAATTGCTCTATCAACATCAGCCTTTGCTATTGCATGATAAGTATTTTTTTTAACATATCTATTATAATAATTATCATAATTAACCTTACCTTTTTTACTTTTATTCTTATCAACTACACTTAATCCATATTCTGCACATAATGAATCAGATATATGTCTTAATAAAGCATAGGTTTCATTACAATTATTGAATTTTTTACCGTCCTTAAAACTTACAGAATTTACTACAAAGTGATTATGAATGTGGTTAGTATTTATATGGGTAGTAACAATAACTTCGTATTTATCTCCCCACATTTCTTCTGCTAGCTTTAAACCAATCAAATGAGCTTTATCTGCAGTAACCTCTCCCTCTTTAAATGACTGAAATGCATGATAGCCAAGTATTCCATCTTTTTTCTTCCAATAATCTTTAGTATCCATCATTTCTTCATAAGCATCTTCAGGTAAACAATTAATTCCTGATATATATAATTCTTCTTCCGTGTTAAAATTAAGACTGTCATATTCATCTATCTTATGAAGTTCTTGATAGCTTTCAAAGTTCTTTATAGTTTTCTCTGGATTAGATACATAATCTATAACATGGTCTAATCTTTTTTCAATTTTCCAGATTCCTGTAGTAGCCATAAAAATTCTCTCAATTCTTCCTGCCTAGAACATTCACTTGATATTCTCAAACATGAAAACAAAAAACATAAGATTATTAATAAACACAAAATTAGTAATATTGTCATTTGTTATCCACCTCTATTGACTCTTTCAAATATTCCTGTTTAAACTCTTTTATAAATTTTTTAATCATTTCAACATTTTTATTATATGATAATTCATCAATAAAACCAAGAGAATGAGCTTTTGCCGATATTTGATTCATATTATTTGCTAACCCACGAATAACTTTTAAATTATCATAAAATCTATCATCTGGCTTTTCCTTTAATTTATAACCAAGTATAACTTCTCTAATATATTCACTTTCAGTTAAGCCTGCTTTTGCAGAATTAATAGCAAGAATCTTACATTCTTCTTCACTAAACCAAAATTGTTTTTTCTTATTTCTATATCTCATACCTACCTTCCTTTCAAAATTTGAATATAAAAAAGAGGTTAGTACATTTCTGCACTAACCTACAAATAATAATTTACGGTTACTTCTTTTTTATAAAACTTCCAATAGCTTGTCCAACAAACATTAATAAGCATGCTGATAATCTAAAATCAACATCTAATATAGCTGATAATGAAGCTCCCAAACAAGTCCCCAAACATACACCCTCTGATAAATAAGTTCTTTCTCCTTTTATATGTTTGACAAAGAGATTCACCCAAGTCAAACCTATTAATACAAAAGGCAATGCATTAACAATAAATTCTCTCATTTCTTCCCTCCTACCTACAAATTACTATTTTTTGCTCTGTTTACATTCAATTTTATACCATAAAAAAGGCAAACTGTCTATATTTCAGTCTGCTTTATAAATTGTAATTTGTAATTATTAAAATTTCATTAAACCATATACAATAAATGGACTTGCATACATTACTAAATATACCAATGTTATCCAAGGTTGATATTCAACATAAAATCTTTTAAATGTTAATGATAACG
>CAZRJY010000064.1:0-6368 GCA_964600525.1 uncultured Clostridia bacterium
ATTGTAATACAGAATAGTATTATAAAACGATTAAAAAAGGGTGTCAAGCAATTTTATACGGAATTAGCAAATTATGAGAATTGATAAATTTTTAAAAGTTTCCCGCATTTTGAAGCGGCGCACCGTGGCAAGGGAAGCCTGCGACGGCGGCAAGGTTATAATCAACGGCAAGGAGGTCAAGCCCTCCCACCCCGTCAAGGCGGGCGACGTTGTGGAAATAGACTACGCGACGGGCGTTTTGAAATTTAAAGTCGTTGAAATAAAGGAAACGGTAAAAAAGGACGAAGCCGCCTCCCTTTACGAAATAATTCAATAATCGTGGCGCTTTACCGTTGCAAAGCGACGGAATTTATGATATAATATTAGAGTATGTTTAAAATTTTACTTTCAAAATTAAAAGAGGCGGTTATTTCGGTTTTACCCGTAACCGTTATCGTACTTATAATTTCCTTTACGCCGCTCGCGAATTTAACAACAACCGAGACGGTGGCTTTTTCGGTTTCCGCAGTCGGACTTATAATCGGCATAGCGCTGTTTAACCTCGGCGCCGACCTTGCAATGACCCCCATGGGCGGACACGTCGGCACGGGCCTTACCAAATCCAAAAAGGTCTTTATTCTGCTTTCGGTATGCTTCGTTATGGGCTTGCTTATAACCATAGCCGAGCCCGACCTCTCGGTTCTTGCCGAGCAGGTCAAGGACATTATGCCCGGCGGCGCGACGGTAGGCAAGTGGCTTCTGATTATCACCGTCGGCGTGGGCGTGGGAATTTTCCTTGTAATCGCGGTTTTGAAAATCGTTTTCCACAAGGACCTTTCGATGCTGGTAATGTTCTTTTACCTTATGCTGTTTGCGCTGTGCGCGATACTCGCCGAGAACGGCAAGTTCCACCTTCTGCCCTTATCCTTCGATTCGGGCGGCGTTACGACGGGCCCCATCACCGTTCCCTTTATAATGGCTTTGGGCGTCGGCATTTCCGCGACAATCGGCGGTCGCGACGCAAACGAAAACAGCTTCGGTCTTATAGCTCTCTGCTCGGTCGGTCCCATTATCGCGGTTATGGCGCTGGCTATGACCACCAAGGGCGAGCTCGGCGCGTACAGCACTGACATTTATCAAATAGGCAATTACATAGGCAACCATTTCGGACATACTATTCTCGACACCGTTAAGGAAGTTGCGATTGCGCTGGCGCTCATCGTCGCGTTCTTCATCATTTTGCAGTTCGCCATTTTGAAACTGCCCAAGCAAAAGCTTATACAGATAGCAATCGGCATAGGCTACACCTTCTTCGGACTTGTAATTTTCCTTGTCGCGGTTAAGGTAGGATTTATGCCTATCGGCTTTAAAATCGGCACGCAGATTGCTTCGACAAATCAGACGCTTTTAGTCGTGCTCGGCTTTGTGCTCGGTATGGTGGTAGTACTCGCCGAGCCCGCGGTGCACGTATTGAATAAACAGGTAGAACAAATCACCAACGGCGGCGTTAAAAAGATTGAAATGCTTGTGGCGCTGTCGGTTGCGGTCGGCATATCCATAGGTCTGTCGCTGCTCAGAATGATTTTCAAGTTCTCTATCCTCTACTACCTTATCCCCGGCTATCTTATATCTTTGGGACTGTCCTTCTTTGTTCCCAGGATTTATACGGCGATAGCGTTCGACTCGGGCGGCGTTGCTTCGGGTCCTTTAACGTCGAGCTTTATTCTTCCGCTGGTTATAGGCGCGTGCGAGGCGGCAAACGGCGGAAACAGTATTTACGGTTACGCGTTCGGCGTTGTGGCAATGGTTGCCATGACCCCTCTTATCACCATTCAGCTTCTGGGCTTCAAGGCGGTAGTTTCGTCCAAGGTGCGCGCAAAGATTACGATGCGCCGTATACTCTCCGCGGACGACGAACAGATTATTTACTTCAAATAATATAGGTAATATTTATGGCAGAAAAGTTAGAACAAGCCAAAAACAAAATAAAACAGCGTGTTGCGGCTCAGAAGAAAGCCGTTAAAACCACCGTTGCCAAGGCTAAGGGCAACGGCGTAAACGCGGTCACTTCGAACAGACTTAAAATGCTGGTTACCGTGGTGAGCCGAAGCAAGGGCGAATATTACGCCGACCTCATTCAGTCGTTCGACGTAAACTTGCAGGTTATGGCTCTTGCCAACGGCACGGCGGACGCGAAAACGTTGCGCTACCTCGGTTTGACCGATACGGAAAAAAGCGTAATTTTCAGCATTATTCAGGAAGAGAAGCTGTCCGACGCTCTCAACGCTCTGGACGAAAAATTCAAGACGGTTAAGGGCGGCAAGGGCATTGCCTACACCATTCCCCTAACGAGCGTGGTCGGCAAACTCATTTTCGGATTTTTAAGCAACAACAAGACGGTCGTCAAGGAGGAAAACAAATGAGCTACGAAGTAGTTTTCTGTATAGTTAACGCGGGTTATTCGGACATAGTTATGGACGCGGCGAAAGAGGTCGGCGCGCGCGGCGGCACGGTTATTCACGCACGCGGCACGGCTAACAAGGAAGCCGAACAGTTCTTCCATATTACCATTCAGCCCGACAAGGAAATAGTTATGATTTTGGTTCCCTCCGAAATTAAGGACGACGTTCTGCACGCCCTCTACCGCAACGCGGGTTTGAAGACGGACGGTCAGGGCATAGCCTTCTCTATGGCGGTCGACAACGTCGTCGGCATTTCGGGCGCGGCAAAGCCTGCGGAGGAAAAAACGGAAGAAGCCGCACAGCCCGAAGTTAAAGAGCAAACCGAGAAAACAGAGGAGACCCCCGACGACGGCGAAGCTAAATGAAGATAAGCGTAATTATCTGCGCGGCAGGCAAAGGCGAACGCGCGGGCTTTAATAAAAACAAACTGCTTGCGCCCCTTTTCGGGGCGCCCGTTTTATATCATACACTGCACACGGTAAGCAAGCTTGCGCCCCTGTTAAATGAGCGCGGCGACGAGCTTTCGGGAATTATTGTAACCGCTTCACCCGAAGATATGCCCGAAATAACGGCTATTTGTCTGCCTTTCGGCGCCGAAATCCGCGAGGGCGGAGCAACGCGCACGGACAGCGTTTACAATGCGCTTAAACACGTTGACGGCGATATCGTACTCATTCAGGACGGCGCGCGCCCCTTTACCTCTTTAAAGCAGTATTCGGACTGCATAGAGTGCGTAAAAGAGCATAAAAGTGCGGTTGTCGCTATGCCGGCAACCGACACAATTTATCTTACAAACGATAATTCGGCGGCACATATCCCCCAACGAAACACGGTTTTTGCCGTTCAGACCCCTCAGGGCTTCTTTACAAAGGACATCAAAGCCGCTTACGAAAAGGCGGTTAAAAGCGGCGAAGCTTTCACCGACGACGGCTCGGTCTACTCACGCTATATCGCCCCTGCGCACGTCTGTCCCTGCGGCTCGGCGGAGAACAGAAAACTCACTTACCACTCCGACTTTGAAAATCTTACTGCCGATAAAGTTAGCAGTGAACACTGCCGCTGCGGTATCGGCGTCGACGTACACGCTTTCGGCAAAGAGCAAAACTTTGTGACTTTGTGCGGAGTTAAAATCCCCTGCGATTGCGGTCTGGTTGCGCACAGCGACGGCGACGCGGCAATTCACGCGGTTATGGACGCGGTTTTGTCGGCGGCTGGCTTGCGCGATATCGGAACGTATTTTCCCGACACCGACCGAAAATACAAGAACGCGGACAGCGCGGAAATGTTGAAAAGCGTGGTTGAACTCATCGGCAAGCATGGCTTGAAAGTGAGCGGAATTTCCGTTTCTATTCAGGCGGAAAAACCGCGCCTCTCCCCCTATATCGAACAAATGCGAAGCCGCTTATCCGAGCTTACGCGAGCGGACATTAATAACGTTGCGGTTGCCGCGGGCACGTGCGAGGGCTTGGGCTTCGTGGGCGAAAAGCGCGGCGTTTGCGCGTACTGCGTTGTAACGCTTGAAACAAAGGAGAACGACAATGGCTAAGAGTGCAGGCACGGTATTCGTTTGCAGCGAGTGCGGTGCGACCAGTCCGCGCTGGCTGGGCAAGTGCCCCGCGTGCGGACAGTTTAATACTATGGCGGAAGAAATCGTAAAGCCCGCCGCGCCCGACAGCGCTAAAAAGAGCGTATACTCCCTCCCCCACGCAAAGCCGTTGTCGCAGGTGACGTACGAGAAGCACGACAGAGTTTCTTCGGGCATTTCCGAGTTTGACACGGTGCTCGGCGGCGGCATAGTCGCGGGCTCTTTGGTGCTTTTGGGCGGCGACCCCGGCATAGGCAAGTCCACCCTTTTAACTCAGATTTCAGCCCACCTTTCCAAAAATCACAAGGTACTCTATTTTTCCGCCGAGGAGAGCTGCTCGCAGGTCAAAATGCGGTGCGACCGCTTAGGCGTCGGCGGAGGCGATATGCTGCTTTTGAACGGCACGTGCATAGACAACTTAGAGAGCGAGCTTGACGGCGTGGAGTTCTGCGTTATAGACAGTATTCAAGCCGTATATACGGACGACTTATCCTCGTCCTCGGGCTCTGTGGGGCAGGTGCGCGAGTGCGCGACCAAGCTTATGCGCATAGCAAAAAGCCGCGGCATTACCTTTTTTATAATAGGTCACGTGACCAAGGAAGGCGCGCTGGCAGGTCCCAAGGTCTTAGAACACATTATGGACACGGTGCTGTACTTCGAGGGCGAGAACCGCGAAAACTTCCGCATCTTACGCGCCGTCAAAAACCGTTTCGGCAACGTTTCCGAGGTGGGCGTTTTCGAGATGACGGGCGAGGGCATCTATGCCGTTACGGACTATTCGGGCATATTCTTATCCGAGAGCCGCGGCGAGGAAGCCGGTTGCGCCGTTACCCCCTCGCAGACGGGCAACCGCTGTATGAACGTGGAAATTCAGGCGCTTATTACCAAAGTCGGGTTCGGTCAGCCGCGCAGAATGTCTTTAGGCGTAGACTACAACAAACTCGCGCTTTTATTGGCGGTGCTCGAAAAGCGGTGCAACCTGCACTTTTCCTCGCAGGAAGTTTACATAAACGTCATGGGCGGCATAAAGCTCAACGAGCCCGCGTGCGACTTGGCTGTGTGCGCCGCGCTCGCCTCCTCCTACTTCGACAAGCCCGTGGATAAATACACCGCGGTGTTCGGCGAGGTGGGCTTAACGGGCGAAGTCCGTGCCGTGCAATACGCCGAAAAGCGCGTTCAGGAGTGCGTGAAAATGGGCTTTAAGCGGGTACTTCTGCCCGCCAAAAATATGAAGTCGGTGGCAAAATACGCAGACAAAATCAGTATCGTTCCCGTACTCTATTTGGGCACAATGCTCAAAACTTTATTCCCCAAGGATTGACAAAATCAAATTTTAAAGCTATAATAATATTGGTCATCGGAGGACGCGTAATCGCAATTACGCACGTCGAAAAGATGTCGAGTGCGCTCGGGTAGAAAGAACTCGGGCGCTTTTTTTAAGGGGGAAAATTTTATGATAGTTACAATTTCAAGACAGTTCGGTAGCGGCGGCAGGGAAATAGGCAAGCGGCTTGCCGACGAGCTGGGACTTAAATACTACGACAAGGAACTTATTGCGGAAATCGCAAACACCGCCAATTTAAACGAGGAATACGTTTCAAAGGTTCTGGAAAACGGAGGCTTTGCCAACTTTGCGTTCAGCTTCGCGCACAGCATACCGCTTGTCTCCCCTACTCCCAACAACGTAACCGACGTGCTTGTTGCCCAGCAGAAAGTTATAAGAGCTATTGCCAGAAAGGGCGACTGCGTAATCGTAGGGCGCTGCGCAGACGTAATCACCCACGATTATAACCCAGTGAGGATTTTCGTTTACGCAGACGAAAAATCAAAGCTCGAAAGGTGCCACGCACGCGAAAAGGACGGCGAAACGCTCACCGATAAACAGCTTTTGAAAAGCTTTAAGGAAATAGACAAGGGCAGGGCTAAACTTTACGATTTACTCTCCGCCACCGCCTGGGGCGCGCGCGAGGGTTACGATATTATGCTCAATACTTCGCGCGTGGAAATAACGAAAATAATCAAACCTCTATCCGATTTAATAACGGTTATGTCAGCAAAAAATTGATAAATGGCTAACACACTTTCACAACATTTCACTTTTAAAAAACTTATTAAATTCGTCTACCCCGCCGTGTTTATGATGGTTTTCACCTCTATTTACGGCGTCGTCGACGGTATATTCGTTTCCAACTTCGCAGGCGAAACGGCTTTTGCCGCCGTCAACCTGATTATGCCCGTTTTAATGGGCTTTGCCTCGTTCGGGTTTATGATAGGCGCGGGCGGCAGCGCGCTCATTTCCAAAACGCTCGGCGAGGGCGACACCGAAAAGGCAAGGGGAATTT
>CAZRJY010000065.1:0-6308 GCA_964600525.1 uncultured Clostridia bacterium
GCGAAAGTTTCGCGCCGCGTACCGACCTTCAATTCATTTCACTAAGATATAAAGACTGCCCCTGCAAACCTAACAACTCGTCTTTGGCGAAATTTAATATAAGATTGTTTCCGTCATATTCGAAAGTGCCCTCGGCAAGACTGGGCGTATCGTCGGTTATAGTTTTATAATCTTCCTCGTTCATATTATCGTAAATACAGAACCCCGAAGTTTCGGTCAACCAGCGGAAAGTTAAAGTTCGGGTTTTTCCATCCGGCAATTCAATCCGCACATCTAAACATTTATTAAGAATATACATATCCGTAAAATTGTATATTATAAACTTATAATCGCTGTCCGTCCACGTAGTAAAAAATTCCCAAATTTCAAATTCGGACTCATCGACAGGGTATGCCTTTAATCTTACCTTGCCCACTTCAACGCCGAAAAGCTCAACGTCGTTTGTCGTAGAAGTAATCACCTGTTCCTTTTTGATAAAACGCGGCACAAAGCTGCCGTATACCATACCGTTGATACTGTATTGGTAATCATAACCCAGTTTTTGCGCCGATTCAACGCTTATACGAATACTAAAAACCGGCTTGCTGGAACCTATGCTGAAACTCGCGGGAATTTCTTCGCCGTTCAACACGATAGTTCCGCAACCGAAAGCCCCGTCTTTTGCCGAGCGAAAATGAAAAATCCCTTCGTCGTCACGCCATTCGACAGAAGAAGGATATCTTACGGGTTCAAAGAGCGTACACGCCGAAAACATCATAAGGCAAAATGCCGATAAAAAGAATATACTTATAATTATTTTTCTTAATTTCGTCATTTGGTTATTACCTGCACTCGGATTATTCTTCGTCGTTTTCGTTTTCGCGCGTAGCCTCTTCTAAGGTAAGCGTTTCGGCTATATCCCCCTCTGCCGTCGCTTTCACCTTGGGCTGCCTTACGGGCGGCTGTAATTCGGGGTGCTTTTCAAAACGGCACAGGAAGTATTTATATAAAAAGAAATACCCTATGCCAAGCAATACGATTACTATCGACCACAACTGCGAGGGGGTTATTCCCGGGATAAAACTGCCGCGGTGGTCCTTTCTTACAAACTCGATGACAAAGCGCCACACGCCGTACGCTATTGCATATACCGCAAGATTGTACTTAAACTTGAATTTGAACAACAACACAACCATTACCGCCGTAAGCAGAACGAGGAACAGACACTCGAAAAGCTGAGTGGGCACAACCTTTACCATTGGCGAAAGGGGAAATCCGTTGTCGTCTCTGTCGATAAACATCCAGATGCCGTACCACGCGTTTGTTTCGCCGCCGTGACAGCAGCCTGCGAACGTACAGCCCAGCCGTCCGAACGCGTGCGCAATCGTAACGCCTATGGGTATTATTTTGAGCGCGTCGGTCAATGACGCGTTCATATTGTTCTGCAAAAGCTTTATTTTCGTGCGCGGCGCAATGACGAATATATACAAATTCCAAACGGTAAGAAAGCTTACAACGCCGCCGATAAGTCCGCCGTAAAAGGTCATCGAGCCGCTTAAAGAAAAGCCGCCCGACGGCTTTTCGATATAGTCGTACAGCGCCTGGAACACCATTGCCATAAACACGCCGAACGCCGTTGCGCAGATACCTATTATTAAAATTTTATCGATAGCCTCTTCGTTGTAGTTGAATTTCTGCATTGTCATATACAAGAATACAAAGCAGAGAATTATACCTACCGCCATACACAGTCCGTAATACTGGACGTGCAGACTGCCTATCGAAAATAAAGGTCCGTGTGCCATTTTATTTCCCCGTTAAATTGTTGACTGCCGAAACAAGCGCTTTATATCCCGACTTGATAACGTCGTTATCCACGCCTGCGCCCCAGAAAGTTTTTCCGCCCTTTTCCAAAGCGACGTAGGATATTGCCTGCGAGCGCGAACCGTCGGTCAATGCGTGCTGTTCGTAACCCGTCAGCACGTAGTCCAGACCGAAGTGCGACTTAACCGCGTTGGACACGGCGTCAAGTCTGCCGTTGCCCGACGCAACCACCGTAGCCTGCTTGCCGTTAATATTGACCGTAAGCGTGGCTTCTATACCGTCCGTCTGCTTAAAATGACATTCCGTAATATCGAAACGCGCGCGCGGCGTCAAATAATTTTCCTCGAAAACCGAGTACACTTCGGAAGGCTTCAATTCCTTGTGCCGCTTGTCGGACAAGTCCTTGACCTTGTAGCCCATATCCTCTTTCATCTTGGCGGGCATATCTATGCCGTAATTGGTAAGCATTATAAAGCCTACGCCGCCCTTGCCCGACTGCGAATTTATGCGGATAACGTCCGTCTCGTACTCCCTGCCCACGTCCGACGGGTCGATGGGAAGATACGGAACGTCCCAGATTTTTCTGTCGGTCTTATTGCGGAACGCCATTCCCTTTGCGATTGCGTCCTGATGACTGCCAGAAAACGCGGCGAAAACAAGCTCGCCTGCGTACGGGTGCCTGGGACTTACCGGCATTGCCGTAAACGATTTGTACAGCGCCGTTACGTACGGCATATCCGAAAAATCGAGTTTGGGGTCAACTCCCTGCGAGAACATATTGCCCGCAAGCGTGATTATATCGACGTTGCCAGTGCGCTCGCCGTTGCCGAAAAGCGTGCCCTCTATTCTGTCCGCGCCCGCCAGAAGTCCGAACTCGGCGCTTGCCACGCCGCAGCCGCGGTCGTTGTGCGGATGCAGTGAAAGCACTACGTTTTCGCGGTACTTCATATTTTTCGAAATGTATTCAACCTGCGACGCATACACGTGCGGCATTGCGTTTTCCACCGTGGCGGGCAGATTTATTATCGCCTTTCTGTCCGCGGTCGGCTGCCATACGTCTAAAACCGCGTTGACAACCTCCAAAGCGTACTCCGGCTCGGTGCCGGTAAACGACTCGGGCGAATACTCGAAACGGTAAGCCGCGCCCTCTTTTTCGGCTAAGTCCTTTAAAAGCCGCGCGCCGTCTACCGCTATCTTTTTAATCTGCTCTTTATCCTTGCCGAAAACCTGTTCGCGCTGGGCAACCGAAGTCGAATTGTAAACGTGCACTACGGCGTTCTTTGCACCGCGCAGCGCCTCGAAGGTCTTTTTGATTATGTGCTCGCGCGCCTGCGTCAAAACCTGCACGGTCACATCGTCGGGAATTAAATTCTCGTCGATTAGCTTTCTTAAAAAGTCGTACTCGGTCTTGCTAGCGGCGGGGAAGCCCACCTCTATTTCCTTGAAACCTATTTTTAACAGCAGTTTGAAAAACTCGACCTTTGTGTCGAGAGACATCGGCTCGATTAAGCTCTGGTTGCCGTCGCGGAGGTCCACAGAGCACCACGCGGGCGCTTTTTCCACGCTGTCCTTTTCCGCCCAGCTATTGTAGCCTTCGGGCGGCAAAACGTACTGTTTTTTATATTTTGTATAATTATTCATACTTATCCTTAATTATACTATAACCGCAGTTAAAAATCAACTGTTTTGACCGTCCGTTTCCGCGGGCGGAAGTTTGTCCTGCTTTTTCTTTCTGAGGCAGGGGATTGCAAGGAAAAACCCGATTGCGATAAACATACTTACCACCCAGCCTATCGCCCACGCCCAGCAGACGCCCGAAAAGCCCATTCCCACGCCGACAAGCAGGTACACGAACGCAACTCGCAATATCAGGTCGGTAAAGGTCGATATGGTGAAGCCGAGGTTGCCGCCGCAGCCGCGCACAACGCCGTCGGACACGATTTTAACGCACACCGTAGGCAAAAACGCCGCCACTATCCGCAAAAAGATTACCGAACTGCCCAGCGCTTCGTCGGTTAAATTGAGCGAAAACAGCTTGGTAAGTTGCAGGGGTATGCACTCGCACAGTATTAAAAAGAACAGGCTGGTGCACATTGCATATGTGAGCAATGCGAGATAGCCCTGCTTTATGCGTGCGTACTCGCCAGCCGCCTTGTTCTGCGAACAGAAGTTGGCAAGACCGTTTGTCATTGTGCCCACTCCCACGTTGGCTATCTGCACAAGCTTGAACGCAGTCGTAAAGCCCGCGGCGGCGTCGGTGCTGATTAGATTTATGCGCTTGACGATAAAGAAATTGCCCACCGAAACAAAGCTGTTCTGCAAGATTATGGGTATGGACGTAAACGTTAATTCCTTGCAGATACTCTTGTCGAAGCGCACGGGTTTTTGCTCGCTTTTAACCGCTTTTAATTTTCTTATAAGCACAAATACGGTTAGCACGGTTGCCGCCGCCTGCGAGATAAACGTCGCCCAAGCCGCGCCAGCAACGTCCCAGTGGAAGCCGCATACGAACGCAAAGTCAAGCCCCACATTCAGGACCGAGGAAAACACCAGAAACAGAAATGGCATTTTGCTGTCGCCGAGCGCCGAGCAGATACCGCAGCCCAGATTATATAAAAAGACGAACGGCAGCGAGCCCAGATATATGTACAGATAGGTCAGGCTGTCCGCCATAATTTCGGGGTCGGAAATATCGAGAAGGTACATAGAAGGTTTTGCGACGCCGAACCCCAGCGCCATTACCGCCGCGCACAGCACCGCAAAGGACACCAGCGCGGTGTTCACCGTCTCCCTTACCTTCAAATTGTTTTTTGCGCCGAAATATTTTGCTACGATTACCGAACAGCCGCCGTTACAGCCCAGCGCGAACGCCAGCAGTATGTTGACCATCGTGGACGCCTCGCCTACCGAAGTGAGCGCGCTTTGTCCGTTTGCGGCAAAGTTGCCGACAACAAGAAGGTCAACAAGCGAATACGCCTGCTGAACCATCGCACTGCCGAGTAGCGGCAAAGAATATAACAGCAAGGTTTTCCAGACCGAGCCCTTTGTCAAATCAACCGTCTTTTGTCTGTTCATAGCAACGCTATTATATGCGTTTCGCCCGCCGATTGCAATCGGCGGGCGAATATTATACCGTTTTGTTTTAACGTAACATTTTATATATAAAATGTGTTACTAATTGTCACTCTCCGCTAAGCTTTTGCGAAGCCGAGCCGGGTACGGAATACAAATCGAACTCTTCGTCTATATCGAAGTCGCTGTCGTCGTCGAAAGCCGCAAGCTTGGAAACAGACACCTCGTACGCGGTCATTGTTACCATACTTTCGTCGGGCTGTTTTTTCTGATACTCGCGCGACTGTATTCTGCCCGAAAGCGCAATCTTATCGCCCACCGAAAGGTTTTTAACAAACCTCGCGTTTCTGCCCCAGGCGATTGCGGGGATATAGTCGCTCTTGTTGTAAGAGCGGTTGACCGCAATCAAGAGGTCGGCGATTTCACGGTTGAACGGCGTGGTGCGGTACACGGGCGGCTTGCAGATATAGCCCGAAAGCACTATACTGTTGGGGTTTTTGCCCGGGTGGTAATCGAGCACTTCGCGCACGAACACCGTCAGCATAAGCCGCGATTTGCCGTTTTCGAGTTTGTTGTAAGAACGGAACTGTCCCAAAGCGCAAAGCTCGTCGCCCTTTTTCATTCCGCCGCCCATAAGCCGCTCAGATACCGTTACGGGCAGTATATCCGCCTGACCCGAAAGTCTGTTTACCTCCACGAAAAACTCGTAGAAACCTTCACCGAACACCTCGTGCGAGAAAACCGCGTCGGAAGCTATAGTGCCGCAGATGTACACTCTGTTGTTCTTTTCGTTCAAGTAGTTCATAATATTTACCTCTTACATAATGTATTTCGTTGTTAGTTTGCAGGTTGTTGGCGGCCTGTCACATCTATCGAGTAATTCTCTCTGTATATAAGCTCGCCTATGGGCACGAACGTGAACCCCTTGTTTTTAAGCGTTTCGATTATTATGGGCACAGCCTCCGCGGTATGTAGTCCGTTGTTGTGCATAAGTATTATCGAGCCGTTTTTCGCGCCGTTTATTACACGCATTGCTATGTCGGTCGCGGAAAGGTTCCTCCAATCGAGCGAATCCACGTCCCACTGAATGCAGTACAGCCCCTCCTCCGACGCCGTCTTTACAAGGCGGTCGTTGTAGTCGCCGTAGGGCGGACGGAAAAGCTCAACCTGCTTGCCCGTGATGTCGGTTATCGCTTGCGACGAGGTTTTGAGTTCGAGGCGTATTTCCTCGGCGTTCTGTTTGGACATATACGAATGGGTTGCCGAGTGCGTACCGATTTCGTGACCCGCTTCGTCAATCTTCTTGACGTATTCAGGGTACTTCTCCGTCCAGAACTCGACCATAAACCAGGTGGCTTTTACGTCGGATACGCGCAGTGCGTCTAAAATTTTGTCGGTGTAGTCGGTGCCCCAGGCACAGTCGAAGGATATGG
>CAZRJY010000066.1:0-6299 GCA_964600525.1 uncultured Clostridia bacterium
TGCAGCGGCGGTTGCAGCGCCAACAATGAGCACTTCTGCGGCGATATGAACGAGCCGTACGGCGTCACCTGCGAGCTGATGAAAAAACGTATAGAATGCGGTATGCACGTCCTTGCGCGCAAAAGGGCGCTTAAAAAATAAAAAAGATTGAGAAAAATAGGGATAAGCGAAGTAAAAATAGTTTTCTTTCGGCAAAATTATTTGACTACTTCGCTTTTTTTCTTTATAATTATAAAGGTTATAAACTATTAACGCGCAAACCGCGTGTAAGCGGCGGAAGCGCAAGGTAAAAGGAGGGTCATAGATGAGCAAAGTCAAATCGGTTATAATCACCGTTTTACTTGCGTTAGCGATAGCTGTTGCGGCGTTTTTTGCCGTCATCTCGTTCCCTGTTGCAAATAATGTAAAGAGATTAAATTCGATAGCAAGCAATATTCATTTAGGCGCGGACCTTTCGGGCTACGCCTACACGACCGTATATCCCGAGGGCGTTATAACCGCCAAGGAGTACGGCATTCTCGCGGACAACGCAGGATATAGTAAGGTCGGCGGACTTTACTACGATACGGCTAAGTACGAGGACCTCGCCCAGCTTAAAAAGGACGTCGCTTCCGACGCGGAGAGCTTAAACAAGAGGTTCGGTCAGAAGGGCTATTCGTCCTACTCGGTTGCGGTAGAGGACGGCGTGTCGATTAAAATATCCGTACCCACGAACTTTTCGTACGCGGCGTACAAGGGCAACGACGGCAACGCCAAAACGAGCGCCGTTTCCGTTGCAGACGCGGCGCTTTCCAGCCTTACCGCTTACGGCGAGCTTACGCTGAGAACGACCGATACGTCTATATCGCTTAAAGACTCCAACAACAATCCGATAACCTACGACAGCACCAAGAGGGGCAAAGACAAGTGGGTTGACATAGCCAAGACGTCCGACGGCAGCAAAACATATTCGCTTGCCAACGGCGACAGAGAGGCCGACTATTTCAAGAGCATAACGTCCAGTACCGTCGGCAGTGTGTCGAGAATAACCTTCAACTTCACCAAAGAGGGCAGAACCAAGTTCAAAGAGCTGACAACCCGCGCGTCGAGTTCGTCGAGCCAGACAATCTATTTCTGCGTAGGCGACAGAATACTCGTCAGTTTCTCGTGCACGTCGGTAATCAACGACAAGAGCCTTGTATTGCAGGCAAACGATATCAATACCGCCGAAAACGCGGCTATAACAATGAATTCCGCGGCTTGCGGCGGCGCGCTCAAACTTATCTATCAGGATTACGAAGCCGCGCGCACCACGCAGGCGGCAGGCGGCGAAAACGCGGCGCTTATGATGTTTATCGCGTCGGTTCTGGTACTTGCGGGGCTGTGCGCATTCCTTATCGTCAGGTATAAAAAGCTTGGCGCGGTCGTATCGGCCGTTGCGGTCGTGTTCGCGCTGGTTATTGTATACGCGCTGTTCCTTTTAAATATTCAGGTAACGTTTGCGGTAATCTTAACGTCATTGCTGCTTCTGGGACTGTTCGTCGTCGGCAACGCCGTCGCGTTTGCCGAAATAAAGCGCCTTACCGAAAGCGGCAGAACAATGCAGGCTTCGGTCAAGGAAGGCTATAAAAACGTGCTTATGACGGTTACCGATATGCACATTGTGCTCGTAGTTGTAGCAATACTTCTTGCGGCGGTCGGCGTCGGCGAGGTTGCCGCGTGCGGACTTATCTCGGTAATAGGCGTTGTTGCAAGCTACGTATTATACTGGTTTACGAGGTTTATGTGGTATGCCGCAAGCTCGCCCGTAAAGGACAAGTTCCGCTTCGCAGGCTTAAAGAGGGTGGTGTACGAAGATGACTAAGTTTAAAGTTTGTGCAAAAATCCATCTGTTCATAATAATAAGCTCGATAGTAATCGCCATAGGGCTTGCGGTCGGCACAATCTGCCATTTCTGCGCGGGCGGCTTCTTTAATTACGGCGGCGAGTTTACAGACTACAAAAGCGTTACGGTCACATATTACCTGCCCTGCACGGAAAAGGACGCTCTGTCGGCATGCGACAAAGCTCTCGGCGGATTTAATTCGTATGAATTTTCCTGCGACGAAACGGACAAGGGCGGCGAAATAGTTTATAAGTTTGCAACTTCTGTTAATACCGCAAAATTGCAGGAAGCGGCGGATAAGATTAACGAGGAACTCAACGCCGGCGTTGACAACGAATTGCGCCTCAACAGCGCGTCGGTTCACGAAGGCACGATTAAAGAGGGCGGCTCTAAGGCGATAACCTTTGCCTCGATTGCGCTTGCTTCTGCGGCTGTGTTCCAGTTCCTGTACTTTATAGTGCGCTACAAACTGCGCGCGGCTTACTCGGCGCTACTTGCCTGCGTACACAATCTGGGAATATTCGTTGCCCTTGCGGCAATAACGCGTATACCCGTGGGCGCGGAAATGATAGCGTTCGGCGCGGCGGTAGTATTTATTACAATGATTGTCTCGGCGGTGATTTTCGACAGAACAAAGAAAAATTTCGCCAACGAAAAGTACGCAAAGAGCGACAGATTGGAGGTCATCGATACGTCGGCGTGCGAAGTGCGTATGCTCACGTTTATTTCGGTCTGCGTGCTCGCTGCGGCAACGGTTGTGTTCGGTGTATTCGCGGCGATAGCTCAGATGTGGGCGGCGGCGCTTGCACCTTACGCACTTGTGCTGCTTGGCTTAATAGCCGTGGGCTACGGCGCAATGTTCTTTACGCCCGCCGTGCACGGTGCGGTTGACGGCGTCTGCGAAAAGGTTAAAAATTCAGTCAAGGCAAACAAAAAAGGCAAGACTGCAAAGACCGTAAAGACCGCCGATTTGACAAAAGGCGCATAAGCTGAAAGATTTCGGGCGGGAGTTTTCCCGCCCTTTTGATTTTATTTAAAGGAGAGTGCAATTGAAAAAAATCATTGCCGAAGCGGAGTTTTCCGACGGACAACTTAATGAAATATCTGCGCTCTCCCAAAAGACGGGGCTGTGCACTCAGACCGTGCGCATTCTGTACGGCAGAGGAATAGATACCGCCGACAAGATATCGGGATTTATCCACGCGGGGAAGGAGCGGTTTTTAAGTCCGTTTTTAATGAGCGGAATGAGAGAAGCCGTAGAGCTTATAACGCGCGCGCGCGACGAGGAATGGTCGGTTGCCATTTACGGCGACTACGACGCGGACGGAGTGTGCGCTTCTACGGTGCTTTGCCGCGCTCTGGCGGAATTCGGAATAACGGCTGTGGTTTACGTTCCCGAGCGCCGCAACGGCTACGGACTGAACGAAAACTCGATTGACGAGATATTCGAGGAGTTTTTTCCCCAGCTGTTTATAACCGTAGACTGCGGCATTTCCAATGCGCGCGAGGTGGAATATATCAAGGAGCAGGGTGCGGAAGTCATTGTTACCGACCACCACGAACTGCCCGAAATTCTGCCCGACTGTATCTGTATCAATCCTAAAATTTCCGACGACTATCCTTACGACAATCTGTGCGGCGCTGGCGTTGCGTTCAAGCTTGCGTGCGCGTTAAACGGCAAAAGCGCGTATAAATATCTCGACTTTACGGCAATAGCCACGGTTGCGGACAGCGTTCCGCTAACGGGCGAAAACCGCGATATAGTTGTCGAGGGGTTAAAGCTTATTAATTCGTCGCCGCGCAAGAACTACGCTAACTTTTTAAAGAAAGACGAGCGCGTCAGTTCGCAGTCGCTCGCCTTTTCGGTCGCGCCCAAAATAAATGCGGCTGGGCGAATGGGCGACGCGCAGGCGGCGGTAACGCTCTTTCTTTCGGACGACGATAAGGAAATTTACGACTACTCGGTTAAACTCACTTCCTACAATTTAGAGCGCCAGAAATACTGTGACGAGCTGTATTTGTCCGCAAAACAGCTTATCAAGGAAAAGGGCGCCAACGGCAGAGTAATAGTTCTGTGCGGTGAAAACTGGAACGCGGGCTTTGTGGGAATTGTTGCGGCGCGCCTCGCCGAGGAATACTGCCGCCCGGCATTACTTTTCGTTAAAAACGGCAATAAATGCAAGGGAAGTGCGCGCAGTATCGACGGAGTTAACATCTTCGAAGCGCTGAGGGCTTGCACGGAATATATAGAGGAATTCGGCGGACACTCTCAGGCGGCGGGAGTAAATATCGACGTTGATAACATCGGCTTGCTTGAAAAAGCGCTAAACGAGTACCTTAAAAACAACTATACCGCGGAAGCGTTTACGCCTACGCACTATGTAAACGGCGAGTTCAAGGGCGCCGTACCGTTGCAATTCATGCGCGAGCTTGCTCTGTTAGAGCCGTTCGGTGTGGGCAACCGCAAGCCGCAGTTCGTTTTGCAGGCGGCAAGTTGCCGAACGCGAGCGCTTAAAGAGGGTTCGCCCCACCTGGCGTTAAAGTGCGACGGGCTCGATTTAATTTATTTTTCGGGCGCGCGCTATTCCAAAATAATAAAGAGCGCCGTGCCCAAACGCATAGTTTTCGAATACTCGGTGTCGAATTTCAAGGGCAAAGAGCAGGTGCAAGGCTACGTGCGCGACGTCGTGTACCAGCCCGAAGCAACCGCGTTTGCCGCGCGCGATATCAATTTAAACGGCATAATGTCGGCGGTCGGCGGCGAAGTCGACTGTGAAAAAATTTCGATAACCAAGGCGCAGGCTCAGGCGGAAATAGACGGCTGCGGCGAGTACGGAACGGTGTTTATCGCCGGCAATCTGTCTACTTTAAAGAATTTTGCTTTAAATGGAACGGAAGTCAATCTGTTCGCACTGTCGGCCGGAAATCTTTCCAAGGTGGTGCTTTTATCGCCCGTTCAGGACTGCGACTTGTCGGGATACGAAAACATTGTGTTCCTTGACCGCCCTGCGCGCATAACTTTGCCGTCGCTTGCCGGCAAAACGGTTAAAATCTGCGAAGACATAGACGGCGCGGCCACGCTGGAAGGGCTGGACTGCGACAGGGAACAACTGCTTGCGGTATTCAAGCATATAAGCGCAAACAGCTTTAACCTTTTGGGCGACAGCCTGGAAGAAATAGCGGTTGCAACCGATTTCGGAGTTAGTGCCGAGCAGGCGCTTTTCGCCCTGAAAGTGTTCGAGCAGTTGGGGCTTGTCAGCTTTAAAGGCGGTAAGATAGGGGTTGCGCGCGGAGTTAAAACCCAGCTTTGCAATTCCGAACTGTATAATTTTGTGAATTCACTCGTAAAGATATAAATTATGAAATCTGTAATTGATAAAATTAACGAAAACTACGGCGAAGCGGACAGACAGCTTTTAATCAAAGCGTACCGTTACGCCGAAAAAATGCACGAAAACCAGAAGCGCGCCTCGGGAGAGCCTTACTTTACGCACCCCTGCGCGGTGGCGGAAATTCTTGTCGATTTGGGGCTCGATACTCCCACGGTTGCGGCGGCTTTTCTGCACGACGTTATAGAGGATACCGACGCAACGCCCGACGACATCAAGCGCGAGTTCGGCATGGAAATTTACACTCTTGTCGAGGGCGTAACCAAGCTCGACCAGATTAAATTTCACTCGCACGAGGAAGAGGACGCGGAAAATTTCCGTAAAATCTTTGTCGCTATGGCAAAGGACGTGCGCGTTATAATTATAAAGCTTGCCGACAGACTGCACAATATGCGCTCACTTAACTATCTTTCCAACGAGCGCCAGCAGCGTATTGCCAAGGAAACTCTGGGCATATTTACGCCCCTTGCCGACAGACTGGGTATATCGCAGGTCAAGTGCGAGCTTGAAGATTTGTGCCTTAAATACCTCGAACCCGAGGCATACGAATATCTTGTAACCAATATCAATCAAAAGCGCGAGGAGCGGCAGATGTTTGTCGACACCGTTGTCGCGCAGCTCAAAAAAATGCTCGACGAAAACGGTATCGAGGGCGACGTCGTCGGCAGACCCAAGCATTTCTATTCCATATACAAGAAGATGAAAAACAAGGGACTGCTTTTAGACCAGATTTACGACTTGACCGCAGTGCGCGTTATCGTCGGCGAAATCGAAAAGTGCTACGAGGTGCTGGGCATAATCCACAAGCAGTGGCGCCCCGTACCCGGGCGCATCAAGGACTATATCGCAACGCCCAAGCGCAATATGTACCAGTCACTGCACACTACGGTCGTAACCGATTTCGGGCAGTTTTTCGAAATTCAAATACGCACTGCGGAAATGCACAAAATGGCGGAGTACGGCATTGCCGCGCACTGGAAATACAAGGAACAGCGCACGGGTGCGGAGAACTCTTTCGACCAGCGTTTAAGCTGGATACGCGACGT
>CAZRJY010000067.1:0-6251 GCA_964600525.1 uncultured Clostridia bacterium
ACTAAAACGGCATTTTTACAACCAATTTTTAAAATTTGTCTAAAATATTTTTTGCCCTACAAGTGGTAGCTCAATAGAAGGCTGTTTTCGCAACCATTTTCCAAAAATTCTTTGAAACTTTTTTACTTTCTTTGAAATTGCTTGGTGGCTTACTCTAATACGCCTTGCAGTTTGAGTGACGGTAAAATCGTCAAAGACTAAGTAAGACAAAACATCTCTATCTCTTTCCGACATTGCTTTAATTGCATAATACACTTCTTTGTTTTCTAGTTCTTCAACCCAAGTAATATGGTCATCAAAGTATTTATCCTCTACCGAAACCTTATTGAAAAACTTTTTAAGCAATGGGCTTTTTGACTCGTCGTATTCGTCTTCGTCAAATAATCCTAAGTCCAACTTTTGCGTATGGCGGGCCTCGCGTTGAAGTAGATTGAGATAGGATTTGTCGAAATCGTACATTGCTTGTATTTGTTCTTCCGTCATACCTAGTTCTATGTAATGCTTGCGTAACTCTGCTTGTTCTTTCTCAAACTTTGCGTGTTCCTTGCCGTTATTCCATTTCATTTTGAATTCCTCTATATTGAAAAAGCCCCACAAGAATAAACCCTTAACGGGTTCTATTCTTGTGAGGCGTGGATAGTTTCTTTATTAAGATAACTTCTGTTTCTTCACAACTTCGCATATCCGACGCATAGGCCTTACTTTCCTTATGTTTCAAGGCTACCTCTGTCCGTCTGCAATATGCGGTTAGTTTATTTAGTTGGTGACAGCTTGTCGCGGCTTATCTAATTGTGGCTCGATGCTCAACCTCATGCGCCCACTTATTTCTATGTCTGCTAATACCGATGCGCCGCAATGAGGACAAACAATAATTATGCCCTTACATTGATTGCAGCAGTCTAACAGTTTTGTTTGACAAAGTGGACAGGCAAGCGAATACCTCTTTTTCGCCATAATACCCTCCGTTCCCAGTGACTTTGCGAGTTGGATTTTGAACACTACTTGTGTTACGGTTGGGAAATCCGATAACGCAGGAATTCAAACGCTTGCCACTAAACATATTAAGTTGTTACGGGGCAGAAACAACCTAATATCTACTTAACAAACTACCGAATTACATTCTAGCCTATTGCTAAGTTTGACTAGAATGACGCTCGTTGTTTATCTTGGTTTAATTATATTATATAGAACATTTGTTCGTCAATGATTTTAAGCAATTTTTTTGAAATTTTTTCATGCCGACAATAATAAGTGTATTTGAAAATAATATCCGCTTTGGCGCAAAAAGCACACGTTTTTCAATCCGTGCTTAGTCATTAATAAGGCTTTTCTGTAGTATATTGAATTTACTTAACACTTTATCATTCTCTGTTAAATTGAAATTCATCTTACTTTCTGAGTTCTTTTTTATTGCTCGCCCTGTCGCTTGCAAATGTCCAATGCAAATAAAAAATTCGCTGTTTGTGGGCAACACTTTTTAATGCTTATGTGATATAATGATTTTGTCGATAAAAGGAGATTGTATATGGATATGCAAAAAATCGGCTGTTTTTTAGCTGAACTGAGAAAAGCTCAAAATCTTACGCAAGAAGAGTTGGGTGAAGAAATAGGCGTTACGAATAAAACGATTTCGCGCTGGGAAAACGGGAATTATTTACCGCCCGTAGAAATGCTTCAAATTTTGAGCAAAAAATACGACATTAGTATCAATGAAATTTTATCGGGTGAGCGCCTCGACGGAGAATCCTATAAATCAAAGGCGGAAGAAAATATTGCCATCGCTTTAACCAACAGTGCGTTCAACGTGAAAGATAAGCAAGTTTTCTTTAAAAAGAAATGGGAAAAAGACCATCGGCTTGAAATGATTATTGAAATGCTTTTCCTAATTGCCGCCGCTGTTTTAAGCGCAATTTATTGTAAGGAAATATGTATTGTAGTATCGATTGTATCTTTAGTTTGGGCGTTTTGGATCAACAATAGGCGTGCGGCGTATATTGAGCGGCATATTTATGACGAGAAAAAAACTCAATCCGAACACGATTCCGATTCTAAATCGAAATAATTTTTTAACTAAAATGCCGCTACATATTTCGTACTTCCCTTAGAAACTATTAAAAAGCGAAGAAATTCATATTCTTCGCTTTTTAAATTGCCCGACAAATTGAAATTTAATTTCTGCGATCTTGTCTGCGGTACAGCTTTTCCGTGTTTTTGCAAAATGCACGAACTACACTGCCGCAATCGCGACAAACTGTTGCCCATACGGCTTCATTGCGAAATCCGCCTGTTGTAACAAATACTCCGCCGTAAGCGGCTACCTGACATTCAATAAATTCCGTTCCGCCGCAGAAAGGGCATTTCTCGATTTTGATTTCTTTCATATTACAATCCATTGCCTTTTATTTACTATTCTTTGATGAATTGTATAAACTTCCAAACGCTAAACACATTACCATACTGCAAACTGCCATTCCCGCATTGTCCAATGTATGAGTGAACAATAATATTCCACCTAAAAAAGTTAGTATCATAAATATTATGTGTAATGATAAAAATATTTTAGACTTTGTACTTAATTTTTTCCGTTTAGGCATGTCATCATTTTTCTTGGGCTGATTATTGTCGTTGGGTTGATTATTATCGTTTGTCATTTTTATTTCCTCAAAATTACTGTTTAGCGTAGTTAATTACGATATGGAATTATTAATGACGAAAGTCTGTTGATTTAAACGAATTAATTTTCGTAATCTATTATAACTTTTATACCTTCACCGGATGCGGCTTTTTTCAACGCCTTGTCAATGTCGCAATGCTTGTACTTATCCGTCACAATGGACGCAATATCAGTTTTATTGTTGGAGATATGTTCAATAACTTCAACTATTGTTTCGTGCGTATAACCTTGCGAGCCGTAAATAATAGGCTGAGCCGCAATAAACGGTTGTCCCGGCAAAGTTACCTGACCAAATACGGCAATGATAGCATATTTTGAGCCATAACGCGCATAGCCGAACACTTCGGCAAGCAGCGCGGGCGCGCCAGCCGCATCAATGTATAAGTCAACATCGGGCAGCGGGAAGTATCCGGGGAATGCGCCGCAGTACTCTATTAATTTGTCTTTTAAGTTGTCGATTTTAGTATTAATTATTTTTGCTCCAAGTTTTTTGGCTTTTTCTAACCGCGAAGCGTTTATATCTACAACAATAACATTCTTTAAACCGCGGCCAATTAGTCCTGCTGCAGCACTAAGTCCGATAGGTCCTGCGCCCAATACAACAGCTTTATCAGTTGTCTTGGGATTAAACGCTACTGCGCCTTGAACGCCAACTGACATAGGCTCAATAATTACGGCTTTATCCAAATCCACGTTTTTACCAAGTTTGTACAAATTGACGCCGATTTTTGCATCTTGAACCAAAGCATATTCGGAAAAAGCACCTGCCATAATAGAACCTGCAATGCCTCCGCGTTGACTCATTACGGGATCAACAAAAACTCTATCGCCGATAGAAATGTCTGAACCGACGGCGCTACCTTTTTCAACTACTTCGCCAACCATTTCGTGTCCGAATTGAACGCCCGGGAATACGCCATAGTTTTCTCCTCCGTGCATATAAATTCCCACGTCCGAGCCGCATATTCCTGCTCGTAATACCTTAACTAAAACATCTGTAGGTTCTACATTAGGAATGGGTCTGTCTTCTATGCGAACATCTTGAACTCCGTAGTAAATAGCGCTTTTCATCATTTTAGTCATATAATTACACCTCTTTTTTAATATTTGAATTATTAATTCAAAACAAATTATAGCATCAAAACCAGACCAAACAATTTTCATTTGCCCTAATGTGTAAAATAAAAGGAAACATATTACCAATTATGTTTCCTTTGTGCTATTTCATTATGATAATGTTCAAAATCGTCGTAGCTAGCAAGATATATATCTACTATAAATTCCGGGCTTTCCGTCATGCCATCCGAAAGCCACTTGCGCAGCAACATTGCAAAATCTACTGCAAATTTGTATGACAAGTATTTTAATCGTTTGTCATCTTGGATATGTTCGGCAAACAGACTCTTGAATATTATTGCCGAACGGGATATTATGGTGTCGAAAAGCGAATTTTGCCCTTCGTCATTAATTGCTATTTTAAAAAATTGCTTGTTTTCTAAAAAAGCATTATATACTGCAATTAAAAATTGCCGTGTCAACATTCCGTATTTCAAACAGTTTTTTATCGTAAGTTCTATGTTGTTTAAAAATATTTCTTCTATAATCATCTGCCTGTCGGAAAAATAATTATAAAATGTTTTACGAGAAATATTAGTAAACTCGCACAAGTCTTTTACGGAAATATTGGTGGTATTTTGTTCGACTACCAAAGATATGTAGTTTTCAATAATTCTTTCTTTCGTTTTCATAATATTGACTGTTTCAATTTTAACATACTGTAAATATTTACGCAAATATATTAACTTAATATGTGTCCAACAAATAAAACTTAAATAGTCTACGAAAAAAGCCAAAACAAATAATATAAAAAACAAGATTAATACTTTTATTTTACTTCGGGCTTTTCCTTATTTTTAACAAGTTTTATGGGTGATGTTATCAACAAGTGCATATATTCGGTTTGTTCGACTTCTATATGGAAATAATATTCGGTATCTGCGACAACATCTTTCAGCTCAATGTCAAAATCTCCTGTTTTGTCAGTAGTCTCTTCCCAAATAACCTTATTTTTTTCTTTATCGAGAATTTGCATTTTTGCAAGTCCGTCCTCGACTTCGATTTTCGCATTTAATATTATCCTTTCATAATCTTCGTTAAAATAAAGGCTTTTCTCTTCTGAACAAGTAGAGTTACGATAAGTCAGTTCAAGCACCGTTTCTCCTTTATCGCTACACGCCGATAACCCCAAAGATAAAATGGTCATTAGGCAAGCTAATACAATTATAATCTTCTTTTTCAATTTATAATCCTCCCATAAATTACTGTTTATCATCGCAAACTATTGCTTCGTAGCGTAGTAATATTATATCGCACACGAACATCACTTATTGCAATATACATTAGTCAACGTGATACGATGTAATAGCGAGTGGTTAATAGTAGATAATCGTAGTTAGACGTCATTAATTGTCGTCTGTATGCTATTATAACAAAATTTGAAGGTAAAAGCAAACAAAGATTAATTCAGTACAATGATATAACTATCGTCATGGTGCTATCCACAATATTAAGCAAGGCAACGAAAATTCGTTGCCTTGCTGCATTAGGCGACACATATATTTCGAGTACGATGGCTAAAACATACGGTTTATAACTTCTCGGAATGAATCGGAGCATAACCACCATTGTATGTAGTGCGCAAAGAATAATATTAATAAGGTTCTTATAAAAGTGTGCCTAAATACCGAAGTTAATTATGGTTGAATTATTACTATTTCTAACCATTGTTTTTTTGCATAATCTATTGTTGACTTTGTTCCGCCAGCTTGTCCGTTAAAAAGCGCAATCATTAACGACGAATTGTTTACCATATAGCAATTACGTTCCAACATACATTCTGTGCCTATATATTCGTCATAAATACAACGAATACCGTCCAACTTCTGTAACAGTTCTCGATAACGTAACTTGTCTTTTTCTGCCCATTTACTATCTTGCGTTCTACAAGGTATTGCCCCGATTAGTTGTATGTCGGGGTAATCCTTTTTTAACTCGATAACCGTTTCGGCGCATATAGTATCAAAGCCGAGAGCCATACCGCAAAGAAATGTCTTGTACCCTCTATGAATTGCCTTTTCAATTTCCCAACGCAAAGTTATTTTCATTGCTTTGCAACGCTCGTCTTTTTCGTTAAACCGCCAAGGCAGCTTTTGACTACGATGCCCCGTAAAGCAAACTGTTTGCTCTTTGTTAGTAGTTATACGCATAAAAAAGATGCCGCCCCCTTACGAGAACGGCACCGCAGAATACCGTTCCGTGGTTGCGACGCCAATAAACCTTTTTCAGTGAAAAGAAGTTTTGGAACAGGTATTACTACCAATGTTTCACTTCTTCTCACACAAAAATACAAAGATTGCCCCTATAATTTTAGGGGATTATAATATAAGGTTTATTCTTTTAGCGTCGCAAGGCATATTATAGCACAAGAAAAATAAATTATCAATAATTACTGTGTATTAGAATACCAAAAATAAATAAAAATAATTATGTGGTAAAATTAATAACATAAAAACACTAA
>CAZRJY010000068.1:0-6250 GCA_964600525.1 uncultured Clostridia bacterium
AGCAAGCTAAAAAGGATAATATCCTTTTTTTGCCTTTTCAACGATTGATTTTTGTATAAAAGTTTGGTATAATTTTACAGTAATGAAAGATTTACTCGTGTATTTAAAGCACTATAAATTACAGAGTATTTTGGCGCCTCTTTTCAAAATGTTGGAGGCGAGTTTCGAACTTCTTATTCCCATAATCGTTGCGTCGATTGTAGACAAGATAAACGCGGTAAACGCAGGCGGCGTGACTTCCGCGGCAGGCACGCGCTACGTCGTTTTTGCTTGCCTTATTTTAGTTGCGCTGGGTGTAGTCGGGCTTATAGCGGCGGTATGCACGCAGTACTTTGCGGCAAAGGCGGCGGTGGGTTTTTCCAAAGAACTTCGCAGCGATATGTTTAAAAAAGTGCAGTCGCTTTCGTATTACGAAATAGACAACCTGGGAACGTCGGCGCTGATAACGCGAATGACAAGCGATGTAAACCAGGTGCAGACGGGCGTAAATATGGTGTTAAGACTGTTTATGCGCTCGCCGTTCATCGTTTTCGGAGCAATGATTTTGGCGTTCGTCATAAGCGTCAAGGCTGGCTGGGTGTTCGCGGTGACAATCGCGGTGCTGTTTGTCGTCGTGTTCGGAATTATGGCTATAACCATACCGATGTACAAAAAGTCGCAGGGCAGGCTGGACGGAGTGACGGCGGCAACGCGCGAAACGCTTGTAGGCTCGCGCGTGGTGCGTGCTTTCTGCAAAGAGGACGAGGAAATCGCCGAGTTTCAAAAGCGCAATACCGGGCTTTCCAAATCGCAGAAATTCGTCGGCGGCATATCCGCCTTAATGAACCCTTTGACATATGCGGTCATAAACGTCGGAATAATAATTCTGATTTACTTCGGCGCGGGCAAGGTGAATAGCGGCGCTCTTACACAAGGACAGGTTATCGCGCTTTACAACTATATGTCGCAAATTCTGGTCGAGCTTATCAAGCTTGCCAACCTGATAATAACCGTGACCAAGTGCTTTGCGTGCGCAGGCAGAGTGAACGAAATTTTGAAAATGCAGCCCTCGCTCAAACACGGAACGCCGGAAAAGAAAGAGGGCGCGCCCTTTATCAGCTTCGACAACGTGAGTATGCGCTATGCGGGCGGCGGCTCGAACGCGCTCAGCAATATATCGTTTACCGTAAACGCGGGCGAAACGGTGGGCATTATCGGCGGCACGGGCTCGGGCAAATCGACGCTCGTCAACCTTATACCGCACTTTTACGACGCGTCCGAAGGCGAAATAACGATAGGGGGCGTAAACGTGAATGCGCTCGGCGACGAGGCGTTGCGCGAAGAGTGCGGCATAGTTCCCCAGCGCGCCGTGCTGTTTAAAGGCACGATACGCGAAAACATAAAGTGGGGCGACGAGAACGCGACCGACGAGGATATTCTTGCGGCGGTGGAAGCGGCCTGCGCGGCGGACGTTATAAAGAGCAAGCCAGACGGACTTGACGAGCTTGTCGAGCAGGGCGGCAAAAACTTTTCGGGCGGACAGCGGCAGAGGCTGACCATTGCACGCGCGCTTGTCAGAAAGCCCAAAATTCTGATTTTGGACGACAGCGCGTCCGCGCTCGACTACGCAACCGACGCACGGCTTCGGAAAAATCTGCGTGCGCTCGACTATAATCCCACGGTATTTTTGGTGTCGCAACGCACGAGTTCGGTACGCTTTGCCGACAAAATTTTAGTGCTCGACGGCGGCAATCTTGTCGGGTGCGGCACTCACGACGAGCTTTTGAAAACGTGCGGGGTGTACAGAGAAATTCATATGTCGCAGTATTCGGGCGGCGACGGGGAGACGGCGGTATGAGTAAGTCGAAGCCTCAGTCAAAGACGATAAAGCGCGTATTGAAGCAGCTCAAAAAATATACCCCCGCAATTGTGCTTTCGCTGTTTCTTGCCGTGCTGACGGTTGCGGGCAACCTGTTGGTTCCCGTGCTGTTCGGCAACGCAATCGACCGTATACTCGACAAAGGCGCGGTCGATTTCAAAGTAATAATCAACTACTTTATCGCAATAGGCGCGATAGTGGCGGCGACGGCGGTCGTTCAGTGGCTTATGAGCGTTATAAACAACGCCATAGTTTACGGAGTTATCCGCGATATAAGGGCGGAAGCGTTCACGCACATACAGAACCTGCCCTTAAAGTATATCGACAGTCATTCGTACGGCGACGTGGTTTCGCGCTGTATCGCCGACGTGGACCAGTTTGCCGACGGACTTTTAATGGGCTTTACGCAGCTGTTTACGGGCGTAATAACCATAGTCGTAACGCTTGTCTTAATGTTCGTATACAACTGGCTCATCGCGCTTGCGGTGTTCGTAATTACGCCGCTTTCGCTGTTCGTTGCAAAGTTCATTGCAAGCAGAACGTATTCCATGTTCAAAAAGACCTCTAAAATTCGCGGCGAGCAGACGGCGTTTATCGAGGAAATGGTAGGCAACCTCAAAGTCGTGCAGGCGTTCGGCAGAGAGGACGAAAACCGGCAGAAGTTCGACGAGGTGAACGGCGAGTTGACGAAAGCGTCGTTATCGTCCATATTCTTTTCGTCGCTCACAAACCCGTGTACGCGCTTTGTAAACGCGGTGGTGTACGCGGCAGTCGCGCTTGCCGGCGCGCTCACGCTCATTTATCCCGCGGTATTGCCCGTGTCGTTCGGCGTGGGCAAGCTGACGACGCTTCTCAGCTACTCCAACCAGTACACCAAGCCGTTCAACGAAATTTCGGGAGTTGTGACCGAGTTCCAGAATGCAATAGCGTGCGCGGGCAGAATTTACGAGCTCATCGACGAGCCAGCCCAACTCCCCGATGCGGACGGCGCGGCAACGCTCGAAGACGTTAAGGGCGACGTTGAATTCAAAAACGTAGAGTTCTCTTACGAGGAGGACAAGCCGCTTATCAAGGGCTTGAATATAAGCGCAAAGGCGGGGCAGAGGATAGCAATAGTCGGACCAACGGGTTGCGGAAAGACCACGCTTATAAACCTTTTAATGCGTTTTTACGACGTGCAGGGCGGCGTAATCACCGTCGACGGACAAAAGATACGGCACGTAACGCGCAAATCGCTGAGAAAGAGCTACGGAATGGTGTTGCAGGATACGTGGCTTAAAAGCGGCACGGTGCGCGACAATATAACCATAGGCAAGCCCGACGCCACCGACGAGGAAGTAATCGCGGCGGCAAAGGCTACGCACGTTCACGGCTTTATAATGCAGATGAAGGACGGTTACGATACCCTAATCGGCGAGGACGGCGGCAATCTGTCGCAGGGGCAGAAACAGCTTTTGTGCATAACGAGGATAATGCTGTGCCTGCCGCCGATGCTCATATTAGACGAGGCGACAAGCTCGATAGACACGCGCACTGAGCTGAAAATTCAGAACGCGTTCGCCAAGCTTATGAAGGGCAGAACGAGCTTTATCGTCGCGCACAGGCTTTCGACCATAAAGGAAGCCGACCTTATACTCGTAATGAATAACGGCAATATCATAGAGCAGGGCACGCACGAAGCGCTTATGGCGGCGGGCGGATTTTACAAAAAATTATATCAAAGTCAATTTGAAAGTTAAATATCGGAGGAACAATGTTACAGGTAAACAACGTATCGCTGCAATACGGCAGTAAAAAGCTATTCGAGGAAGTGAATTTAAAGTTCACAAACGGCAATTGCTACGGTATTATAGGCGCAAACGGCGCGGGCAAATCCACCTTTTTAAAGGTGTTGAGCGGCGAAATCGAGCCGAACAAGGGCGAAGTTATAATGGACAAGACCGAGCGTATGTCCGTGCTCATGCAGAACCAGAGCGCGTTCGACCACGTTACGGTTTTGCGTGCGGTAATGCTGGGGCACAAGCGACTTGTCGAGATAATGGACGAAAAGGACGCGCTGTACGCAAAAGAGGACTTTTCGGAGGCGGACGGCGTGCGCGCAAGCGAGCTTGAAACCGAGTTTGCCGAGCTTGACGGATGGAACGCGGAATACGAGGCGCAGACCCTTCTTAACGCTCTGGACATAGGCGAGGAGTTCTACGACGTTTTAATGGCGGACGTGGACGCAAAGCGCAAGGTAAAGGTGCTTCTGGCGCAGGCGCTTTTCGGCAATCCCGACATACTTTTACTGGACGAGCCGACCAACAACCTCGACATCAAGACGGTGCGCTGGCTGGAAGATTATTTAATGGACTTCGAAAACACGGTAATCATCGTATCGCATAACCGTCACTTTTTAAACAAGGTCTGCACGCACATCTGCGACGTAGACTACGGCAAAATCAATATGATGCTGGGCAACTACGACTTCTGGTACGAAACAAGCCAGCTTCTGGCGCGCCAGCAGAAGGATATAAACAAAAAGAACGAACAGCGCGCAAAGGAATTGCAGGAGTTCATAGCCCGCTTCGCCGCAAACGCTTCCAAGTCGAGGCAGGCGACGTCGAGAAAGAAAGAGCTTGAAAAACTGACAATATCAGACTTCAAGCCCAGCTTACGCAAATATCCGTATATCGACTTCAAGTACGAAAAGGAAATCGGCAACGACATTTTAATGGTGGAAGGGCTTACGAAGAAGGGCTACTTCGAAAACGTGTCGTTTACCGTTCAGCGCGACGACAAGATAGGCATAGTCAGCGACAAGTCGACGACAATCTCTATGCTGTACGATATTTTGACGGGCAAGGCTCAGCCCGACAGCGGTACGGTCAGGTGGGGCAAGACCATTTCGGCGAGCTACTTCCCCGAAAACAACAACGAGTACTTCCAGGGGTGCGATTTAACGCTCGTGCAGTGGCTGTCGCAGTTCTCTACCGACCATTACGAGGAATATCTGCGCGGCTGGCTGGGCAGAATGCTGTTCTCGGGCGAGGAAGCGTTAAAGCAGGCAAAGGTGCTTTCGGGCGGCGAAAAGGTAAGGTGTATGCTCGCGAAAATGATGTTGGAGGGCGGAAATTTCCTTATTCTCGACGAGCCTACCAACCACCTCGACCTCGAAAGCATAACCGCACTCAACAACGGTATGAAAAATTTCAAGGGCTGTATGCTGTTCACCTCGCACGACCAGGAGCTTATGAACACGGTTGCAACACGCATAATAGAAATCAACGGCACAAAGCGGTTCGATAAGAACGTAACGTACGACGAGTATATCGATATCGTGACCAAATAAAAAAACAGCCGAGGGGGAGAAATGAAAAGAAACGTCTTGCCTACCGTCATAACGGTAGTAGCGGCAATACTCAGCGCGGCGCTTGCGGTATGGGGCGGAATTGCGTTCTGCACGCAGGTAAAAATAGGCGGCACTACGCCCGAGCTCTATGCGTTGATACCCATTTATGTAATTTTAGTTCTGCTCTGTGCGTTTCTCGACGAAATCGTGCACGAGGGCGCGCACTTTATTGTCGGAGCGTGTTGCGGAATGGGCGTAAAAGTGCCCAAAATACGCATATTCAAAAGCTCGTCGGTAGAGATGTACCCCAAGGGCGTAAAGGCTATGCGTTTAAGGTTTATTCTTACCGCGGCGGCAGGACTGTTTTTCGACCTTCTTATAATCGCGCTCGGCTTAATCGCGCTTTTGGTGCCGACGGTGCCCGCGCTGTTTGCTGTCGGACTGCCGTATGCGTTTTATTCGTTCGTGGTTAACGTAGTGCCGCTCGAATACGGAGCAGGCAAAACCGACGGGCTTATGGTCTGGGAAGCAATCAGAAACACGCCCTCGGCGCAGGTAATGTTTGCGATTTTAAAGGTGCAGGGAAAGGTAAACAGCGGATTTCTTTTAAGGGAAGTGGACGAAAGTCTGCTTTTGGACGTGCCGCAGATACAGGAGGACGACGTAAACTTCATAATGCTCACTCAGCTGAGGTGCGAGTATTACGAAGCCGTCGGCAACGACAGCGAGGCGTATAAATATTTTTTGCGCTATAAAGACCTTATACGTTATCTGCCGAGCGAGTATACGAAGGGCAAACAGCGCGAGGAATACAGCGCGGAAGAGATAGCCGAAGCGCAGGTCAAGCCCGGTCAGGTTGCTAAAAAGCCGCAGGAAACGGAAACTGAAACTGAAACGGAAACCGAACCGGAACCGGAACCCGAAAGTAAAGAAGAATAAAAGAGCGCCGCGCGGCAGTCAGCCGCGCGGCGCTCTTTTAACTTATCCGCCAAAGTCTGCCGAAGCAGTTGGGGCAGATATATTTCCAGCGCAGAGCACACTCCTTGCAAACGTGGTTTCCG
>CAZRJY010000069.1:0-6231 GCA_964600525.1 uncultured Clostridia bacterium
TTAATCTGCCGTTTAAAACGAAGCCTATTACCGACTCGGTTGCCGACATTACGAAGGGCGCAAGCCCCAGTCCCGCGATAGCGCCGATAATCTTTAACTGCGGCTTCATATACTTGAAGCTCAGCCTTAACTGCGTTCTTTTTGCCGAGAGCACTCCGACCACGAAGGCGCAGCTTGCCGCCTGACTTATTACGGTTGCAAGCGCCGCTCCCTTTATGCCCATGCCGAACGTAAATATGAAAAGAGGGTCCAGCCCGATATTCAGAACCGCGCCTATTCCCACGCCGAGCATAGCCATAGTGCTCTTGCCCTGCGCCGTTAAAAATGTGTTCAGCCCCACGGCGAGCTGGACAAACAGCGTGCCGATTAAATAAACGGAAAGATAGTCCTCGGCGTAACCGTAGGTGTTTCGGCTTGCGCCGATAAGCTTTAAAAGGGGCGTTCTGGCATAATACGCGGCAAGCCCCAGAACTACCGAGAACACGCACAGCATAACAAAGCCGTTGTTCAAAATTCGCTTTGCGCGGTCGGGATTGCCCTCGCCCAGAGCCTTTGCCGCAAGCGGCGCTCCGCCGCCCGAGACGAAGGACGAAAACGCGGATATAAGCGTTAATACGGGCGCGCAAAGTCCAAGCCCCGCAAGCGCCACGTCGCCTATCTCCGCCATATGCCCTATGTAAATTCTGTCGACGATATTGTATAGCAGGTTGACGACCTGCGCCAGCACGCACGGTATGCCCATTTTAAGGCACAGCTTCCAGATTTTCTGCGTGCCGAGTATTTCTCCGCCCGCCATTTAATTTAATTCCCTTCCGCCGTCTTCCGAAATGATTTTAGCCTGCTTTCCGCCGTTTCTTTTAACCGCCACTTCAACGACGGCGCCCTCGTCGTAAGGCGTCTTGCTGTACGCGTTGAACGTTTCGCCGTCGACGTCGATTATAATGCGGTACGTAACCGAGGTCACGCGCACGGTTGAACTGTGGCGTCCGCCGCCCACGCTGCCCGTGCTCGAAAGCATACACGCGCGGACGGTGCCTACCGTTTCCACGTACTTGTCGGGGCTGAATTTTTGCGACATCGACGTTTTTTCGAGAATGATTTTGACGATAAGGCTGATTAAAATCGTGCCGCCGAAAATACCGAAGCAAACATACATACCGATATATATCCCGAGAAACGCGAACACCATAATCAGGAAAAAGTCGGTCATTAAAAACCCGAAGAACAGCCAGCCCTTGATTTTATCGCCGCGCGAAGAATTCTTATAGTTGTTAGCAACGTGCTCCGTCTGGAACTGCGCGCTTTTCAATTGGCTGTCGTAGCCGTAGGAACTGTTTATGTCCTCTATTTTCCTGCTCTCGGTCTCCGCCGCACTGCCGCTGTCTTCGGATTGCTTCTTTCCGTCGTTCAAAGACCACCTGCCCGATATAAGCATAACAAGCCCTATAACGACAATAAAAAACATAATGATAGGCGTGCCGTAAAACATAATGCTTATGCCTGCCTGTGCAAGAGCGGCATTGCCTGTGCAAGAGCCGATTATAAAGAGCGCCAACCCTAAGATAAAGGGCACGGGAACAAATAAACTGAGAATTTTCAACTTTTTCATACATTAATTATAATATCACCCGACAACGGAAAACGCAACAAAAATAAAAGCCGCCCCGCGCGTTGCGCGGGGCGGCTTGAAATTGTCTTAATTTAAATTTCCTGTTTGTTAGCCTTTTCTTTAACGAGTATCTTGTTTACGATTGCAAGCACAAGACCGATAATCGAGAACACAAGAATTACCACAGGTGCGGCAAGCGAAACGGGAGCGCTGTCACCGAAATATTCCTTTGACAGAGCCGCAGAGATTATAAGGTATAAAACAGAGAATACCAAACGCCAAATCTGCGAGCCGAGTTTAACCGCCTTGTCTGCGGAAACGGTGCCGCGCATTGCGCCGTGAAGGCTCTTGCCCGACTGGAATATAAACCAAATCTGAATGACCATACCCAGCGCCGCGTACATATACTGCGCGGATTCCGACGAAATATCTGCGTTAGCGTTGTCCGAAGCTGCGAGTACTATTCTGAAAGCGCGCGCGAACACATAGTTAAAGCCGTAGCCCGCGGTATCTCCGCCTTCCGAAGCCATAACGGGCGCGCAGGTAAGAAGCGCGAGCACCAGCATAGCGATAACCGCCCATGCAAGGTTCATACAGCCGTTGATAAGCTTGGTTTTGTCGCCGAGGTACTGCTTATAGTTAACGGCGATTTTACCGATAAAGTAAGCGGCGAATAAAATTCCGCAGATTATAAGTCCAGCCAGAGTAGCCGCGCCGTACTGATTGGTTCCCAATACTTCCGAGCCCTCTTTCATATAGCGCACTGCCAGGCTTAAAAGAATTGCGGCGTCTGCAAAGAAGAACAGGCAGGAAGTGATTGCCGTCTTTTCCAAAGTCGTCTTCTTTTTAGCCGCAAACTGGCTTATAGACTTAACAACAAGCATAATTCCGCAGATAATACCCGTGATAATACCCATTATCATAGCCATCATTAAGTATGCGTCGAAAAGAATGCCGCTCATAATTCCGGCAAGGTCGGCAGTCGAAGCGTTGCTTCCCAGTTTTTCCATAGCTTCCGCGGCGTCCCTGATATCCTTTGTAACGTCCGAAAGCATTAACGATTTGGTTACGGTTCCTCTGATACCCAAGCCAACTGTCTGATAGCTCAGAATGCACATAAACAGCGCCGAAAGCAAGCCTGCCGCCACAATGCAAATAATCGAAACGATTTCGACTATTTTTATCCACTTAGGTTTAGTCTCCGCAACCGCTTCCGCCGCGGGCTGGGGCTGGGGCTGAGGCTGTGCCTCTACCGTTACCGCCTCCGCTTGTACGACCTGTTCAGTCTGTACAGGCTGTTCGGTCTGTTCCGCCGTAACCGCCGCGTCACCCTTAAAAGGGTCGTCGGGCTGCTGAGCGGGAGTTTGGTCCAATTCCATCTCGTCCATATTCTTTCTCCTTTATAATAATATTTGTGCGTTATCTCTAACGCACAAAAGGGGTGCACCCCTTTTATTTTACATTATATTAAAATATGCTTACTTTACAAACTTTAACACTTCGTCGAACATTTTGTCCTTGGTGACGGTAGTTTTAAAGCGTACGGGCTTATCGCGCAGAGTTGCAAGGCTCTTGGGAACAGCCATAGCCGTTGCCGCGTGCAACCTCTTTATGCCCTTGAAGCTGTCGCGCACGTCGTTGCCCGTAACCGCGTATAAAACGTCCTGAGGGAACTTGTAAGGGCTTGCCGTGGAAACGACGACCATCTTAGTCATGTCCTTCTTGTTCTTGCGCGCCCAGTCGTTCGCAACCTTCATTGCACAGCCCGTGTGCGTATCCATAGTGTAGCCCGTGTCGCAGAATAAATCGTATACGGTCTCTACCACCTCGTCCTCGTCGGCAAATCCGCCGTCGAAAATTTCGGCTATTGCCAGGCGCTCGGCTTCGGTGATTTCGTAAACGCCTTCCTCTTTCAGCTTTTGCATACGCTCGGCGGTAACGTTAAAGTCCCTGCCGCTCACTTCGAACAACAGACGTTCCAAATTGGACGAAACGAGAATGTCCATCGAGGGCGACATGGTCTTGTAAAATTCTCTGTGCACGTCGTACCTGCCCTTTGCAAGGAAGTCGGTCAAGACGTTATTCATATTCGACGCGCAGTGCAGTCTGCGTACGGGAAGCCCCATTTTCTTGGCGTAGTACGCCGCGAGAATGTTGCCGAAGTTGCCCGTGGGCACGCAGAAATCTATTTCCTGACCCATTTCAATCTGCTCGGACGAAACGAGGTCGAGATACGCCGAGAAGTAATATGCAATCTGCGGCGCGAGCCTTCCGAAGTTTATTGAGTTTGCCGACGACAAAAGCGTGCCGTGCTCTTTTAAAGCCGCCGCGTCCTCGGCGCTGTTGAATATGGTTTTAACCGCCGTCTGACAGTCGTCGAAGTTGCCCTTTACGGCAACCACGTTTACGTTTCCGCCCTCCTGCGTGCACATCTGCAACTTCTGCATAGACGACACGCCGTCGTCGGGATAGAAGACCATAATCTTGATGCCTTTCGCGTCCTTAAAGCCTTCCAGCGCGGCTTTACCCGTATCGCCCGACGTTGCGACAAGCACCAAAATCTGCTCTTTGACGCCGCATATGTCGCACCCTTTTCTCAAAAGATAGGGCAAAACGGTGAGCGCCATATCCTTGAACGCGCACGTGGGACCGTGGAAAAGCTCTAAAACGTACAGTCCGTCCTGTATCTTGACGAGCGGCGCGGGGTCGTCCCCCTCGAATTTAGCATACGCCGCCTCGCACGCGGACAAAAGCTCTTTCTCGTCGTAGTCGTCAAGGTACTTGAAAAGCACTTTGGCGGCACGCTCGGGATAGCTCATACCTATCATTTCTTCCAGCTCTTCCGCAGTCACGACGGGAAACTTTTCGGGCACGAACAGCCCGCCGTTGGCGGACAAGCCCTTAACTATGGCTTCCGCACCGGTTACCTTTTCCCCGCCGCGCGTACTTATGAATATCATAAAAACTCCTCTTAAATCGGCGGCGCCGCTTAAAAATTAAGCGGCGCCGTAAAATTTTAATTTACGCTTAGCAATACTTTGCGATAAAGTCGGGCAACTGCTCCTTTTCGCAGCTGCACGTTATCGTAATTACAAGTCCGCTCTGATTTGAAATTTTGTCAAGCATATAGAAAGTTGCGGCTAAGTCCTTTAATTCTTTGCCCGCAATTCTCGCAATGCCGTCGATATATACGTACTCGATATCGTAATTACCCGCGATAACACCCTTAACAAAGCCGCACAGCGCGTCCTCGCCCGCAACGTTGTACTCCGTAACGTTAATAAACCTTACGGCGCGTATAACGTCGTGTATGTAGCGGTCGGTATCGGTTACAAACACGCTTAAACCCTTTGCCGAAGCGGCGTTCGAGTTGGCAAGCTGAATAATCTGTTTGGTCTTGCCCGCTCCCTTAGGTCCGCAAATAATCTTTATCATTTATTAAAATCCTCCTTGATAAGTTTATAAAAAACTTCCTTTTACAATATTCTATCATAAAAAGGGGGATTTTCAATACCTTTTTAAAAATTTCCGTCTAAATTTTTACTTTAACTGAGAAGCGAAATGCGCAATGCGGCGCAGTCCTTCCAGCATATCGTCCATAGACAGCGCGTACGAAAGTCTTATGGCGTCGTCGTCGCCGAAGCATATGCCGGGGGTTGCCGCAACTTTTTCGTGGGTCAAAAGCATATCGCAAAGGTGCAGACTGTCGTGAACCTTTTCGCCGTTGTAAGATTTACCGTACAGATTGTAGCAAAGAAGCATTACGTAAAACGCGCCGTCGGGCTTTACGTAGTCGAAGCCCAAAGACTTCATATCTTCCAGCACTTCGAGCATCTTTTCGCGGCGCTCGCCGAACGCTTTGAGCATATCGTGCATAGGCTTCTGGTCGCCCTCCAACGCGGCGATTGTCGCGTACTGCGTCATCGTGTTAACGTTCGAGGTCGAATGGCTCTGGAACGAAGCTATCGCCTTTGCAACGGACATCGGAGCCGCAAGATAGCCCAGACGCCAGCCCGTCATTGCAAACGACTTGGAAACGCCGTTGATTACGATTGTGTTCTCCTTCATTTCGGGCGAAACGTTCGCAATAGAGAAATGAGTTTCGCCGCCGTAGATAAGCTTTTCGTAAATCTCGTCGGCAAGAACCGTAAGGTTGTGCTTCAAGCAGACCTCGGCAATGTCGCGGATTTCGCTTTCGGTGTAAACCGCGCCCGTGGGATTGCAGGGGCTGTTGAATATGAGCATTTTTGTCTTGGGCGTAATCATCGCCTCAATCTGCGCCGCCGTAACCTTGTAGCCGTGGCGCGGAGTTGCGTATATGTACACGGGCACGCCGCCGCAGCTTTTTATAACCTCGGGATAGGTCAGCCAGTAGGGCTTGGGTATAAGCACCTCGTCGCCCTCCTCGATAGTTGCGAACACCGCGTTGAAAATGGAGTGCTTTGCACCGTTGGAAACTATAATCTGCGCGGGCTCGTAGTCAAGACCGTTTTCCTCTTTCAGCTTTTTGCAGATACTCTTTTTGAGCGCGGGCAGACCCGCCGCAGCAACGTACTTGGTCTTGCCTTCGTCGAGCGCCTTTTTAGCCGCCGCAACGATGTGCGCGGGAGTATCGAAGTCGG
>CAZRJY010000070.1:0-6141 GCA_964600525.1 uncultured Clostridia bacterium
CTTACGACAAGGTGTTGAGCTTCGAGGGCGAAACGGGCGTTTACTGTCAGTACACCTGCGCGCGTGCAAACTCGGTAATTTTAAAGGCGGAAGGGCTCGACAGCACGGTAAGCGGCGCGCCCGGTTTACTGCCGCAGGAATACGAGGTTATAAAAACCCTCGCGGCGTTCCCCGACGCGGTAAAGGACGCGGCGGAAAAGTACGAGCCGAGTATAATTGCGCGCTATGCGGTAGACTTGTCGCAGAAGTTCAATAAATTCTATATCGACTGCAAAATACTGACCGCGGAGGACGGAGTTAAGGGCTTCCGCGTCGCGCTTACAAAAGCGGTAAAGCAAACGCTTACCAACGCGCTTGCGCTTCTCGGGCTCGGCGTTCCCGAAAAAATGTAATATGTATAAAGCGGTAATTTTCGACCTCGACGGTACTCTGCTGGACAGCTTAAACGACATTTTGCACGTGCTCAATAGTACGTTAAAGCATTTCGGTTTGCCCGAGATTTCAAGAGAACAGGCTAAAAGCTATATCGGAAACGGCGCAAGGGAGCTTGTCCGTCTTGCGCTCGGAAGCGAAAACGCGGACAGGCTCGACGATATACTTGCTTACTATAAGGAGCGGTACGCGCAAAGCGACAACGAACTTGCGAGTTTGTACGACGGCGAGGAAGATGCGCTTTACGCATTAAAGGAAAGGGGCGTAAAAATTGCAATTCTGACGAACAAGCCGCACGCCGCGGCGATGAGGGCGAACGGAATTTTCTTTGAAAAGTTCTGCTTCGATTTGATTTCGGGGCAGACGGACGGGATAGCGTTGAAGCCTGCACCCGACGCGGTTTATAAGATTTTAGAGGAACTGCGGGTCAATAAAGAGGAATGCCTTTTTGTGGGCGACGGAGAGGCGGACGTTTTAACGGCTAAGAACGCAGGGTTAGACTGTGTTTCGGTACTGTGGGGCTATCGGACGAAGGAACAGCTTCAAGCGGCGGGCGCAACGCGGTTCGCCGAAAACTTTAAAAAATTACAGAGTGAAATTTTAGATTAAACCGTTGAAATTTTTACCATATTATGGTAGAATATTCATATCAAAAATAATAATTTTCAGGAGTGTATAAAAATGAAAAGATGTACAGTTTGCGGTGAAATAGTAGCCGACGACGTAGAAGTTTGCCCCGTATGCAAGGCAAAGACGTTTACGCCCGTAGAAGAGAGCAAAACGGTTTACGTTGCAGAGCATCATATCGGCGACGGCGTTGTAGAGGACAAGGAAGTTATGGAAGGACTTCGCGCTAACTTTGCGGGCGAGTGCACCGAGGTTGGTATGTATCTTGCAATGGCAAGAGTTGCCGACCGCGAGGGCTATCCCGAAGTAGCCGAGGCTTTCAAGCGCTATGCTTTGGAGGAGGCTGAACACGCGTCCAAGTTCGCAGAGCTTTTGGGCGAGGTTGTAACGCCTTCCACGAAAAAGAACCTCGAACTGCGCGCGGCTGCCGAAGCGGGCGCTTGCGAGGGCAAAATGGCAATCGCAAAGAAGGCAAAGCAGCTCGGCTACGACGCTATCCACGACACCGTTCACGAAATGGCAAAGGACGAGGCAAGACACGGCGCAGGCTTTGCAGGTCTGTTAAAGAGATATTTCGGCAAATAATTAATTACATAAAATTTAACAGGATAGGCATATGCCTATCCTGTTTTTTATTATTGACAATTAGGATAAATTATGTTAATATTTCAATGCTACACAATTTTATGAATGCCGTTATAGGGCGTACAATGCGAATTTGTACCGCCTTTATTCCCTATAACGGAAAAATTGTGTAGCAACGATTAGGCGGATACATTTCGGGGTGTGTCTCCTAACCGAGGCACACTTTTTTTATTGCTACGAAAAAATAAAAACATTTATTGGAGGTTTTACAAATGTTTGAAAAAAATGACAAGGCACTATTAACGGCAAAAACAATTGTTATGGTTATTATCGCTTTATTTGCGATAGTTTCGCTGATTGCGGGTATTTTGTTGGCAGTTCTAATTCATGTAGCTTGCATTGTGTTGACTTTTGTTTTGTGGTTTCTTTGTTGGTTGATGTGGGTATTTGTGAGGTTGCATTTATCGTATTTGTGCGATATAAAGTTAATTCGCAATAAACTTTATGATGAAAGCAATGATGGCTTGGAAGCTTTTCTGAAAACTGTTGTAGGAGATAAATATAATGAAGAATATGCAGAGATAGAAGAGGAAAAGCTGGCATTGGAAGAAATGAAAAATAACAAAATAATAACCTTGGAAGAGTATGAAAGAAAAAAGAAAGCACTAATTGAAAAAGAAAATAGCATTCAAAATTGAATTGTGTCAAGAGGCTAAATAGGAAACATATAATAAAATATAGGTCGGGGCGGAAAAACTCCGGCCTGAATACGAATGAATAAGGAAAATGTAATATTATGTGTTTCTGCTGTAATTCAGGCAACCGCTCTTCGTGCGGTTGCAACAACAATAACAACGGTGGTTGCCTTTGCAGACTGTTAAGGTCTCTCAGCGGCAACGGTTGCGGCTGCAACAATAACAACGGCTGCGGCTGTAATTCCTGCGGCAATTCGCGCAGCGGCAGCGGTTGCGGCTGCGGTTGCAATTCGAACTGGTTCAACTGGAATAACGGTTGGAGCGGCGGTTCGGGTTTCAGCACTCAGAGCTCCTGCGGTTGCAACAACAATAACAACGGCTGCGGTTGCAGTTCCTGCGGCAATTCGCGCAGCGGTAACGGTTGCGGCTGCGGATGCGGCTGCAATTCCTGCAACAGCTCGTTTTAATTATATACGGCAGAGGGCGGCAATCGAGCCGCCCTCTGTTTTAGTTGTATAACGGAGAAAATTAGGTCAAAAATAATTGTATGCGTAAAGTATTGGAGCAAATCAGATATTTTTCGGACAAGCGGTTTTCAACGCTTGCGGGCACGCTCGTTTACTTTTTGCTTATGTCGGTTACGCCGTTTTTGTTCTGGCTCGCCTTAATTGTCGGCGACATAGATTTAAGCGCATTCACCGACAGCGAAATATTTTCGGCGGTAACGCCCGTTCTGGGATATCTGCAAACCTCGGCAAAGGGGGCTACGGGCGGCGCGGGCATTATCCTTTTGGTCACGTCGCTGTGGTCGTCAACAAACTTCTTTTACCACCTGCGCCGAAGCGGCGAAATTATATACGACAGTAAACTTTATAAGGGAGGACTGAGCCTGCGGTTTTCGTCGCTCTTGGCGGTGTTTGCCACAATAATTCTGCTCGCGTTTGCCGCGGCACTGCCTTTTCTGGGAATAGGAGTACTGCAAAACATTATGCCCAAATGGGTTGCGGAAAGCATATCGGTAGTTTTTCTGACAATGACGGCGTTTTTTATCGCTTACCTTCTGAATATCTTCGCGTGTCCGTACAATATCGGGTTCGAAAACAGTATGCCGGGGGTATTTCTTACCGTCACGCTATGGATAATATTTGCCGTCGGATTTTCGTTTTATCTGCAATTCGCCAACCCTCAGAAGCTGTACGGAGCGGTCGCCGCGGTAATAGTCTTTCTTTTGTGGACTTATTTGATGGTCAACAGCCTTGTAATAGGTATAATCTATAACCGCAAAAACTGCATGCCCGAAAAATTTACGTTAAATAAAAAATCCGTCCGCAGAAACGGACGGAAAATTTCAGTTTAATATTTAACGGTGCAACCGCATGCCAACGCGCCCGGACCTATGTGGCAGGCAACGCTCAAAGAGAGGGGGTCGATAAATTTAAGCTCGCAATCGGGGAATTCCGCTCTCAGCTCGTCGGCAAACACGCGCGCCTCGTCGGGGCAGTTGGTGTGCGCAACGCCGATAGACATTTTGCCTTGCTCGCGCAGTTCCTTGAACCTGCCCGTCAAATCGTTGCGAAGTGCGGTAATCATAGTTTTTTTGGCGTCCGCCATCTTTCTTACCTGCGCGTACTTGTCAAGAACCGAGCCCTGAATTTGCAGAACGGGTTTAATCTTTAAAAGCGTGCCGATAGCCGCAACGGCGGGGGTAAGTCTGCCGCTCTTTTTCAAAAATTTCAGCGTTGCAACGGCAATGTAAATGGAGGATTGAGCGGCGGTGCTTTGAAGCCATTCGTAAATTTCCTCAACGCTCTTGCCGTCCTCAATCATTTTCAGCGCGTCGTAAACGGTCTGCTTCTGCGTTATCGAAACTCTGTGGTTGTCCAAAGCGTATACCTTGCCGATAAATTCGGGCTCGGTTTCCGCCATTTTCTTAATGGTAAGCGCCGTTTCCGAAAGTCCGCTGGAAAGGGGCATATACAGTATGCGGTCGTAAGTTTTAAGCAGTCTGCGCCAGCGTTCGGCAACGTCGTAAGGGTTGGGTTGCGAGGTTGCAACGGTGGTTTCGGGGTTGGTCAAAGCTTCGTAGAACTGCTTCTGCGTAAAACCTTCTTCCTCGAAATACTGTTCGCCGTTTATAAGAACGGGGGTAGGCTGTATTTCTATCCCGAGTTCTTTTGCGCTGTCAACCGTTATACCGCAGTTACTGTCGGTAACTATTGCAATGTTCATTTAATTCACCTGTTAGTAAGTTATAGACGTCGCACATGCGAGCGCGCCCGGTCCTATGTGACAGGAAACGCTGAGCGAAAGGGGGTCGATGATGCTGACTTTGATGTCGGGGAATTTTTCTTCCAGTTCCGCCGCAAAAATCCTGGCTTCCTCGTAGTTTTCGGTGTGCGCCACGGCCAAAGTCATTTTGCCCGCCGCCCTGAGCTGTGCAAATCTGTTTTTCAAGTCGTTGTCGATAGCGTTAATCATAGTCGTCTTGGCGTCGGCAACTTTTCTTACCTTTGCGTACTGGTCGAGCTTAAATCCCTGAATTTGCAGGACGGGCTTGATTTTCAGAAGAGTACCAATCATAGCAACGGCGGGGGTGAGCCTGCCGCCCTTTTTGAGGTATTTAAGCGTGTCGACCATAATGTAAATGGACGACTGCATCTTTGTATCCATAAGCCAGTCGCGTATTTCCTCGGCGGTTTTTCCGTCCTTGACCATATTTAAAGCGTCGATTACGCTCTGGCGCATAGTGATGGATATGCGCTGGTTGTCGATGACGTAAACCTTATCCTTGAAATCGGTTTCCGCAAGGTGCGAAAGCGTATGGCAGGTTTCGGAAAGCCCGCTGGACATAGGGATATGAATGATTTTGTCGTAATCTTTTAAAATGTTTGTCCAAAGCTCGCCTACGTCGAACGCGCTGGGCTGCGAGGTGGATACCTGAGCGTCGCCTTTAAGTTTTTCGTAGAATTTTTCCTGCGTCAAGGTCAAATCCTCGAAATACTGTTCGCCGTCGATTAAAACGGGCATAGGAACAACGTTAATTCCGAGTTCTTTCGCCTCGGACTGGGTAATGCCGCTGTTACTGTCGGTTACAATTGCAATTTTCATAAGTAGTCTTAGTACCCTTTAATATTCAATGCGTATATTATAACAGTCGAATGTTGATATGTCAACTGATTATAAACTGTTAAAGCTCTGCGATAGCCTCGATTTCCACAAGACAGTTTTTGGGAATGTCCTTTACTGCAACACAGCTTCTTGCGGGGGAGGAGGTGAAGTATTTTGCGTAGACGGCGTTAAAAGCCGCAAAGTCCTTTATGTCGGCAAGAAAGCAAACCGTCTTGACAACCTTGTCTATTGACGAGCCCGCCGCTTCCAAAAGGGCGGCAACGTTTTTGCAAACTTGCTCAGTCTGGCCGGCAACGTCGTTGGCTTCCACGATACCCGTGGCGGGATTTACGGGAATTTGTCCGCTTGTGAATACAAGACCGCCTACGATTTTAGCCTGTGAATAGGGACCTATCGCCGCGGGTGCCTTATCCGTCGATACAGTTTTCATAGATATTTTACCTCGCAATTTAATTGAGAACTTTAAACCCGTGTTCGGTCAAAGTGTCTTTGATAAGTTTGATATGATTGAAGTCTCTGGTTTCAATTTGAAGTTTAAGATAGCAACCGTTAATCGCGGTGCCCTCGTTGGTTCTTTCGTGCAAAACGCCCGTAACGTTGCCGCCGCACTTGGCTATGATTTCCGAAACGCCCACGAGCTGACCGGGCTTGTCCATAAGCTCTAAGGTAAGCG
>CAZRJY010000071.1:0-6047 GCA_964600525.1 uncultured Clostridia bacterium
CCGCCCTTTTTAACGTCTGAATATCGTTGAATAAAAGGCATAAATTCTCCTTTTGCAAAAAAATACTACATACCCGCCCCTGCATTGCAAGAGAGAATATGTAGTAAAATATGTATCTGTATATTATATGATTAAATTAACTAACTCGTTAATAGTGTAATTTCTTGTTTGCTTTTTCTTTGGCGGTGTGTTACAATAAATTCAAGTATGAATTACATTTTATATTTTGATTATGCAGGTATATTTGTAATTGCCGGAGTAATGTTCAGCTTTTTTTACAGGCAGACTATAAAAACTCGTTCGTCGATGTTCTTTATAGCCTTCATGCTTGTTGCTCTTTTTACCGTAATTTTAGATATTGTCAGCACCGAAACACTTAAACATATAAATAAACTGCCGCTTTGGTTCAGCTACATACCGCAAATGCTGTATTTAGCTACGCTGGTTGCAAATCCCGTACTTTATCTTTTATACATACTTTCGGTCGTCAGAAACAAAAAAGTCATTAAAAAGTGGGTATACAGCGCGGTTCTCGCGCCGTTTGCACTGCAAATTCTGTTTGTGCTTATCTCGCCTTTCTTAAACGGCGCGGGCATATTCTGGTTTAACTCAAACAGAGAATACGTACACGGTCCGCTGCTGTACGTACAGTACGCAATAACGTTTGCATACATTCTCGGCTCGTTAATCTATATTATCATAAGAAGAAAAACGTTCACAAGAATACAGGAAATAACCATTTATCTGTACATTGTAATCAACCTTGTATGCATAATCGTACAGATGCTCGTGCCCAGGCTTTTAATCCAGCACTTCGGAATAACCATAGCCGTTATGCTCATTTATATGTCTATGCAGAACCCCGAGGATTACATAGACAAAAGGCAGGGCGCGTTTAACGCAATAGCATTCGGGGACGTATTCAACAGCGACGTTATAAGGGGCAAAAAATTCGACGTTCTGGGCGTGCGGATAAGCGGACTGCGCTACGTGGGCGACGCGCTGGGCGAAGAGAGCGAAAGCGAAATTTTAAGAGATATCGTGCAGTTCCTCATACGCGAGGCTGGAAAGAAGCGCGTTTTCGTCATCTCGCAGACAAAGTACGCGGTTTTAATAAACGAGGGCGAGGACAGCAAAAATTTAACGGATATAATCTACGGTAGATTTTCACAGCCTTTCTATTCCAACGGCGCGGCGATTTCGCTTGCGGTCAATACCTGTCTTATCAGGTGCCCCGAGGTTGCGGCGCAGATTAAGGACGTGTTGAGTATAATGGACTTATGCTTGGAGGAAAAGAGCATAACCGAGCACAACGAGACGGTAATAGCGCGCAAGGACATACTGGCAAAGGGACAGCGCGAAACGCTGATATTGCAGGCTATGCGGCAGGGGCTTAAAGACGGCGGCTTCGAGGTGTTCTACCAGCCTATATATTCGGTCAGTCAAAAGCGGCTTACTTCCGCCGAGGCGTTAATCCGTATGAAAGACGTCGGGCTGGGTTTTATAAGTCCCGACGAGTTTATACCGCTTGCCGAAAAGAACGGTCTTATACTGGATATAGGCGAGTTTGTATTCCGCGACGTCTGCCGCTTTATAAGCGAGCGCAAGCTGTGGGAAACGGGTATAGAGAACGTGCACGTCAATCTGTCGGTAGTGCAGTGTATGCAGGAGAATTTGCACGAAGTTCTGATTGATATAATGGACGAATACGGTCTGGATTACGGTAAAATTCACCTTGAAATGACCGAGAGCGCGGCGGTTGCTTCCGAAGAGACGCTTAAAAGCAATATGCACAAGCTGATTGAAAAGGGCGTATCGTTTGCCCTTGACGATTACGGCACGGGTTTTTCCAATACCGTTACAATGATGAAATATCCGTTCAGGCTTATTAAGCTGGATAAATCCATGGTCTGGGCGGCATCGGACAGCGAGAAATCGATGAGCCTTTTAAAGCACACTATCAATATGATTAAAGATATGAATATGGAGATAGTTGCGGAGGGAGTGGAAACGGCGGCGCAGGCGAATATGCTTGCGCAAATGGGTTGCGATTACTTCCAGGGCTATTATTATTCACGCCCCGTTAACAGAGAAAACTTTCTTAAATTAATAAAAGCATAAGCCACAGCGAACCGAGCGCGGTGATAAGCGTGGGGATTGCAACGGTCGCGCCTATTTTGAGGAAATCGAGATAGCCGAATTTGACGCCGTGCTTGTTTAAAATGTTACTCCACATAATTCCCGCAAGCGCGCCTATGGGCGTAAACAGCGCGCCGATGTTCGAGCCTATTATGGTTGCGAATACCGCCGAGATGCCAGCCGTGCCGTCAGTAGACTGTATTATCGACGAGAACAGCACGCTCATGGGGATATTGTTAATCAAATTCGAAGCGAGAAAGGAAGTCGCTCCGTATTTGAGAATAGGCAGACTGCCGCCGAATAACTTGCCAATTGCGGCGGTAACGCCCTGTTCGTTTAAAACTACTATAAGCACGAACATAGACAGTACAAACGGAACCAACTGATAGGGAGCGCGCTTTACGCACCCTATAAGCGCGGACGGCTTTTGCCGTCTTACGATTGCGATTATACCCGAAATTAAAAACAGACTTCCCACCGCGCAAAGGGAAACGAGCCACATTTCGAGGTTTATATACGAGCCTATCGCAAGAAGCACTGTGCATACGGCAAGGTGAACGATACCTACCCAAAGCGAAAGCTTATCCTGAATAATTACCGTTTCGGCCTCGCCTTCGATTGGCGAGGCAAGTTTTTTGCGGAAAAGAAGGAACAGAGCAAGAAAAGCGACTGCTCCCGACAAAACGGTAGGAACGATGCTTATTTTTATGTAGCCGAGGAAGTCTATTCCGCAAGCCGTTGCAAGATAGATATTGGTGGGATTGCCTATAATAAGCGCCATACTCCACGTGTTTGCGGCAACGAATTCCGCGGCGAGGTAGGGGGTAGGGTTTATTTTCGCGTTCTTTGCAAAGTAGCAGATAAAGGGCGTAAACGACAGAATTATTACGTCGTTGGAGGTAAAGACCGTCAGAAGCGAAACGGTAAGGTATAAGTATAAAAACAGTTTTGTCTGGCGCGTTTTGGCTTTTCTGAGAACGACGCCCGCAAGGTATTGAAAGAAGCCGAGTTCGTCGAGAAATATAGACAAAACGGTCATCGACAAAAACAGCACGAGTATTTTTACGGGGTTTATAGCCGTGTCGGAAATCAGAGCTTTGCCTACCGTACCAAGACCTGCCTGACCGCAGGCAAGCAGAATACCTGCGCCGGCGAGGGTGACAATCCAGTAGGTTTCAATCGAAATTTTACCTAATTTTATTTTGGGGAAAAGCAGTATGCTGAGTATCATAGCGATACAGGTTATACTGCAAATAATTATCGAAAGTATCATAAGCAAGATTATATCATAACGGCATAAAAATGCAACTGTTTAAATTTTCCTTTACTCTTTATTATTTTATATGTATAATAATCGTATAAGATAAAAATTTATTTCAAAGGAAAAGGTATTATGTTTTTCGGAACCCAGCTTGATTTGGTAGTAGTATTTTTCATAGTTATTTTAGGAAGAACGGTCGATATGTGTCTTTCTTCCATAAGAACGGTTTTTACAGTAAAGAGTAAGCCGCAATTTGCCGCGCCTATCGGTTTTATAGAGGCGTTCTTTTGGTTTATGATTGTTAAGGCGGCTCTCGATTACGCCATCGCAAATCCCGTAGTGGATACTATCGTTCTTGCTCTTGCGTACTCTCTCGGCTTTGCGCTGGGAACGCTGCTGGGCGGAATACTTTCCAAAAAATTCGTCAAGTCGAAAATCAAGGTGCAGATTGTTTTAAGCTGTAAGAATGACGAACTTGTAAAGGAATTAAAGGAAAAGGGCTTCGGGCAAACGATTTTAACGGCAAAAGGAGCCAACAGCAATACGGAAACATATATGGTTTTTATCGAAACCAACAGCGATAAATTAAAACAGCTCAGAGAAATAGTAAACACTATGGACCCGAAAGCTTTCGTATCCGTTACCGAAAGCAAGTCCGTTTACAACGGCTTCTTCGGACCTTCCGTAAGGAAATAAAAGGTTAAAGGATAACGTATGTTTGAAATTATAAGCAGCAAAAACATAAGCGGCGCCTTAGAGAAATCCGAAAGACAATACTTATGCGGCAACTTAAAAAAAGAGCAAGCTTTGAAGGAAATATTCGACGGTAACGTGGAAGTCGGTATAACGTCTTACAAAACCGGCAAAACGGAAAGCCCTCATTTTCATAGAACTTGTTCCGAATATCAATACGTCATTTCAGGGCGGACAAAATTTTTAGATTTGGATACAAACGAGGAGTTCGAATTCAAAGAAGGTGATTTTTTTGTTATCAGACCTGACACACGGTATTATCAGAAATCTTTAAGCGGTTGTAAAATTCTGTTTTTCAAATATCCCGGGGGCAACGATAAGGTAACGACGGATTTAACAAAAGAGCAAAGGGAATGGGGAGAAAATTATAATGTTTGATTTTTCGAAAATCAATTTTGCGGACGAATTTGTAGGGATAGTAATTGCCGTTCTGCAAGCCGTCTTAATTGCGATTATAACCAAAATATTATTGGACAGAGCTTTTAAAGACCAGCGGTTGATAGGTAAAAATCTTCAAAAATACGGCATAAAGAAAGTAAGAGCCGACAGAGGCGGAACATTATCCAAAAGCGGAGTAGATATAGTTTTCGGTTTGAATAATAAACTGTATCCGAATAAATTGGATTTATGCTTTATAACGGGCTTTGGTTTTATTCGCGATTACGAAGTCAGAGCGGGTTATTTAAAAAAATTGATATCCAACGGCTGCAAAATCCGTATTCTTTTAGGAAATCCCAATACGGGTAAATACGCGGATTACAAATATACCGATTTCGAAGACGAAAAAGTTGTCGACGAACTTACGGAATATTATTACGACGTTTTAAATAAAAAAATACGTCCGCAATCCTTCCTCGAACGTTCATACGCTATGTTAATAAGTATGAAGGTTAAAATGAACGAAGACGGCGAATACGATAAAAAGTTATTAAAAGAATATTTGTCGATAGAAAGTGATAAACGCAAAGTCAGCAAACGTCACGGAGACCATAATTTTCAGGTTAAATACGCCGCTCATCTGATTGAAAATCTCGCCAAATACGCCGACAACGGCGGCAGTATAGAATTGCGTTTTTACGAGGACGAATATCAGATGCCGATAATAATGGCTTCCTCTTATACCGATAAAAAGGGAAAGCAGCGCAATGAAGAAACTATATATTTATGGACGAATATGAATGCGCCGATAAAAGAAACGTCGGAATCCATAAACGTTTTTTGCAGCGTAAACTCCGATGATACCGATAACGCAACTTTTATCGACGATGTCTGCAAATCGTTTAATTATTTATGGGATTTATATGATAGCAGTAACTTATCTTAACCATTACCGCAAATCTGACACGAATGTCAATTTTTCTTTTACCGATTAATATATTTATATATATTAAATCCATTGCAAAAGCAGTCAATATAATGTATAATGAAATAAACTTGACGAGTAAAAATTTTCGTTAAATATAATTTAATTCAGGAGGTTTTATGAAGTTAACAAAAAGACGTATTTCGATTGCGGGTTTAAGCGCAGTCTGCGCACTGTCAATCGCGGCGGGGGCAAGTCTGCTTGCCGTTGATAATGCGAAAGCCGTACTTGCAGCAGATAATACAGTTCCTTCTTCCGTATATTATTACGATAATCTTACGGACGCAGAGGGGAGAGAATACACGCTTGCAAAGAAATTTTACGAGGTGTTGGATAAACTGAACGGGGACGGCGACTTTAAAGACGGCATTGTTGACTATGACCTGAAAGAGATGTTGACTTCCGAACAAATCAAATCATGGGTATCGGGCGGAGACCTTACGGTTCCCAAGGCGTTCAGCGCCGCGCGTGATTCGTACTATTACGACCACCCCGAATTGTTCTATATCGACATTTACAAGCTGACGCTCA
>CAZRJY010000072.1:0-6014 GCA_964600525.1 uncultured Clostridia bacterium
ACCGCCGACGAGGAAATAATAAACACGGTTTTTGCAAAGTTCTGCGTAGGCAAATAAGGAGGCGTTTATGGTTAATCTGGAACTGTACAGAGTATTTTACACCGTTGCAAAGTACGGCAGTTCGACGCGTGCGGCGGAGGAGTTATTCATATCCCAGCCCGCCGTATCGCAGGCGGTAAAACAGCTCGAAGCCCAGCTTGGCACAACGCTTTTCAACCGTACGCATATGGGTATGGAGTTGTCGTCGCACGGCGGCAAGGTCATTTTCAAAAAGGTTGAAGAGGCGCTTAAACTTTTGGACGAAGCGGAAAGCTCGCTTATGGAAATGCAGACCACGGCTACGGGCACTATAAGGATAGGCGCGACCGACGCGATATTTTCGAATATTTTAGCCGACAAAATCGTTGCTTACAACGTTAAATTCCCCGCAGTCAGAATAGAGCTGATTACTGGCACCACGCCCGAAACGCTCGACCAGCTTAAAGAAAACAAGTGCGACGTCGGCTTTATAAATCTGCCTGTCGATGACAAGGACGTCAACTTTACGGGAATGGTCGCGCACCTTTCCGACATCTTCGTCGCGGGCGAAAAGTTTGCGAATATCAAGGGCAAAGAAATCAGCCTTTCCAGCCTGCACGAGTATCCGCTTTTAATGATAGAGAGCAACACGGTTGCGCGCCGCTCGCTTGCCGCGTATACGCAAACTCTGGGTATTCAGCTCAATCCCGATATCGAGGTGGAAAACTGGGATTTGATGCTCAAATTCGCAAAGAACGGTATGGGTATAGGCTGTGTTCCGCGCGAGTACGCCAAGTCGATGCTGGATAGCGGCGAGCTTTTCGAGGTCAACGTCGTGCCGTCTCTGCCAGTCCGCGGAGTGGGTATAGCGCTGCCCAAAGGTACGCAGGTATCTTATGCGCTCAAACAATTCATAGATATGTTTTGATAAATGCGAGCAAAACGAAAGCCCCGCGGCAGTACTGCCGCGGGGCTTTAATTAAGCCATATTACGGGGTTAATCAGCTAAAAGGTCGCTCATATTATACAAACCTGCGGGTTTGCCCGCAAGCCATTTGGCGGCTTTTATAGCGCCGGCCGCGAACACCTTTTTACTGCGTGCCGAGTGCGAAAGTGTGACGATTTCGTCCTCGCCGCAGAACAGCACTTCGTGTTCGCCGACGATTGTTCCGCCGCGCACGGCGTGCATACCGATTTCGGCGCCGCGCTTTCCGCAAATTCCCTCGCGCCCGTTAAGTACGGACTTGCCGCCGTCGAAAGCCGAGGAAGCGCTGTCGGCAAGCATAAGCGCCGTGCCGCTGGGGGCGTCGACCTTCTGGTTGTGGTGCTTTTCGATAATCTCTATATCGAACTTTTCGCCCAGCGTTTCCGCCGCGCGCTTTACAAGCTGACATAAAAGGTTTACGCCGAGAGAGAAATTAGCCGTGCGGAAAATTGCAACCTTCTTTGCCGCCTCGTCTATTTTAGATAGCTGTTCGGCGGTAAAGCCGGTCGAGCCGATGACCGCCGGCACGTTGTGCTTTATAGCGTAATCGAGCTCGTCGCATAAAACGGCGGGGGAGGAAAAGTCGATAATGACGTCGGGCTTGCCCTCTATATCGTTAAACGTCTTGTAAACGTTGACGCCGCCGCGCGGGTCGATACCGCAGAAGTACTCCGCTTCGCCGTCGCCGCCGAGAAGTTCTATAATGTTTGCGCCCATCTTTCCCGAGGCGCCGCATACCGCAATTTTAATCATAATTTTATCCCGAGTTTTTTTATGCATTCGCGCATTATAGTTTTGTGCGCGTCTTCCAGTTCTGTCAAAGGCGCTCTGGGAACGCCGGCGTCAAGCCCCAGCATATCGCAGCCCGCCTTTACGGGTATGGGGTTGACTTCGGTAAAGCACGCGTCGATTAAGGGCAGAAGTTTATCCTGCAATTCGTTCGCCTCGTCTAATTTGCGCTCGGCAACGTATGTATAAACCTGCTTGACTTCCTTGGGCGCGATATTGCTCGCAACCGAAATAAGTCCCGCGCCGCCGATAGCCAGAATGGGAAGGTTCAGGTTGTCGTCGCCCGAATAAACGTCGCAGTAGGGGCGCACGCGGCGCATTGTCTCGCAAATCTGCTCCATATTGCCGCACGCTTCCTTTATGCCCGCAAGATTGGGAATTTTCGAAATTTCCTCTGCGGCGGGCGGAAGAATGTTCACGCCCGTGCGCGCAGGCACGTTGTAGGCAATCACGGGAATTTTAACCGCGCCGCAAATAGCCTTGTAGTATTCGACTATGCCCTTTTGCGTGCACTTGTTGTAGTAGGGGGTAACGCACAGCAGACCGTCCGCGCCCAGACTTTCCGCAAGCTTGCTTGCCGCAACGGCGTGTGCCGTGCAGTTACTGCCCGAGCCGAAAATCAGCTTTGCGCGTCCCTTAATCTTTTCCGCGGCAAACTTCATAACCGCAATCTTTTCGTCGTCGGTCATGGTGGAGGGCTCGCCCGTCGTGCCCAAAACGACAAGCGCGTCGGTGCCGTTTTCAATCTGATAATCAATCATTTTGCCGAACGCTTCGAAGTTGACGCCGCCGTCATTAAAAAACGGCGTAATCATAGCGGTGGCAGTACCGTTGAAAAATCCTTTCATAATTTCCTCTTAGTCGAAATAACCTTTTGCTGCTAAAAGCTCGGCAAGCAAGACAGCGCCGCCCGCCGCGCCGCGCAGAGTGTTGTGCGAAAAACCTACGAATTTATAGTCGAACAAATTGTCCTCTCTAAGTCTGCCCGCGCAAACAGCCATACCGTTTTCGGTGTTTCTGTCAAGAGCGGGCTGAGGGCGGTTGTCCTCTTCGAAGTAGTGAATAAACTGTTTGGGCGCGGAGGGAAGGTTGAGCTTTTGCGGTTCGCCCGAAAACTCTTTCCACGCCGATAAAATTTCCTCTTTCGAGGGCTTTTTCTCAAACGAAACGAAGCAAGCCGCGGTGTGACCGTCGGAAACGGGCACTCTGAGGCACTGCGCCGTAATTACGGGAGCGGAGGCAGGCACGATTTTGCCGTCGACCACTTCGCCCCAGATTTTAAGCGGCTCTTTCTCGCTCTTTTCCTCCTCGCCGCCGATGTAGGGGATAACGTTGTCCGCAATCTCGGGCATCGTATCGAACACTTTGCCAGCACCCGAAATCGCCTGATAGGTCGTAACCGCCGCGCACTTGATGCCGAACTTCTTCAAGGGGTGAAGAAGGGGCACGTAGGACTGCAAAGAGCAGTTGCTCTTGACCGCGATAAATCCGCGCTTTGTTCCCAGGCGTTTGCGCTGAGCGGCAATCACTTCGAGGTGTTCGGCATTGACTTCGGGAATAATCATGGGCACGTCGTCGGTGAAGCGGTGCGCCGAATTGTTGGAAACTATGGGGCACTCGGCTTTGGCGTACGCGTATTCCAGCTCGCGGATTTCGTCCTTTTTCATATTGACCGCGCAGAAGCAGAAATCGACAGAAGCGGCGATTTTTTCTCTGTCGGCGGTCGCGTCCATAACGGTAACGTCCGCATACTTTTCGGGCATGGGGGAGGACATAAGCCACTTTTTAACCGCGTCCTTGTACTTTTTGCCCGCCGAATGAGCGCTTGCCGCAAGACAAACGGGCTCGAAAAGGGGGTGGTTTTCCAAAAGCATCAAAAAGCGCTGTCCTACCATACCGGTAGCGCCGATTATTCCGACTTTGTATTTTCTCATAATATTATACTCCGTAAATTTTAATTAAGTTAAAAGCGGCGCCTTGTAATAAAAGCGCCGCTGCAAGTTTTTAACCAAGCCCGCAAAAAGCGCAACACGAAAAGTGTCAGTCGCAAGGGTGTTAGCCCTTACGCCCAGCCGCGGTTATGGCAAAATCACGGCTTCGGCGGCGATGCCCTTTAACCGTAAGCTATACAAAACCGCCATAAGTTTCAAGCCTGCGGGTACTGATGCTCAGCCGCTCCTCTATTTTGCCTTTTGATATTAGCATACCGCGGCTTAAAAGTCAAAGAATTTTATATTCTTTTTTTCAATCTTTAAAGCAAAACGTTTGAAATAATTTTATATATGCTGTATAATAATTGAAAAACGTGCGTCCGCGCAGAGATAGAGGCGGACGGAAAGGTTGCATTTTAATGGCTGAATCGAGAGTAGCTTCGCTTGAAGGTAACGAGCTTGCCGACGACTATGTGCGCACGCACATGCCCGAAAACCGTTGGGCCGACACGTGGGATTTATTCAAGTCGAACTTTGTAAAATTCGTAATAATAAACGTTTTTACCCTGCTGTTTTTTGTGCCGGGTATAATGGTAATTTATTTTAAGGACTATATCATTACGCAGATGGGCACAACGTATCCGTTTTCGTCCAATCCGCTTTTCACTTATCCGCTCACGCCGAGTATGCAGGGCGTGCAGGAGAGTTTGTATTTCTCTTACGGCTTACGTTTTTACGCGCTTTTGTTCGTTGCGGGCTTTATAGCTTCCGTAGGACTTGCGGGCGCGTGCTATTCGATTAAAAAGCTTATAAATACCCACGGACAGTTTTCGCTTAAAAGCTATTTCCACGGAGTAAAGGTGTGCTATTTCAACGTACTTCTGCCCGTCGAACTTCTTTTATTGTTCGTGTTCTCGGCGCTGGTCATTTCCGACTGGTCGGCATTGCAGATAGCAAACGGCGCGGCGAAGGCGGGCCCCGTAACCGCAAAAGTGTTTATGATAATCGCGGCGGTAATAGTAGGCGTTGTCTGCGCCTGGCTGCTCGCGGTGGGAGTAAGCTATAAAGTCAAATTTAAATACCTTATCAAAAACTCGTTCGTGCTTTTAATCGGTACGATTTTGCAGTCGGTATTTATGCTCGGACTGGCGCTTGTTCCCGTGTGGTTCCTGCTCATAGGCGAAGCCGTGTGGTTCTTTAAAGTAATAGGCTACGCGCTGTTCTTATTCTTCGGATTTTCGTATATACTTCTTTGCTGGCTCGCGTTTACTCAGGGCGTTTTCGATATGTTCGTAACTCCCGCGATAAAGTCGGAAGAGGAGGCGCGCAAGGCAACCTTGACACCCAAACAGCTTGCGGCGGAAAAGGAAGAGGACGAAAAGGCGGTTGCGCGTGAAATTCTGGCGGCTGGCAGAAGCGAGCTTGTCGGCAGACCCATGCGCCCCATCGAAGGCGGCACCGAGGTAAAGGAAATAGGCGTTGCTTACGGCAGAGCGGATATAAGGCGCGTGACCGGCGACAGATTGAAAATCAAGGGCGAGGTCAACGATTATATCGAGGAGCACAAGACCGATACGCGCTACGCCGAATACGAAAAACTTTTTGCCGAGCGTGAAAAGGCGCTGTCGACCACCGACAAAAAGGGCAAAAAGAAAAAGCTCAGTAAAAACAACTTACTTTCCAAATAAAATTATGGCACAAAGCTATTCCGCGCTTGGCGGCATTTTCGAATATTTAAACGCAGACTGCGACTATTTAACATGGTCGCAGTATTTGTTAAATAAGATAAATAAAGCGGGTGATTTCCATAGCGGTCTGGACATAGGCTGCGGCAACGGCTACTTTACGCGCGCCTTCAATAAGGCGGGCTATAAGGTGGACGGAATGGATATTTCCGAGAGTATGTTGTCGCGCGCCAGACAGCTTGCCGCAAAAGAGGGCGTCCGCTGTGAATTTTTACTCGGCGATATAACCAAACTGAAAGTGTGTGCGAAAGTCGATTTCTGCACGGCGGTAAACGACTGCATAAATTACGTGCCTAAAAACAAGCTTAAAAGCGCATTCGGCCGCATATATGCCGCAACGAACGCAAACGGCGCGTTCTTTTTCGATATCAGCAGCGAAAATAAAATAAGGAATATTCTGGGTGAAAATCTGTTCGGCGAGGACAGAGAGGACGTTTCCTATCTGTGGTTCAACAGGCAGACGGACGACGGCGTGCAGATGGATTTGACCTTTTTTATCCGCGGCGAAAACGGACTTTACACACGCTGTGACGAAACGCATATACA
>CAZRJY010000073.1:0-5962 GCA_964600525.1 uncultured Clostridia bacterium
CAGAAAATTTTTTCATACTTTTCCGAAATGTACGCCGACAAGCGCGACGCGGGCATAAGCGAGGCTCAGATTATCGAGGAGTTCGGCGCTCCCTACGACGTAGCTAAAAAGATTTTGGCTGAAAGCAAGGAAGCGGCGGCCCCTCAGGAAGGCGGCTCGGCGAACGTGAGCGGCGGCAACAACTACAATTACAACTACTACAACTACAATTACGGCGGCGCGCCGCAGACCGAAGCGCCGCCTCCCGCCAAGGAAGCGCCTCGGGAAGACGTACCTGCACCCATACCTGCGCCTGCCCCTGCGCCTGCCCCCGCGCAGGCACAGACAAAGAAGCAAAAGAGCGCGGCACAGATTTTTGTAGGCGTAATTCTGGCTATACTTTTAGTCGGGCTGTCGATAGCGCTTATCGGCTCGTGCATAGCGGGCATAGTTCAGGGATTTGTTACCGCGGGTATGGCGATAGGTATGCTTGTCTCGGGCAACGGCACTGTGGCAATGGCGTTACTCAACATAGGCTACGGTGTGCTCAACGTAGGGCTCAGCTTTATTCTTCTTGCCCCGTTCAGTGCGCTTATCAAAGTGCTTTGGAAAAATCTCAGAAAAATTATTTAACGGAGACTGCGAAAAATGAAAGCTTGGAAAATATTTTTATCGATTGGCATTTTAGTATTCATTTTAGGCGTGGTCATATTTGTAATCGGACTTTCCATGAACGGTTGGAAACTGAGCGTTGATTATGATATGTACACGTTCGACGCGCAAAGCGACAACGAAAGTTTGGATTTAAGTCTTTCCGCGGGCGGTATGAACGTCGAGTTCTACGACGGCGAAAAAGTTCAGGTTGACTACCCCGACGCCTATCAATACGGTTACAAAGTATACGAAAACGACGGCACGGTTTACGTTAAGCCGAAACAGACCTTCTTTCTTTGGTTCGGCTGGCGCAATATTCCGACTGTTACCGTAAAGATACCTAAGGACAATAAAATGTACTTAAAGCTCTCCGTTTCGGCGGGCACCGTCAATATTGCCGACGGCGTATACAAGGGTGCAAACTTTAACCTTTCGGCGGGCAAAATCGTTGCCAAGGGTTTAAACTGCGATTACATCGAAGGCAATTGGGCAGACGGCTGTTTTACGGCGGACATTTCGGCAGGCTACCTCTCGGTAGATAAACTGCAAGCGCGGGATATCACCGTCGACATTTCGGCAGGCTCGGCGGATATCAGGTGCGCGAACAGCGGAAAGGTTAAGGTCGACGTTTCCGCAGGCTCCTTGAACATGTGGCTGTCGGGTGCAAAAAGCGACTACGATATAACCGTGGACAAATCGGCAGGCAGTTGCAACGTAGGCAACCAGAACGGACTTATGAGCAGTTCTAAAAAACTTGATATCGACATATCGGCAGGCTCGGTAAACGTATATTTCCCGTTGACATAACCGGATAAAAATGATAAAATACAGCCTTGAAAAGAGGCTGTATTTTTTTATGCAAAAGATTACTTACGACAAAACTTACTTTAATCCCAAAGACGTGCTCGAATGCGGACAGATTTTCCGTTTCGAGCCGTTTAAAGACGGCTATAAGGTATTTTCGACCGATAAGGCGTGCTACGTTCACATTGACGGAAACAGCACGGTTATAGAGAGCGATTTTCCCGATTATTTTTACAATTTTTTCGATTTGGGGCGGGAATATGCCGCAGTTATTGAAAAAATCAAGGCTTTTAACGTGCCCGTAATCAACCGCTCGTGCGAGGTTGCAAAGGGCTTGCGCCTACTTAATCAGGACCCCGAGGAAATGCTCTTTTCGTTTATCATTTCGCAGAATAACAATATCCCCCGTATTAAGGGCATTATCTCGCGCATTTCCCGAACGGTCGGGGAAAGACGCGAATTTATGGGTGAGGAATACTACACCTTCCCTACCGCCTCCCAGCTTGCGGAAAGGGACGCGGCGTTTTATAAAAGTCTGGGCACAGGCTACCGCGACCGCTTTATCGTAGACGTAGCAAAGCGCGTATCCGCCGAGGGCATCGAGCACCTTAAAAGCCTCGACGCGACCGCGCTCAAAAAAGCGCTTTTAACCTATAACGGAGTAGGTCCCAAGGTTGCCGACTGCGTAAGTCTGTTCGGCTTCCAAAAAGCGGCAAGCTTCCCCGTAGACACCTGGATAGAAAAGATTTACCGCGAGGACTTTAACGGCACGCTTACAAACCGCGAAAAGATAAACGCCTACTTCACCTCGCTGTTCGGCGAATATTCGGGTTACGTTCAGCAGTATTTATTTTACTGTAAACGGGAAAACTTATAGTATGCCCGATTATTTTTCTCACGCTGTATGCGCTAAAATTATTTACGAAAACTGCACCAAAGACATTAAAAAAGTGATTGACGACCACACTCTTTACATGCTGGGCGCACAGGGCGGCGACGTATTTTTCGCCTACAAGCTCAGTTTCAAAAAGACCAATTTAGGCCGCAAACTGCACAATATGCCCGCGGACGAACTGTTCGGAATTTTAAAGGACGAAAATTTAAGTTACGCCGCGGGCTTTGCCACGCACTACGCGCTGGACGCTACTTTGCACCCCGCCATTTACGCGTACGAAAGCTGCACCAAAGTTCCGCTTGCTCATATGCGGTTCGAAAACGATTTGGGGCTTTATATAAGCCGCAAATTTGCCGTTCCACGCAACATATTGCCGCGCGAACGCGTTATGAGCGCCACTTTCCCTCTCTACGACTGCATAAGCAAGGTAGAGCCCGAAGTGACGGTTACGGGCGTTGAGCGCTGTTTAAAACGGTACTTTTCATACACTCGCGCACTGCTGAAATCTAAGAGGCAGGAATACTCGGTTGACTACGATTTCGCCGCGCTTTCGGGCGCCGTGGACGAAGCGGTTTCGCTTGCCTCCGACTGTATCAAAGCCGTGCTTTCGGGCAACGTTTCTGGTGAGCTGTTCTCACGCTCGTTTCTTGAAAGATAAAACGGGAACTCATCTTCCGAGCCGTCGTCTTCGAATATGCGGTCGTAGAACGAATGTGTGGAAGCCAGCTCGTACAGTTCGTCCTGAGTAATCTCGTCGGCAACTCCGCCGTCGTAAAGCTGCAACACAAGATAGCGCTTGTCGTCCAGCTTTTTAAACGCTTCCTTGAACGTAAGCGACCTGTCGCACAAAACGTACTTGACCTCTATCCCCCTTTTCAGCTTGCCCTTCGACGAGAAGTTCAGAAGCTGAGCCGAGGGGGCTTTTTCTATTGCCGACCCGACTAAAAACACCGAGAAAAAGAGTAGCGTGGGGTTATAGCCCGAAAAGAAAAACGCAACTATAAGCGCCGCCGCGACAAGCACGGAAATGACTTTTAAAACTATTACGGCGGCGCGCTTCGAGAACATTTTTCTGAACAGGCACGCCGCAACTCTGCCGCCGTCCAAGGGATACGCGGGCAGTAAATTTACGGTGAGCATGGCAATATTCGCGTGCATAACCGTGTCGGTATACGCGTAAGTTTCGGGGAAAAACCACCAGAGCCCCGCAAGCGCCACGCATATTGCGGCGTTGACGAAAGGACCTGCAAGCGCAAGCTTGACCTCGTCGCCCGCGCGTATCCCCTCCACGTCGCACATAGCCGCCGCGCCGTACGGCATAATTTTAATCCGCTCGCACTTGAACCCCATTCGGGCGGCGCAAAAAATATGACCGCTCTCGTGCATGAGCGCGGTCACAAGGCATATCAGCGCAGAGGGCAGTCCGCCGAACAGCGCAAATATAATCATAGCCCCGAAAAAGAGCGGATGAATTGTTACTTTCACGAATTCCAGACGGGCACCGCACCCGATAAGGTATAGCAGTTTAAAAGCGTGTTGCCGTCGTACATCGAAACGCGCACTTCGTTTTCGCCGTTGGAATAAGCGAACGGCAGATTGGATTTAACCGCGTCGCCCTCGCCGGCATACACCGTATCGAGCCCGGTAATGACGCTTGTAAACTTGGAAGTATGCGCGATTTTAACGGTGTACGAACCGTCCTTTTCGGTAACGCTGGCAACCTCGCCGTCGCACACGGGATAAACCGAGCACTTCTGCGTGAAGTGAATTACACCGTCGTCGGTAACGGCTATATCCGCTTCCGAAATGTCGCTTACAACCGAAGTGAGCTTAAACTGGTTATAAGCCGCCTCGGTCTGCTTTACGGCGGTAAGACCGCCCATAAAAGTGTTTATGGCAGTGTTCGGAACGAATACGTTGGTCAAAAATATACCTGCCGCCAAAAGGCAAGCCGCCGCGGTTTCGGCAATGAGAATTTTACCCGCAACGCCCAGCTTCTTTTTGGTCTTGACGGGCGCGGTCAAATCCTCGGTCTCCACGTAGCCGTTGAGCACGCCGTACACGTCGTTTTCGGTAGCAGTCGCAACGCCTTCGCCCATGCGCTCGTTCACGCTTTCCACAACTCTGTCCTTCAAATCGTCGGCAGGTTTAGCTCTGCGTGCAAACAGACTTCTCTTTTTAACGACGCTCACGGTGCTGACGGGTATCTCCAACATTTGTGCGTATTCCAAACCTTGTTCCATAATTCGTACTCCTCAGAATTTCTTTTAAGTCAGCACTTTTCGGGTGCCTATCCTAAATATACGCCGCGGACAAGCTTTTAAGAACAAAAAAATAACGGCGGCGGAAAATTTTTCCGTAAACGCCGTTTTCATTATATTCGAAATTTTTTTAAAGTGTGTTACCCAGCACGTCCGAAAGACGGGCGAACTGCTCGGGCGAAAGCGTTTCACCCCTCACCCCTTCGGCAAGAGAACAGCTTTCCAAAATCTCCTTAGCCTTCGCTCGCGTGAGCGAAAAACTGTTTATAAGATTGTTTTCAAGCGTTTTGCGCCGCGAGGAAAACGCCGCGCGCACCGTCTTTTTATACATTTCTATATCGTTGACTTCAAGCCTGCAATCGCAAAGGTCTATGCGCACCACCGCGCTGTCCACGTTGGGGCTGGGCGTAAACTTTTCTCTGCCCACTCTCTCTAAAAGAGTGCACACTCCGCGCAGCGCCACGTTCGCCGTGATAGCTCCGTAGTCGGCGGTGTCCGGCTGGGCGCACAACCTGAGCGCAACTTCCTCCTGCACCATAACGGTGAGAGATGCGCACTTTTTCGAATTTTCAACAAGCTGCATTATGAGCGGAGTGGTTATATAATAGGGCAGGTTTGCTACCACCTTGTAGGGCGGCAGAGTTTTTTCCAGCTCGTCAACGCGCACGCGCGTAAAATCTTTAAATATGATTTCCGCGTTTTCCACCCCTGCAAGAGTTTTGGCAAGCACGGGTTTAAGCGAGGTATCTATTTCGTAGCCGTAAACGTACTTAGCCTTGTCGGCAAGCGCCTTGGTAAGCGTGCCAGCGCCGCAGCCTATTTCTATTACGGTGCTGTCCTTATCCACTCCCGCGCCCGTCACGATACGCTCTAACAGCGCGGCGTCGGATATGAAATTTTGACCGAATTTCTTTTTGAAAGCAAAGCCGCTGCCGGCGATAACGCCGCCCAGTCCGCCCTTTTCCATAATTTACCTCCGAACGCGCCGCATAAGCGACGAAAATTTACAAATACTGATTGCGTACCCAAAAGGGTTTACAGAAGATTAAAAAAGCCGAGGCACACGTTTGCCTCGGCTTTCGGGTTTTCAGCCGAGTTTTTTAAACAGCGCATGCGCGTTTTCTTCAACGGTTTTCTGCGCAATTTCCGCCGTTACCCCCTTAATATCCGCGATTGAACGGCAAATTTCGGGTATTGCAAGCGGAGTATTCGGAAACGTTCCGTACGCGCTTGCAGGCGGCATATAGGGGCTGTCGGTCTCGGTTAATATGCGCGATAGGGGCAACGCCGCAATAGTACGCTTTGCCTTTTTACTCCCTCGGGCGAGATGAGAAAAATTCCCTCAAACTGCATGGCTTCTATCGGTCAG
>CAZRJY010000074.1:0-5912 GCA_964600525.1 uncultured Clostridia bacterium
AAGCAGAAATCGCCGCCGCACTCAACGCGCAGGGCGAACGGATAAACGGAAACCCGTATAATAGCAGAACTTTTGACAGGTGGTTGACTAACCGCAAATATACGGGCAAATTCTATTTAGGCAAAAGACTTTGCACCAACCAATACCCCGCCATTATCGACGAATTGCTTTTTGACGAAGTTCAAAAGCGGCTTGCACGCAACAAAATTTTAGCGGGCGCAAATTCGGCGGTAGAGCCTTATTTGCTTACGGGAAAAGCCTTTTGCGGGCATTGTGGCACAGCTATGGTTGCAGGCGGCGGCACTGGTAAAAGCGGCAAGAAACACTATTACTATGTTTGCAAGCGTAAGACCAAAAGCCAATGCGAGAAATCGCGGGAAAATAAAGACCTATTGGAATTGCAAGTTACCCAACAAGTTTACGACTTTTTAAGCGACAAAAGGAACGCCGAGAAAGCCGCACGGGAAACAATAGTCTATTACGAACGGCGCACGGGCGACGACGGAATAAAGAGCATTGAAACGCGCATACGGCAAGCACAGACACAAGTTGATGACTTAACAAACGCTTTTATAGAGGCAAAAAGCCCGCTACTCCGCGCAAACATTGAAAGGAAAATGACGGACTATGAAAAATTGCTTGCAGACTTGCAAGCAACCAAATCGCGGATAATGTTAGAGCGCGGACACCAATTTACAGTTAAAGACATTTTGACGTTTATTGCCGAGCTTCTGAAAGGCGACCCCACCGACAAAGAATATCAAAAGCAAATAATTGATAACCTTGTTTTTATGGTTTATATTTATGACGACGAAACGATAAAGACTGTTGGCTATCTTGATTTAGGCGTTGACAAGAACATTGAAAAAATACGGCTTGACGAAACAAACGAACTAATAGAGCGTATCAAAAAGTGTTCAAACACAGTCGCGCATAGTCAACCATTAAAAGCCTAAATTGAACTAAGTTCAATTTAGGCTTTTTTGTTATACCTAAAAGTAATATTAATTCAATGCGTTGACTTAATACACGGATTATTGTAAAATTAATCAAGACATAATAATTTTTGTGCTGTTTTTTTCAATATTTATAAGATTATTTTTATAGGAAAATTTTAAAATGAAAAGAAAGCTACTCTTAATTTTGACGCTTTGCATTGCTTCTGCTTGCTTGTCATTGCTTTTTACGGCTTGCAAAAAATGTAACCATAATTATGAAGCAAAAGTTACTCAACCGACTTGTACGGAACAGGGCTTTACAACTTACACTTGCACTAAATGTGGCGATAGTTATATTGACAGCCTCAAAACCCCTGCTATAATGGCACACGAATATGAAGACGGTTATTGTAATTGGTGTAATGAACAAGAACCTACGTTAGACTATTTAACTTTTACATTAAAGAATAACGACACATATGAGGTTGCAGTAAGCAATAGAAATGTAAAGGAAGTAATAATCCCTTCGCTGTATAATGAAAAGTATGTTACATCTATCGATGATATAGCGTTTTGGGGTTGCTCTTTACTCACAAGCGTTATAATTCCTAAAGGCGTTACTTATATAGGTGACGGGGCATTTGGCGGCTGTAGTTCGCTTACAAGTATAACAATCCCCGACGGCGTTACATACATTCGTGAGCAGACGTTCATCAGCTGTAGTTCGCTTACAAGTATAACAATCCCCGACACCGTTACGTCTATCGGTAGGCACTCGTTTTCGGGTTGCAGTGCGCTTACAAATATAGCCATCCCCGACGGCGTTACATCTATCGGCAGTTATGCATTCATCGGTTGCAGTTCTCTTACAAGTATAATTTTACCCGACCGTGTTGAGTTTATCGGTACTTCTGCATTTATAGGTTGCAGTTCTCTTACAAGTATATCATTTCCGGACAGTGTTACTACTATAGGTGCAAGTGCGTTACAGAATTGTACTTCGCTTGAGAGTATTTCAGTAGATAGTAAAAACTCCGTTTACCATAGTTCGGACAACTGTATTATTGAAGACGAAAGTAAAACTTTAATTCTTGGCTGTAAAAACAGTATTATACCTGATGACGGCAGCGTTACTTCTATCGGAAAGTTTGCTTTTGCAGGTTGCAGTGCGCTTACAAACATAATAATTCCCGACAGAGTTACCTCCATAGGTGTTGAGGCGTTCTATGAATGCAGTTCACTTACAAGCATAATAATTCCGGACAGCGTTACTTCTATCGGTTCGCAGGCATTCTACCACTGCTCTTCACTTACAAGCATATTTATTCCAGACAGCGTTACCTCTAACATTGGTCCTGAGATTTTCGCCGGTTGCACTTCGCTTGAAAGCATTTCAGTAGACAGTAAAAACCCTGTTTATCATAGTTCGGGTAACTGTATTATTGAAGACGAAAGTAAAACTTTAATACTTGGCTGTAAAAATAGTATTATACCTAATGACGGCAGTGTTACTTCTATCGGTGAGCGGGCGTTCTCCAGTTGCACTTCACTCACAAGCATAACCATTCCCGAAAGCGTTACTTCAATCGATAAGCTGGCGTTTGCGGGTTGCAGTGCGCTTACAAGCATAACCATTCCTGAAAACGTTACTTCCATCAGCGAACAGGCGTTCTACAATTGTACTTCGCTTACAACCATAATAATACCTGACGGCGTTACTTCTATCGGTGAGCAAGTGTTTTACAATTGCACTTCGCTTACAAACATAACAATTACTGATAGCATTGCTTCTATCGGTGAACGAGCATTCTACAATTGCACTTCACTTAGAAGCATAATTATACCCGATAGCGTTGAGTTTATAGGTAATAATGCATTTGAACGTTGCTATTGAATTACTATATATTGTAAAGCGGAACAAAAACCGACCGATTGGGATGAAAATTGGAATTCACATTTTTTTGTAGTCTGGGATTATAAAGGCTGAAAATAAAATACATTTAGCAAAAAAATATTCAATTTACATACAACATACTCAACCATAAAACAGAGAGCAGTTTCTACTGCTCTCTGTTTTATTTTTTGTTAATTATTCGGTTTCCGCTTCGTTTTCCTCGGGCGGAGTTTCGTCGGGTGTTTCTTGCTCAGGGCGCTTAAATATTTTGGGGAAAATATATTTTTTTGTAAGCTTCATTAAATAGTATCCGCCTACTCCGCAAGCCGAGCCGATAATCATGCCGCCTAAAACGTCGGAAGGATAATGCATACATAAATATATTCTCGAAAAAGCTACTAAAAGGGCAACTCCGAGAGCGGGCAAGCCTTTCACTTTATAATACATAACCAGCGCAACCGCGGCGGCAAACAGCGCGGCGGTATGTCCCGAGGGAAACGACGAATCGGAAGGCTCCCTTACGCCTATCGCTCTGTGGAATTCCTGAAAACCCAAACCCGGATAGGTTTGCCACGGGCGCGCACGGTTTACGCTTAATTTTAATATTACGTTTACTATAAGCACGTCCAACACGCAGGCAATAGCTACTGCTACCCCCGCCCAGCGCGTCTTTTTAAATATCAGCAGTGCGGCGGCACATATTATCGCGCCTGCGCCGAATTCCCCGATATATGTTACGTATTTCATTATATAGTTCAGCCAAGTCTGGTTGTGAAAAACTTCGTGAACTCCTTTTAATATCTGTATATCCGCGTTCATAAATTTTACTTCTTCTTTTCTTTACGGCGTTTATCGTTTATTATTTGCAATGCCGCCTCGTCTATCAGAGTTATTCCCTCTTCTTTTGCTATTTCAACCATCTGAGTAAGCGCCGCTTTTAAAAATATCCGCGGTATTTTAGTAAGCTTGGCGCAAGCCTCGTCGGTGAACCGAACTTCGGGGTCGATGCGCTTCGCCGCGTAAATTACCGACTGCACGTCGCCCTCTTTCGCCTGAATTTTTTCGGGTATAGGTTTACTGAATTTCGTGTACCAGAAATTAGTGCTGTCGCGGTAGCCGTAGTCGACTGGCACGCGCGGAAAGTCTTTGGCTTTTACGCCGCCGACAATAGAATTGTAATATTTCGGCTTCATTAATATTTTGTCAATCTTTAAAATAAAATGCGCGCCGAACCTGCTTGTTATGCCGTTAAAATTCCTGTAAGGCGGTTCATATCCCTCCAAACAGCCCGCTTTATCGAGGTAAGCGTCCTCCAAGCTGTCGTCCCACGTGCATTCGAACACCTGAAACGCTTCGTCTACTATCTTCGGTCTTACTCCTTCAAGCGTACTGTCTTTAAGCGTAAACAGACAGTTTTTCATCTTTTCCTCGGTCGTATCGCCGGGAAAGCCCAGCCTTACCGCCTCTTTGAAAAACTTTTTGTTGTCGGGTATAAAGTTTAAGGAACACTTCTTTGTGCGCAATATGTTTTGCGCCGTATTGGAACTGTTGCGGCACTCCAAAATCATTGCGTAGTAATCCTTGCCCGCTATATAGTACGGAAAGCACAGCGAATATGCGCCCAGATTTGTCTGACCGTTTTCCGACACCGTGCCGACAAGCGTTGTAGGCATAGGAAAAAACGCGGACGTCTGATAGAAATTGTCGACTATTCTCAATTCTTTGAAATCACTCATTTAATCACCTCCTAACCATATTATTGCAAAACCGCCGACAACGGTTAACCGTTGTCGGCGGTCCAATTTGTTACTTGTCGTTTTTACCGTAAGTCTTTAAGTTCCAGATATTTTCGGCGTACTGCCTGATACTGCGGTCTGCCGAGAAGAAGCCCGACGCCGCAATATTGTTGAGCGACATCTTGTTCCACTTCATCTTGTCTTTTACGTAAAGCTCGGACATATTACGCTGCGTACGGCTGTACGAAACGAAATCCGCCATACACATATAAGGGTCCGCCACGGGGCTGCCCGTAAGCAAATAGTTTGCCATATCGGAGAAAGACTGACCGTTAAATCCGATAATAAGCGCTTCGACTATTCTCCTTAACTTGGGCGAATCGTTGTAATACTTCGCAGAGCTGTAACCCTCGCGCCAGATATCGTCCACTTCGTTCGATTTAAGACCGAATATGAATATATTGTCGTCGCCGACAGCCTGCGCCATTTCGACGTTGGCACCGTCGAGCGTACCTATGGTAAGCGCGCCGTTAATCATAAACTTCATATTGCCCGTACCGCTCGCCTCTTTGCCTGCAAGCGAAATCTGCTCGGAAATTTCCGACGCGGGCATAAGCTTTTCGGACATGGTTACGTTGTAATCCTCCATATAAACGACGTTAAGCTTTTCGTTTATCTTGGGATTCTTGCGTATGTCGGCGGACAGATAATTTATCAGCTTGATAATCTGCTTTGCCATCGAATATCCGGGTGCAGCCTTAGCGCCGAAAATGTAGGTCTTGGGCTGCATCTTCATATCGGGATTTTCCTGCAAATCGAGATACAAATCGATAATGTTTAAAACGTTTAAAAGCTGGCGCTTATACTCGTGCAGTCTCTTTGCCTGAGTATCGAAAATGCTGTCGGGATTGATTACAAAGCCCTGCTTTTTGAGCGCGTAATCGACAAACTGCTTTTTCTTTATCGCCTTAATCTCTTCGAGACGGGTCAATACGGTCTTGTCGTCCTCGAACTTTTTGAACTCGGCAAGCTGAGAGCTGTCGTGCACAAAGCCGTCGCCTATGCAGTCGCACAAAAGCTCAGTAAGCTCGGGGTTGGACTGGCACAGCCATCTTCTGTACGCAATGCCGTTCGTTACGTTAGTAAACTTCTCGGGCGAGAAATCGTAGAAATCTCTGAACACCGACTGTTTGATTATTTCGCTGTGCAGTGCGGCAACGCCGTTTACGCTGTGACCGCCGTACACCGAAAGGTTAGCCATCTTTACGCGGCTGTGCTCGATAATCGACATTCTGGAAATTTTAGCCCACTCGCCGGGAAATCTGCCCCACAGCTCTTCGCAGA
>CAZRJY010000075.1:0-5906 GCA_964600525.1 uncultured Clostridia bacterium
CTTCGAAGACAGACATTTCTTTATCGACTTTGCAAGCTCGGCTTTAAAGGACGAAACCCAAACGGTAATACTGAATTCCACCAGCGTTAAGGCGGGGCTTACCGTCGAGGAAACGAGCACGGGCAAGTACGCCTGCACCGAAAACAAGACGGATAAAACCAATCTCGGTGCGATAAGCGACGACAAACAGTATATCCCCAACGCTCTCAGAAACAATCAGATAAAAACCGACGACGATATTCTCGTTACCACTCAAATCGGCGACAATTATTCGTTTGACGATTACGGCACGGGATACGCAAAAGCTCTTACTCCCGCGCTCGAAACGGCTACCAAGCTGCCCGGCATAGACGGAGATACCAACGCTCTGGTGCTTCTGAGTGCGCGCGGCGCGGCATACGAAGCGCAGATTACCGACGAAGCTAACTTTACTATTGCCGACGGCGAATACAAGCTTATATCCTTCTGGATTAAGACCTCGGACATGAAAGGCAGCACCGCGGCGACGATTACCGTTGCGGATATAAACGACAAGGACAACACTTCCTCCTTTACCGTAGACAGTACGGCTCAGAGCACGGTTACAATCGGCGAGGGCGACGACGAGGTTAAGGACGCATACAACGGCTGGGTAAGATGCTTTATCCGCGTTTCCAACACTTCGAAAGCGGATAAGCAGTTCAAGCTGACCGTCAACTTCGGCACCACATCTATAAGAAACGCTTCGAGGTCGGCTTTCAAGTACGGCTGGGTTGCTATTACCAATCCTTCGGTTATGGCTCTCGACAAAGACGTATTCGGTTACACGTCAGGCTCCTCGCAGGTTGCCACTTTGAGCTTTACCGAAACCACCGAGAAAACTTCGCACCAGTTCGACACCGAACAGGGCGAAAAGAACGAGATTAAGAGCGATTTGGCTACTCCTTCGTCCTACACGGGCGTTAACGGCGCAAGCAAGTTTGTCAACTCCTCCAACTCTTTCTCTCTCGACGGCTACGACGACGCCAACAAGAACGACTATGCGGGTCTTCTGAACAAGGAAAATTTTGCGAACTACGCAAGCCGCTTCGAGGCGAACAATAACGACTGCATGTGGTACAACGCTCTGAAAACCATTGCGGATAAAAACAACACCATGACGAGTTCCGCCGAGCTGTGGAACGCCGTGTTCGAAGGTTACACCGTTCAGCCCCTTTTAATAGTTAACACGGTAAGACAGTTCAAGAACACCTCCGCCGAAACGGAAACATTCGACAGTAAGATTTACAACTACGGCTATATCGGCAATACCGCGTCGGTAAGCTCTAACGGCTACTCCGCAATAAGCGTAAGAGTTAAGGCGAGCGCGGGCGCGATTGCAAACGTTTATCTCGTCGAGGACAAGACGGGCGGCGACGTTCTTAAATACGTTACTCCCGAATACAACTTCTGGTATGACGCGGACGGCAACATTTTGAAGGGCGAGCCCGACGAGGACGCTACCGCCGCGGAACAGAAAGAAAACATTGCTTACACTTTGAGAAAGGACGGCTTGTACGAGAACGGCGACGGCAAACTGTACGCCAACTTCTACAACCTGACAAAGCAGTACGATATAAGCCTCGAACACGAGAACTTCTTTAATGCCGAGGGCGAGACCGTAAAATTCGAAAATCTTGTAAAGGGCGAAACCTATTACGCCGACACAAACGGCAACGAATACGCTCCCCACTACCTTATTGCGGGCGGCAAGGACAACAACAAGGTATATAAGTACGCCGGTAAGGTTGACGGCAAACCGACCTACTACTATATGGAAAACGGCAAGCCCAACCAAAAGAAAGTCGTTTACGGCGTCGACACGTCGCTTGTGCGCTATAAGAACAGCGACGCTCCCGACACCCCTTACTACTTCACTATCGATACCAATAAGAACAAGGAATACGCCGACAAGTGGATTACGGTTACCTTCTATATCCACGCGGGCGCAAATTCGAAGAGTTACCGTCTCGAACTGTGGAGCGGCGCGCGCGACGAACTTTCAAGCTACGCCGACGACGCTCAGGACAGCTACGTTATATTCGATTACAGCGATTTGAGCTCATCGCTCAGCCAGTCGTCTTACGACGACCTTGTAAATAAATACTCCACCGACATTATCGAGGAGTACAAAAAGGTTATCGTTAACTTGAATAGCGAATTGGAAGACAACGACGCGAACATTGCCGAGCTCGAAAAACTTGCGGGCGAGGAAAACAAAGTCGGCTTGTACGGCTACGAAGCGGACTACTACACCTTCTCGCTGTTCGACTCGGAAGCGTTTATTCCCTTCAACGGCGAAACTAACTCCGAGGGCACCGGATACTCGTTCGATTACAGCGAGAGCGCCGAAAGCCTTGCTTACCTTAAAATTATTGACAACGGCTTGCCTTACGGAAGCACCGACACCGATAACGCGATTTACACCATGTCGTCGTTTATCGACTATTCCATAATCGACAAGGATATCGATATAATCGGCGAGCCCGCCGCTCCCAGCAACAGCAGCAGTAGCAGCTCTTCGACGTCGAACGGCAGCTCGGTTAATATGTGGTTGCTTGCTTCCTCTATCGTACTGTTAGTTGCTATCTTTGTTGCGATTGCGGCGATATTCCTTAGAGACCTGATTAAAAAGCGCAAAAAGAACGCTAAGTCGGTCGGCAAAAATTCTTACAACTTCAATAAGAATAAGCGCTACGTTAAGAAGTACGTTAAGTCTAACGGCGAAGTTAAGGAAATTACCGAGGAAAACGTTGACGAAAGTCTGCTTTCCGACAAGCCTGCGGAAACTGTTGAAACAGTCGAAACTGTCGAGACAACCGAAGCTCCCGTTGAGGAAACCCCTGAGGCTGAGGCAGAAAGCGTTGACGAACAGCCCGCTGTCGAGGAAACTCCTGCCGAGGATACTCCCTCCGAAAACGGTGACGACGAAAATAAAGAGTAATAAAATAAAAAAACACCCGCGCAAACTGCGCGGGTGTTTTTTTATATTCGTAAACCTTTCGGTAAATGATTTTTTGCAACGCCGTTTACCGCCTTGCACCAGCCGAGCGGATACCCGAGATATGTTACCGCCGCCCAGCCCGATAAACTTTCCGAGCAAGCGAATGTGTTGCCGCCTAGATAGGAAACCGCCGTACTTTCGTCGACGTCCACCGCCGTAAGTCCGCTTTTATCAGAGCACATTGCAAGCGCGTGGCAAGGCTCCACCCTGCCCGATTTTACCTCGCACAGCCTTATACCGACGCGCAACGTCTTAAAAGGCAACGACGGACAGTCGGGCATAACCGCATAGAGCATTTCCCCCGCCGCGTGCAGATTTTCAAACCTCCGCCCTTTTAAGCATTCGTCAGAGAATTTATTCAAAAGCGAAAGCGTCTTTTTATCGGGCGTTACGGTTTTAAAAGGTTGTACAAACCCCTCAACCCCGTCCGTCTTTTTAAGCAGTGCGACAAAGTGCCCCTCGCCAGCACATTCGTGCGGCAAAAGCTTTTTCATCGACAAAAGCGTGAAATTCGGGTACTTTTTCAAAAAATTTTCAATCTGTTTCTCGTCCTCTTCGGGCGCGAACGTACAGGTTGAATACACGAGAAGTCCGTTCGGTTTTAAAACCGACTGCGCGCTGTCGAGTATGAGCGCCTGCCGCTTTGCACACGCTTCGACGTTTTCTTCGCTCCACTCCGAAACCGCACCGTCCTCTTTTAAATACATTCCCTCGCCCGAGCACGGTGCGTCGACAAGCACTTTATCGAAATAACCCGTAAAATGTTCGGCAAGCGCTGCGGGGCTTTCGCTTATGACCGCCGCGTTGGTTATTCCCATTCTCTCCACGTTCTGCGACAGAATTTTTGCACGGCTGAAATTGTATTCGTTAAGAACTATTATTCCGTCGCCGCACATTCTTTCCGCAAGCTGCGTGCCCTTGCCGCCGGGCGCGGAACACATATCTAAAACGCGCTCGCCGCGCTTGACCTGCAATAGCGGCGCGGCGCTCATTGCCGACGGCTCCTGTACGTAGTACAGCCCAGCCGCGTGATGCACCGTTTTGCCCGCCTTTTCCTCGGTTACGTAAAAGCCGTTTTGCTCCCACTCCACGGGCGAAAGCACAAACGGCGAAATTTTTTTAAATTCTTCGGGCGATATCTTTAACGTGTTAACGCGTATAGCTTTATACGGCGCGCGGTTATAAGAATTTATAAAATCCGCGTACCTTTCGCCCAGCACGGCACGCATACGCTCTTTAAATGCGGAAGGTAACTCAATCATCTAAAAGCGCCCTCAACCCGTCAACCGTAATAACTTTTCTGCCCTCTTGCTGAGCGTTTTTGGTGCGCACGGTATCGTCCCCGGGGTCGCACACGTACGTGTTGCACAGCGACAGCTTTTGCGTGTACTTGCCGCCGAGCTCGAAAATTTTATCGACAAGCGGTATCGAAATTTCGGTCTGGTATTCGAGCCGCCGCGAAAAATTGAAAACGTAAGCGCCAAGCTTATCCGACTGCGCGGTATGCTTGCGGTTTACGCGGCTGTAAAACCTGTTGCGCCGCTTTGCGCGCTCAGCCTTTTCCCTGCGGCACTTCTCGCGGTACTCTCCGTACGCCTTTGCCGTAGGTCTTATTATTTTGTGTCCCTTTAAAAGTCCGCGCTTTATGCCGAGCACCCCGTCGATTTCGGTGCACGCGCACTCGTGCTTTTTGCACAGCGCTTCGGTAACGCGCATTGTCGCGTACGCGTCGTCGGCGGCGCGGTGGGGCGTAAACTCCACGTCCAAGTCTCTGGTTATGTACTCCAAACCGAACTGCCGCGAAAAGTCGTTTACGGACGTCATATACATAAGCTGACTGTCCGAAAACGCGAAATCGAACGGCGGCAGTTTGAAGCGCCGCGTTTCGAGGTCGAGATAGTTTACGTCGTTCAACGTAGCGTGACCGAGCACTAAATTGTTTTTATCCTCCAAAAGGGCGCGAATTTTGTCGTAGACCTGCGGAAAAACGGGGTAGTTTTTAAACTCGGAATACTCGTACGGAAGCACAAGCCCGTGTTCGCCCCTGCCGTCGGTCAGATGGAATTTGCCCTTTGGATTTATAAGGATATCTTCCTTTTTTATTATATTGAATTGCCCGTCGCAAAGCACGTAGCCGAACGCGCATATTTTTGCCGTATTCTTGTACACGCTTGCGCATTCGATATCGAAAAACAATAAATTCATTACTTTTTAGGGTAAATATATTCCTTGCCGCCCATATACTTTCTGAGCACTTCTGGAATGAACACGCTGCCGTCCGCCCGCAAATGGTTTTCAAGGAATGCGATAAGCATTCTCGGAGGCGCGACAACCGTGTTGTTAAGGGTGTGCGCAAACGCGTTTTTGCCCGTCTCTCTGTCCTTATATCTTATGCCCAGACGCCTTGCCTGCGCGTCGGTTAAGTTCGAACAACTGCCGACCTCGAAATATTTCTTCTGGCGGGGGCTCCACGCCTCGATGTCCAAACTCTTATATTTCAAATCCGCCAAATCGCCCGAACAGCACACAAGCGTGCGGACGGGAATTTGCATGGAAACGAACAGTTCTACCGTGTACGACCACAGTTTTTCGTACCAGTATTCGCTGTCCTTAGGCTCGCACACGACAATCATTTCCTGCTTTTCGAACTGGTGTATGCGGTAAATGCCCCTTTCCTCTATGCCGTGCGCGCCCTTTTCCTTTCTGAAACAGGGCGAATACGACGTCAAAGTTAACGGCAGTTTTGCTCCGTCGATTACGGTGTTCATAAATCTGCCTATCATTGAGTGCTCGGACGTGCCGATTAAATAGAGGTCCTCGCCCTCTATCTTGTACATCATTCCGTCCATTTCCTCAAAGCTCATAACACCCGAAACGACGTCGC
>CAZRJY010000076.1:0-5802 GCA_964600525.1 uncultured Clostridia bacterium
TGAAGGCGGAGGATATCGTCAACTTCGCGGTTGCTTCCTCGGTTATCAAGCACACCATGCACGGCGATTTCAATATCACCGACGACGAGGAAAGCATTATAAAGCTTATGAACCAGAATTTCGAAATACAAAGATAAATTCAAAAAGTAAAACCGCCGCGCGGCAGACAGCCGCGCGGCGGTTATTTTATTGTCCTTATTATTCGAGTTCGAGAGTTTTTAACGTATACGTTAAAGTGCCCGTGCCGAAACCCAATATTGTGTTCATTTTTAAAAGCACGCATCTTGTGCTGTTGACGTCGTTGTTTTCCACGGTGGAATACCAAACGGTGGAAGACGCACCCTTCATAAGCGCGTTTATGCCCAGCGATACAGCGTTGTAACGGAAGTTTTTCGCAGTTTCCGTGCCGTCCGAAGGTCTGCCGTCAAAGAAAATATAGTTCTTCGGCGCGTTGTTGAGCGCGTTGATTATCTGCGAGTCGTCCTTTGCGTTGAGTTCCGCAGGGTTACCGATGCGCGCGCTTACGGACTGTACGGCGCCGTTTTCGGGAGCAAGTACGTTAAACGTGCGCGTTGCGCCGCCCGACATAGTAAAAGCACGTACAGCCGCATATATCTGGCTGTTGTCGAAGTTGGAGTGTCCCGAATTGCCGCTCAAACGGATTTTCTTCTCGCTTTCGGTAACGTTTGTGCGGTCGGTTTCGCTTTTGTGAACAATTTCTTTTACGGTCGCCTGCGTGCACGCCTTGTTGTAATAGGTGTAAAATTCTTTGTCGATGTGCATGTACGCATTGTTAATGTTGTTCGTCGACAGCTTCGCGGGCGTCGTATTGATAACTTTCTGGTAGGAATATACGGGTTGCAGATTTTTGCCCGCGGGGCGGTAGTAGCACTTTGTTACAAGCTCGTCGGTGAACTCGTGTTTTGCGCCGTCGGGCTTAATCTGAAAGTAACCGCTTACCGTGTACTCCATTTCGCAAACGTACACGTACTCGGTAGTGCTCTCCCCGGTGCGGTAAGCTTCTATGGTAGCGTCCGTCGCCCAGTCGAAGGTTGTCAAATAGAATTTGGTTTTATAAACTGCGTTTTCCAAATCGTTGTAAACGATTTTATAGCTCGAATTCGAACCCTCGGTAAAGGCTACCGAATATGTAGCCACTTCCTTGTTCTGCTGCCAGAAAGCGTAGTCGTTCTGTTCAACCGAGGTCGAGGTTCTTACGTTCCAGTTTGCGGTCGTTGCCACCTTATGCGAGGACGGACCCTTAGAGCAGCCTGCAAGCGCTATAAATCCCGCGACCGACAGAACGGTTGCAACACATTTGCTAAAAGTTTTCATAGCCAAAATTATAGCACATATTTTTACGAAAGTAAAAACTTTTGCGCGCCAAATATTTAAAAATTCGCCTAAGGTATGATATAATGTATGCGTATGAGCAGAGTTTACGTTGCGCCGTGTCTTTCGGCAGGGCTTGAAAAATTTAAAGAGATAGTAAAACGCCATGCCGAAAAGGACGGCAGAGAGGGGCGGAGGCTTGTCGTATTCTGCGAGGACAGGCTCTCTTTGGTTGCCGAACGCGCCGTGTGCGAAGCGGTGGGCGGCACGTTTGCCGTGTCGGTTTACACGCTCTCGCGCTTCTTGACCGGCGAGACGGGTTTGTGCGACAACGTGCTTACCGCCGAGGGCTCGGCAATGGCTATAAGAAAGCTCATCGAAAAGAACCGCGAAAGTCTGCAACTTTTCAAAAGGCTCTCGGCGTCGTCCGCCGCGCAGGAGGTTTACGACACTATTGCGCTCTTATATTCGTCCAAGGTTTCCGCCGACGATTTGAGCGGAATAGAAACCGACAGCCGACTTTTAAAGCGCAAGCTGCACGATTTGGAGCTTTTGTACAGAGAGTATTCCGAATATCTTTCAGAGCGCGGTGCGGTGGACAGAAACGCGTATTTAAGGCGCCTGCCCGACGTTATAAGTATGTCGCCCAAAATTATTGGCGCTGACGTTCTGTTTTTGGGATTTCAGGCGTTCACGTCGTCGGTTGCCGACTGCGTGCGCGCATGTATGAAAACTGCCGACAACGTGTTCGGAATATTCATAGGCGGCAGTGAAAAGAAGTACGTTAACGAAGCCTGGACAAGCTTTGTTAATATCGCGCGCGAGGAGGGAGTTTACGGAGCGAACGGAAAAGAATTTATAGAAAAAATGCCCTCGCAGCTTCCGCCCGCCGCCGAACAGATTAGAAGGTACGTTTTCGAGCCCGAAAGCTATCATAAAGCCGTTAAATGCGGCATATTACGGGGGCAATTGCAAATTTCCGAGGCTTCCGACGAGGAAGAGGAGTGCGCTTTTATAGCCGCTCAGATATTAAAATGCGTTAAAGAGGACGGCGTAAGATACCGTGAAATTTCGGTTATGCTGCCCGATATCAACTCAATTCAACCCGCCTTGGAGCGTGCGTTCGGCGAGTACGAAATACCTATGTACGTGGACAGGCGCTATCCGCTTGCCTCGCATTCGGCGTGCTCGTTTATACTCGATTATTTAAGCTGTGCCGCCGACGGCTGCCGCCCCGAAAGCGTGCTTGCCGCCGTGTCGTCGCCGCTGTTTTCGGTAACGCGCACGGACAGGGATATGTTCGTCAACTACCTTCTGCGCGCGCAGAACTTCCGCGGCGGCGTTAAAAAGACTGCGAACGCGGAAATCTGTCAGAGCGAGGGCATAGATTTCGACGCTGTCGAGAGGGTTAGAAAATGCTTCCTTCAAGGGCTTGCGGTTTTGCCGACGCGCGATAAAGAAAGCGCGGAACTGTGCAATGCGGTGCGCGGCTTGCTTTTAAATTTCAATGCGGAAAAGCGGCTTGCCGAAATGGCGGACGACGCCGAAAGCTGCGGCTTTAACTCGGTGGGCGCAATGTCGCGCCGCGCGTATACGGAAGTTTTAAACGTCATTGCCGAGGCTGAAAAGCTTACCGCGGGCGACAAACTTTCCGTGCGCGAATTTATCAAAATTTTAAAGAGCGGCTTTACCGCCGCCGAAATTTCGCTCATTCAGCCCAAGCAGGACGCGGTGTTTATCAGCGATTTGTCAACCTGCGCCAACGCGGGCAGTAAGGTTGTGTTCGTCGGCGGACTTACCGACGCGGTGCCTGCCTGCTCGCAGGATACGGCTATTCTGACCGACGGCGAGCTCACCTCGCTTGAAAAACTCAAAATTGCGGTATCGCCCAAAATTTCGCAGGTTAACAGGCGCGTTAAGGAAGTGACCGCGCTGAACCTTTGCGCGTTCTCAGAAAAGCTGTACTTAATTTATCCCCTGCGCAGCGGCGGCGAGGAGTGCGGCGTGAGCGAAGTTATCGAGTACGTAAAAAACATTTTCACCATTAACGGCGGCAGGTTGGAGGCCGTGCCCGTAAAGGCGTTTTCGGCAACCGAGGAAAATTTCGCGTACGCGTGCGCGCGCCCCGCGCCCGCGCTTCAACATGTCAACTTTTATTTAAGCGGCGACAAGGACTACGGCGAGCGGCGTATTGCCGCGGTTTATTCGCATCTTAAAGAGTGCGGTCAGTTGCCTCCGCAGGACATCGGTGCGGACGGCGCGGCTACCGCGGATTTCCGCGCGCTTTACGGCAACAGCGTTTCGCCCACCGCGCTCGAAACATATTTTTCCTGCCCGTACAAGGCGTTTATGCAGCAGGGCCTGCGGCTTTCAGAGCGGCGCGAGGGCGCGTTCCGACCGCTCGATTCGGGCAACTTTATCCATGCGGTTTTAGAGCAGGTCGCAGGTAAGCTCAACGACTTGCAGAGCGTTGACGAATGTGCGGCGGCGGCAAAGGAATGCGCAGAAAGTCTGCTTGCAAAATCAAGCTTTCTTGTCGACGGCGAGGACGGCGGCGCCTCGTACGCCGCGGAGGCGCTTGTCAAAGAGGCGCAGACGGTGTGCTCGGGTATGTACGAACAGGTTAAAAATTCGCAGTTCAAGGTCGAAAACGTCGAAAGCCGCTGCAAGGTTGAGCTTGACGGCGGAGTTAAGGTCGGCGGACGGATTGACCGCGTGGACGCAAGCGGCGATTTGGTGCGCGTTATCGACTACAAGACGGGCACTATCGACGACAGCCCCGCTTCGTACTATATGGGGCTTAAATTACAGCTTCCCTTATATCTTTCCGCGGCGGCTGAGGGGCGCAGGGCGGCGGGTGCGTACTATTTCCCCGCCAATCTGGAATACTCCGCGGACGGCGTGGGCGCGTTCACTTTAAAGGGGTTTATGGACGGCAGCGAGGAAGTTGTCAGGTGTTCCGACACGACCTTGCAGGACAAGGAAAAGAGCGCGTACGTCGGCGCGTATTTAAACGGCAGAAAGCTTGACAAGGCGATGACCAAAGAGGACTTCGCCGACTTTCTGGACTACTCGAAAATTCTTGCCGAGCGCGGAGCAAACGAGCTTGTCGGCGGCGAGCTCGCGCCCTCGCCAGTGGGCGGAGCGTGCAATTACTGTAAGTTTTCGGGCTGTTGCGGATACGATAAGGAAGTCTCGGGCGAGCGCGAGGAAATTGCCTGCGACTGCAAGACGATTGCCGAAGTTGCACGTGCGGAAAAGGCGGGGAGGGCGGACAAATGAGTGCTACACCCGAACAGTTAAGGGCAATCAAGGCGCGCGGCGAGGTGCTTGTTTCGGCGTCGGCAGGCGCGGGCAAGACCACGGTTATGATAAAGCGGCTTGCCGACATTTTGGAAGGCGGCGCAAGTTTGGACAACGTACTTGCGGTAACCTTCACCAAAAAGGCGGCGGCGCAGATGAAGGAAAAACTGCGCAAAGAGCTGATTGCAAGGCTGGATTCCGACGATTTGCAAAAGCGCGAAAATATCCGCCTGCAACTTTCCAAAATCAATTCGGCGGACATAAGCACGATACACTCGTTCTGCGCTCGGCTGGTAAGAACGTACTTTTACGTTCTGAAAGTCGACGCATCGTTCGAGGTGCTGGCGGACGGTGCGGAGCAGGCGGCCCTGCGCGCACGCGCTATGGACGATTTGTTCGACGAGCTGTATAAATCCAAGGACGGGGACTTCTTCGTTCTTTTGGATAAACTGAGAAAAAAGCGCAGCGACAAGGCGCTCAAAGAGCTTGTGTATTCCGCGTACGACGAAGTGCGCCAGCGCCCGCGCTGGGAAGAGCTTTTGTCGGCGGCGGAGAGCGCGACTTTCACGGACGGCGGCTTTAAAAAGGTTTGCGAAAACTACGCCAAGTCGCTTGCCGAAAAGTACTCGGTACTTGTTTGCGCCGTCGACAATTTTGCAAAGGATTTCAGGCCCGCGGTGAACGCCGAGGGGTATTCGAAGGTGCTTTCGGAAATGCGCGATACGCTTACGTGCGCAATAAACGAGGGCAATCCTTTCAACCTGCCTTCCAAGCTGTGCACGGCGGCAAAGCCGAGGGTCAGGGCGGAGGTCGCCGAGGAAGACGCGGCTTTTTCGCGCTTTACCGACGGCGTAAAAAAGAAGTACAAGGCGCTTACAAAGGACTTGGAGACCGAAGAGGTCGAGCGCGCGCGGTTTTTGGAAAGCGGTGGCGTGGCAAACGCGTTTTCACGCCTTGTAAAGAAGTTCGCTGCGGCATATGAGGGGGTCAAACGCGAGGAAGGCAAGCTCGATTACGGCGATTTGGAGCATTTTGCGCTTTCGCTTTTAACGGGCGAAGAGTGCGATAACGACGTGCGCGAGGGCATACGCGGCAAGTATAAGTACGTGTTTGTGGACGAATATCAGGACGTCAATCCCATTCAGGACGAAATTATAAGCGCGGTTG
>CAZRJY010000077.1:0-5749 GCA_964600525.1 uncultured Clostridia bacterium
GGATGATGAAGGGAACTCCCGAAGAAATCAAGGAAGCGACCAGAAAAGCCGTCGAGCTTGTTAAATAATTCCAAGTGATTTTAAACGCCCCGCGGCGGTTGCCGCGGGGCGTTTATTATGCTATAATATAAGTGCATATAATAGTTATGTTAATGAATAATTATTTCATACTTCTGAATAATCGTTTGACATACTGGCATTTTTTTATTATAATTATCGAAAATATGCAAGTAAAATTTAATTATTGTATATATTAACGCGGCACGGAAAAGCCGCAGAAATGGAGGATGTTATGAATAAGACAAAGAAGGCTTTGCTTGCGGCATTTGCCTGCTCCGCGGTACTCGCGGGTGCGTTCGGGCTTGCGGCATGCAACAATAGCAAACCTGCAAAGCACGAGCATGTATGGAGCGAAAACTGGACGGTAGCAACCAAGCCCACGGACAGCACTACGGGCAAGGCGACAAGAACGTGCAGCGGTACGGGCACCTGCGACGCAACCGCAGACGATAAGGAATACACGCTTCCCGTGCTTTCAAGAGAAAACTACACCGAGGGTACGGACAGCGCAACCTGCTCGGCGGCAGGCTCGATTGAGTACACATATAACAAGGACGGCGTTAACGTCAGCTTCAACGTTGACACGCCCGTAAAGCCCGCTGCGCACAATTACGGCACGGAAGTCAATACCGACCCCGCGGGTCACTATCAGGTCTGCGGAAACAACAGCGCGCACAAAACCGAACAGAAAGCGCACGACACCAACGGAACGAACGGCGCATGCTCGGTATGCGGATACCTTGAAACCGCTATTCAGTTAAAGACCGACGTAACCGTTACGGGCGCGACAACCGCGGCTCCCAAGCTGTACAGCTTAACCGTTGAAGCGGACGAGTACGAGCTTTTGGTAAGCGGCAATGCGGTTGACACCAACACGAATACCCAGATTGCGATTGGCACGTATACAGACGGCACGTTTACCGCCGTTAAAACGGGAGCTCAGAGAACACTTACGCTGACCGCCGGCAAATACTATATTCAGGCGTCCGCCAACGTAACGTTCAAGCTTGCGCCCGCAAGCGAGCACCAGCACGCATTCAACGAGAGCGTTTGGGAGAAAAACGACACTAAACACTGGCACCCCGCAATCTGCGTACATACCGACGAAAAGAGCGGCGAAGACGACCACAGCTACGTATGGGACGACGCTGACAGAGACGGCGTTCAGGAAGGCGCGTGCGAGTGCGGACAGACGTCGGTAAATTATAACGCCACTGCGCTGAACAGCAGTGAACACACGCTCACCGTAGCGCAAACGGGCAATTACAGCTCGACGATAGTAAAGGGCAGCAGAGGTACGTCCGGTGGAATTGTAGCATACGGAATTGCCGCTCAGAACTACACTCTGACGAACGGAAGTACTGCAAAGAAATACACCGTTAAAATTCTGTCCGACAACACTTCGATAACTCCCGCACCTGCAAGCGGAATTAATGCTATAAACGAAGAGGGTGCAAGCTTCTCGGTCGTGCTCGAAGCTGACGAAACGCTTTCTTTAACGTTAAGCACTAACGACGGCGCTACCGAGGACGAGAATTACGCAGTAGGCGTAGCTTTCAGAGTTATCGTGGAAGACGCGCCTGCATTGGGCACAATCGAAAGACCTATAAAGGTAACGGAAACTTCGTACGACGTCGGCAAAGAAGGCGTAAAGGCAGGCGAAAAGGTATACTTCAAGCTCTGCGGAGCCTACGGCGGCGCATTCTACAATAAAGACGTCGGAGTTTCGTTCGGTATCGGCATTACCGTTTACTCGCTTGGCGAAAGCATTAAGGGGACGCCCGCGGCTATTGATTCGGGCGATAAAATAGCTTTAACTTACGGCAGTGATTGCTATCTGTACTCAGAATTAGAGGCGGACGGCGACTGCTATTTAGGCTTCGAAGCCAGCGCTGCCGACGGCGGAATCGATAGCCCCGTATACGTAGAGATAGGCTCGGATAAGACCAATAATGCACCCGTCGACTTTGATACTCAGACTTATTGGTTTAAAATGCAGTCTGCGGAGGGCGGCAAGTATATATTCAAACCCGACAGCGATAATTTTGGTATTGCGCACTTTAAATTGTTCGACAAAAACGACGACGAATATGCGGAACCCGTAGCCGAGGGAAGTGTGCTCGTCGTAAATCTCAAAGCGGATACTCCCGTATATATCGCTGCGTCGAGTGATTGGCAAATGGCCTTTACCTTTACCGTAACCGAGTTTACCGATGCGGATAAGGGCCTGGCTGCCAGCGACCCTCTTGAAATAACCAACGGCACGGCTGTAAAGGACGGTACGTTCTATTACACGTACACTGCAACGGCAAGCGGAATGGCTACGCTTAACTTCGTTGACGATTCCGAAGAAGAGAGCGAGCTGTATATTTATCAGTATTCGGACGCTACGTTTGCAATGGAAAAATTTGTCAGCAGCGGCGTTAACACTTATTCATTTGTCGTTGAAAGCGGCAAGACGTACTATATCACTACTAACAATGATATGGGAGTTAACGGCACTGTCAGTGTGGAATTCAAAGAGTTCCAGGCGCACGAATATGTTATTACCGTAACCGACGGCACCAACACTTACGACAGCGTTACCGTAACGCTTGTTTACACCGAAGACGAAGTTGAGCACGAAGTTACCGGTGCAACCAATAACGGTGACGGCACTTACACGTTCGCAGGCGTAGACCCCTCTAAGAAGTACTCTGTAAAGATAACCGGTCTCGGTAATAAGGGTTATTACGCTCAGGAAGCGGTTATTTCACCTAACGTTGATACAAAGACCGAGTTGACGATTACGGTTGAGGAAAAGCACGAATATAAGGTTAAGGTTGCCCTTCCCGACGGCGCAGTGTTGCCCGAGGGCGCTACGCTTGAAGGCATAAAAGTAACGTTAACAATACCGTCGATGGGCGGCAGAGATGCACAGGAGTCCGGCGCTTCCAAGAACTCGTATACCGTTGGAGTAGGCGCCGACGGCGTTGCAACGTTCAGCATTCTCGACCCCGCAATTTTCAGAAACGGAAACAAAATCGACAGTGCATATTACGTTAGCGTGGAAGTGCCCGAAGGACATTCGCTCTACGGCAAATTCGCTTATATCACATACCAATATGAAACGGTTGACGGGGATAAACGCGATATAACCGACGAGCCTTTGGAATTAACGGCGGTTAAAGTATACACTGTATTGTTAAAGGACGGCGAAAACAATTTTGCTGCGGGCACAAAGGTTACCGTAGACGAAGAAGAGTACACAATCGGCGCCGACGGCACGTTTACAATTATCTCTGACCCTGAAAGCGTAGATTATATTTATTTCGAAATCAAGGGCTACGCAGTAGGCGAACTTACCGTCGATAGTGAGGCGAATACCATAACGGCAACGTGTGAAGCCACTACAATCACGGTAGGTCAGTTAGTTACGGTTGCCGGGTTAAATGAAGAAAATTTCGAACACAAGGAGTACGAAATACAGCTTGAAGCGGGTAAATCTTATGACATAGTCGACGAGTCGGGCGCATCTATTTTGGATTACTTCGACGTATGTTTCGGAAACGAGAAAGATATGTGGACAGGAGAGCTTACTAATTGTGATGCCTCACCTCTTAAAGTAGGCGGTACGTACTATGTGTGGTTATTTATTAATGTAACTTTCAAGGTTATTGAAGTATAAACCCTAAACGAAAAACCAAAAGAGCCGCGGCGCATTTGCGCCGCGGCTTTATTTTGTGCCGTGTTATAAAGTTTCTCTGAAACCTTTTCCGAGTATTTCGTTCGCGTCGGTTATGATTACGAAAGAGGTGGTATCTATTTTCTTTACGTTATATTTAAGCTTCAACGCTTCGCCGCGCTTGCACACGGTAATCATTATCGTCTTTTCCGCGCCCGTATAGCCGCCCTTTGCCTGATAGCTTGTATAGTCGCGTTTCATTATTGTCGTAATATAAGTGCCTATCTCGTCGGGCATCGTGGTAATAATTGTGATATATTTCGTCTTGCCGATATTTTCGATAACGCCGTCGACTATGAACGCTTTCGAGAAAAGTCCCAGCATAGAGAACAGTCCCGCTTCGGCGCCGAATATGAAAAAGGTTGAAAACGCAATCGCCGCGTCGGTTACCAAAAGCGCCTTGCCCGTGTCGAGGTGGGTAAACTTTTTAAGTATCAGCGCAACTATATCCGTGCCGCCCGAGGACGCCTTGCAGTTAAACATTATCGCGCTGCCTATGCCCGTTAAAAGCATAGCGTACACAAGCTCCATTAAAGGCTGACCGGTAAGCGTGCAGGATATAATGTTGCCGACTTCGTCGAACTGTTTTACCGTGCCGGGTATAATGTCGAGTGGTAAAAACTCTTCGAACAAAAAGTTTTCCAGCGAGTACATCAGCGAGCAGTAAAGCGTGCGCACCGTACAGCCCTTGCCGAGGAATATAAAGCCGAGAAGCAACAGCGCCGCGTTTATAATCAGAACGAGAGTGGACTGATTGAGCGGCACGAATTTTGCAAGCACTATCGAAATACCGCTTACTCCGCCCGTTGCGAAGTGGTTGGGCGCTTTGAAAAAGTACACGCCCGCCGCAACTAAAATCGTGCCCACGGTCATGATGAGATAGCTTACTATTTCGTGTGCAACCTGCTTTTTGGTAGGTCTTCGCCGCTTTTTTTCGGGCGGTTCGGGTATAGCTTCCTCTTGTTCGGGAAGTTGGTTCTCTAATTCTTCCGACATAATATAAACCTCAGATTTACTTTAAATGCATATTAACATAATATTCGCATAAAGTCAATGCAATAAAAAATTTTGCATATTGACTTTGCCTGCCCGTTATGGTACAATTTTTAAGATAAATTATGATTAACAGACAGGCATTATTCACAGACGAAACGGAAGATTTCAAAACCCCCTACGAGCCCAGGTCGGGCGACAAAGTAACGCTTACTTTCCGCACACTCATAAACGACGTTTTCAAGGTGTACGCGGTTATAAACGGCAAGCTGCGGCTTATGAAAAAACAGCCCAAGCGCAGCGAAAACTTCGATTTTTACACCCTGACTTTCACTTGCGGCGAAAAGCCCGTGAGTTACTGTTTCAAGCTTGTCGACGAGGACGACGAGCTGTATTATAACCGTTTAGGCGCGGTAAACAACAATCAGGACGAGTACAATTTTTCGTTCGTGCCCAATCACAAGGTGCCCGACTGGGCAAAGGGCAGAGTATTTTATCAGATTTACGTCGACCGCTTTTACAGCGGCAACGTTGCGAACGACGTTGCCGACAACGAGTACTACTACACGGGCGGACATTCGCACCGCGTTTATGACTGGTACAGAGCTCCCGACACGCTGGACGTAAATAATTTCTACGGCGGCGACTTGCAGGGCGTGGAATACAAGCTGCAATACCTTAAAAACCTCGGGGTGGAGGCGGTGTATTTCAATCCGCTGTTCGTTTCGCCCTCAAACCACAAGTACGATACGCAGGACTACGACTACATCGACCCGCACCTCGCGGTCATCGAAAACGATTACGACCACTATATGCAGGGCTGGGAAAAGCACAACGGCTACGCGCCCAGATATATCCGCCGCGTAACCGACAAGACCAACCTCGAAAAGTCCAACGAATACTTTGCCTATCTTGTGGACAAGATGCACGAAATGGACATTAAGGTGGTCGTCGACGGCGTGTTCAACCACT
>CAZRJY010000078.1:0-5743 GCA_964600525.1 uncultured Clostridia bacterium
TTACCATCGTGGGTTTGCCGCTCAAATCGACGTACTGCGTTGCAATCTGACCGCCCGCAAGCATCTTGTCAAGCTCTTCCTGAGGCGCGACGATTTTGCCTTCGCCGTGCGAAACGGGCACTGCGTACACATCGCCCACCTTGCAGCCCGAAAGCCAGGGGCTTAAATTGCTTGCCACGCGGATATTCGCCATTGTGGAAACGTGGCGCGAAATATTGTTGAAAGTAAGCGTGGGCGAATTAGCCGTAAGCGGACTTACCTTGCCGTAAGGCACAAGCCCCAGCTTGATGAGCGCCTGGAAACCGTTGCAGATACCCAAAGCAAGGCCGTCGCGGTTATTCAGAAGCTCCATTATGCGCTCGGCAACCGCGGGATTTTTAAAGGTAGTTGCAATAAACTTGCCCGAGCCGTCGGGTTCGTCGCCGCCCGAGAAACCGCCGGGGAACGCTATTATGTTGGCGTTGTCGATAGCCTTGATTATAGCCTGAACGCTTTCCTCGATATCCGCCGCCGAACGGTTTTTGATAACCAGAATTTCGGGTTCTGCGCCCGCCAAACGGAACGCTCTTGCCGTATCGAGTTCGCAGTTAGTGCCGGGGAACGCGGGTATAAACACGCGCGGTTTGGCAATTTTAGTGGCTATATTCGAATATTTTGCGCCCCCTGTATAGTCGCAGTCGGGAACGGTTCCCTCCGCCTTTGCCGTAATCGGGAACACCGAAGCAAGCTTGCCTGTGTAGTACGAAACAGCTTCGTTTACGGAAACGCTGTCCGCTCCGTACGTGAAATCGCCGTCGGTCGTCGTACCCAGAAGCACGCGCACAATATCGTCTTTGGCGAGCTTGGATATATCCTCTGCGGAAATAATTATGTCGCCGTAGTGCTCGGCAAACAGATAGCTGCTGTCGCCCGAAAAATCAAAGCCCAGTCCGTTACCGAGACAGCTCTTGATTACCGCAGGCACGGCGCCGCCCTTTTCAACTACCGTTGCAAAGTCGATATTTCCGCTCTCGATATTGAGATTTAATACTAAGTACAGCTTTTTGAGATACTCGAAGTCGGGTATAGCGCAGCCGTCCTTGCGCATGGGCAGAAGATAGAGCTTTTTGCCCTTTTCCTTTACCACGTTGGTTATCAGCTTGGAAGCCTTGGAATGCGCCAAGGCAAAAGATATGAGCGTGGGCGGAACGTCGATATCCTCGAAAGTGCCGCTCATCGAGTCCTTGCCGCCGATTGCGCCGAGCCCCAGATTTACCTGCGCATACAGCGCGCCCAGAAGCGCCGACAGAGGCACGCCCCAACGCTGGGGGTCCTCCCTTAAACGCATAAAGAATTCCTGCAAAGACAGGCGGATATCTCTGTAATCCGCGCCTGCCGCAACCACCTTAGCAACCGATGTTACTATCGCGTAAATTGCGCCTGTAAACGGCGACGATGACGAAAGCTCGGGGCTGTAACCGTAAGCCGCAACCGTGCAGTCGTCGGTTTCTCCGCCCGTGATTTTTGCCGCCATTGCCGTAACGGGCGTAAGCTGGTTTTTGCCGCCGAAAGGCATATACACAGACTTTGCGCCTATGGTCGAGTCGAACATTTCGGCAAGTCCCTTTTTGGAGCACACGTTGAGGTGCATAAGGGTTTGCGCAACCGTATTTCTGAAATCGAAAATTTCGGGCTTATCGAAGAAATGCGTAATATTATCGTTAATTTCCGCGGAAATCGACTGCTTTACGCCGTTGGTATCGAGGAAATCGCGCGAAATATCCACTATCGCCTTGCCGCGGTGGTACATTTTCATGCGCCTGTCGTCCGTAACCGTAGCCACGGGAGTTGCCGCAAGATTTTCTTCCGCCGCTAACGCTATGAACTTTTCAACGTCGTCCGCCGCAACGACCACCGCCATTCTTTCCTGGCTTTCGGATATGGCGAGCTCGGTGCCCGACAGCCCCTCGTACTTTTTGGGAACTTTGTCAAGCTCAATTACAAGTCCGTCGGCAAGCTCGCCGATTGCAACCGATACGCCGCCCGCACCGAAGTCGTTACACTTTTTAATCATGCGCGTTGCGGTCTGATTTAAGAATAATCTTTGAAGTTTTCTTTCGGTGAGCGCGTTGCCCTTCTGAACTTCCGCGCCGCAGGTCTGCACCGACTTTTTGTCGTGAGCCTTGGACGAGCCCGTTGCGCCGCCGCAGCCGTCGCGCCCCGTTTCGCCGCCCAGAAGTATGATGACGTCGCCTTTCGCGGGCTTTTCGCGGTAAATCATATCCGATTTCGCGCCGCCCACTACAAAGCCCGTTTCAAGCCTTTTCGCCTTGAAACCGGGGTGGTAAACTTCCTCTACCTGTCCTGTTGCCAGACCTATCTGGTTGCCGTAGGACGAGAAGCCAGCCGCCGCCGTCTTGGTTATTACGCGCTGGGGAAGCTTGCCCGCAATCGTGTTTTCGATGGGCTCGGTAGGGTCGGAACAGCCTGTAACGCGCATTGACTGCAACACGTAGGTTCTGCCCGAAAGCGGGTCGCGGATAGCGCCGCCCAGACAGGTTGCCGCGCCGCCGAACGGTTCTATTTCCGTCGGGTGGTTGTGCGTTTCGTTCTTGAACATTACGGTGTATTTCTGTTCCTTTCCGTCAATCACCGCGTCAATCTTTATAGAGCAGGCGTTGATTTCGTCGCTCTCGTCGAGATTGTCCAAAAGCCCTTCCTTTTTAAGCTTTTTAACCGCAATGGTCGCTATGTCCATAAGGCAAGGGTATTTGTCGGTACGGCTTGCGTACAGCTCGGCAAATAAGTTCTTGTAGGTCTGTAAAGCCTTGTTTATGTGAGGATTGTCGCTGTTTACGCTTACGCCCGTAATTTCGGTCGCGAACGTAGTATGGCGGCAATGGTCCGACCAGTACGTGTCTATAACCTTTATTTCCGTTTCGGTGGGATTGCGCCCTTCCTTTATAAAGTAGTCGCGGACAAATTTAAGGTCCTCAACCGACATTGCAAGCCCCATACTTGCGTGGTAGTCGGCTATCTGGTCGTCGGTGAAATTAATAAAGCCTTCAACCTCTTTTACCGCCTCGACTTCCAGGGCTACGTGGGCAAGACTTTCGGGCTTTTCCAGACCGACCTCCTCGCTCTCTACCGGGTTGATTAAATGCTTTTTGATTTTTGCAAGCTGGGTCTGGTTTACGCCCTTAATCGCGTAGACCGTGGCGCACTTGATTAAAGGGCGCTCCTTCTGGGTCAAAAGCTGAACGCACTGCGCCGCGCTGTCGGCACGCTGGTCGTACTGACCCGTAAGGTACGCGATTGCAAAGACCTTGTAGTCTTCGGGGAATTCTACCTCTTCGAGGTAGACGTTGTCTACGGGCGGTTCGGAAAATACGCAGGGAACCGCCGCGTTGAACTCCGACTTCAAGATTTTTTCCACGTCGTAGCGCAAAAGCTGACGCACGTCTTTAACGTTTATTTTTAAGAGCGTGCGGATATCGTCCGCAACCTTTTTAGCCTGTAAATTGTCCTTTTTTTCTACGAAAATTCTGTATATCATAAATTTAACCCTCGCGGTATTTTATGCCGATATCCGTGCGGTAGCTCATACCTTCCCAGCTGATATTTTTTACCGCCGCGTACGCCTTTGCCCTTGCCGCGTCGACCGTTTCACCCTTTGCGACAACGCCTAAAACTCTGCCGCCGTTGGTTACGAGTTTGCCGTCTTTTACAGACGTGCCCGCATGTACGAGCTGACAGTCGCCGACGTCGCCTATCGTAATTTCCTTACCCTTCTGATAGTGTACTGGATAGCCGCCGCTTGCAAGCACTACGCATACGCACGCGCCATCTTCCCATTCTATTTTAATTTGTTCGAGTTTACCGTCGGTAACCGCCTCGAAAATTTCCATTAAGTCGGTCTTTAACATAGGCAGTACAACCTGCGTTTCGGGGTCGCCGAAGCGTGAATTGTACTCGACTACTTTCATACCCTTGTCGGTGCGCATCAGCCCGAAATACAGACAGCCCTTAAAAGGTTTACCCTCCGAATTGAGCGCCTTTACCGTAGGTAAAAGTATTGTGTCGTACACCTCTTTTTCAAGCTCTTTCGTCCAGAACGGGCAGGGCGAGAACGTACCCATACCGCCAGTGTTCAACCCCTTGTCGCCGTCGAACGCGCGCTTGTGGTCGCACGAGGTTATCATGGGAACGATAGTCTTGCCGTCGGTAAAGCACAGCACGGAAACCTCTTCGCCGGGGGTGTATTTAAGACCGCGCATGCACTCTTCGATAACGATTTTGTTGCCCGCCGCGCCGAAAGTCTTGTCGAGCATTATCTCTTTCAAGCCCTCTTCCGCGTCCTTGAGCGTTTCGCAGACCAAAACGCCCTTGCCGAGCGCAAGTCCGTCCGCCTTTAATACTATCGGCGCGCCCTCAGCTCTTATATAGTCGAGCGCGTCGCCGTAGTTGTCGAAAGTTTTCGACTTTGCGGTGGGTATGCCGTACTTGTGCATAAGCTCCTTTGCAAACGCTTTGCTCGCCTCGATTTGCGCCGCCGCCTTGTTCGGTCCGAAACAGCGTTTGCCTATTTTTTCGAGCGCGTCGACAAGCCCGATTGCCAAGGGGTCGTCGGGAGTGACTACATAGTAGTCAATCTGCGGATTTTCGAGCGCAAACTGTTTTACCGCCTCGATATTCATATAGTCGACGTTCACGTTTTCGGCAATCTCCGCCGTGCCGGCGTTGCCTTTCATGCAGTAAAGCTTGTCAACCTTTTTGCTCTTTTTAAGCGCAAGCAACACCGCGTGTTCCCTTCCGCCGTTACCTATAACAAGTACGTTCATAATTTTATCCTTGAATTAATGTTTGAAGTGTCTGTCGCCGACGAATACCATTGCGATACCCGCCGCGTCGCACGCCTCTACGGAAGCCTTGTCCTGAATGGAACCGCCCGGCTGAATGATTGCCGTTATCCCGGCCTTTACGCACTCCGCGACACAGTCGGGGAAAGGGAAAAACGCGTCGGAAGCCATAACCGAGCCCTTTGCCTCGTCGCCTGCGTGCGCGATTGCCTGCTGAGCCGCCCAGATACGGTTGGTCTGTCCCATACCTATACCCGTCGTTCTGCCCTCTTTGCCGATTACGATTGCGTTGGACTTGGTGTGCTTAACCACCTTCCAGTTGAAAAGCATTGCCTCGATTTCGTCCTTCGTGGGCGCGCGCTTTGTCACGACGCCGCAGCCGTAAACCGTCTTTTCCTTGCCGCTGGGCAAAGTCGAAACTTCAACGCTTGCCTTCGTCGAGAACAGCTTCATATCCTCGTCCTTTATAAGGCACTCGTCGTACTGCTGAACCAAAAGTCCGCCGTAAACCTTTTTCATATCCTTTGCCGTAGCTTCTCTGCGAGCTGATATGTCGTCGATAATCAGAAGGCGGATATTCTTTTTCTGTTCGAGTATTTCAAGCGCTTCCTTCGAATATGAAGGCGCCATTACTATCTCTATAAATATTTTGTTGATTTCCTCAGCCGTTGCCGCGTCCACCTCGCCGTTGATTGCGAGTATGCCGCCGAACACCGAAACGGGGTCGGAATTGTAAGCACGAAGGTATGCCTCGTGTATATCCTTGCCCGTGCCAACTCCGCAGGGGTTAGCGTGCTTGCAGGCTACGACCGCGGGGGTTGCGCCGAACTCTTTTAAAAGTTCGAGCGCGCCGTTCGCGTCGTTGATGTTGTTGTAGGAAAGCTCCTTGCCCCAAAGCTGTTTTG
>CAZRJY010000079.1:0-5720 GCA_964600525.1 uncultured Clostridia bacterium
TTCGGCGTGCGCTTTTCAACCTACGCCGTGCCCATGATTTCGGGCGAGATTAAAAGGTTTATGCGCGACGACGGAAGTATAAAGGTATCGCGCGCGATTAAGGCGACGGCAAAGGAAATAAACAAGTTCGTCGAAGCATATTCGCTGTCTAACGGCACTCAACCGACGGTCAAAGTGATAGCTGAGCAGTTCAGAATGCCGCAGTCGGAAGTGGTGTTCACGATGGGCTCGACGCATATGCCCGTGTCGATTTACGCGCAGGGCGATTACAAGGACGAGAAGTCGCAGTATCTTCTGGACCGACTGCCGATAGAGGACAAACAGGAGGATATGCTGGACGTAATGGAACTGCGGTCGGCGATATCGACCTTGCCCGAACGAGATAAAAAAATCATAATGCTGAGGTACTTCCGCGATATGACGCAGGCGGAGGTGGCGGCGATGCTCGGCGTATCGCAGGTGCAGGTATCGCGCATAGAAAACAAAATAATGCAGGCTTTCAGAAATAAGTTGACGGGATAAAAAAAGTGTGCTTTACGGCACACTTTTTTAATTTTTCTTTACAATTTTAGCGCGGCGTTATATAATTGAAATATGATAAATCAAACCAACGTAAACTATGGAAAAACGCGCTCGGTAATAAGGGAACTTTTCGAGTACGGCAAAAAGCGCAAGGCGGAAATAGGCGGGGAAAACGTATATGATTTCTCGCTCGGCAATCCGTCGGTGCCCGCTCCCGACGAAGTGAGGGCGGAGCTTGTAAATCTGATAACTCAAACCGACCCCGTGGCGCTGCACGGCTACACCTCGGCGCAGGGCGATTATTCGGTGCGGGGGGCAATTGCGGACGACTTGAATAAGCGCTTTAAAACAAGCCTTGACGCGGACTGCATTTATATGACCTGCGGAGCGGCGGCGTCGCTTTGCATAACCCTGAACGCGCTGTTAAACAAGGGCGACGAAGTTATAACCTTTGCGCCGTTCTTTCCCGAATACGCGGTGTTCACAGCGAACGCAGGCGGCACTTTAAAGGCGGTGGAAAGCGCTCGGAACTTTCAGCCCGATATAGACAAATTCAAAGCCGCACTGACGGATAAAACCAAGGCGGTAATAATCAATTCGCCCAACAATCCCAGCGGCGTTGTGTATAGCGAAAAGACCGTAAAAGAGCTTTGCGCCGCGCTTAAAGAACACGAGCAAAAGACAGGCAAAAGAGTGTACTTAATTTCGGACGAACCCTACCGCGAACTTGTATTCGGCGGCATATATGTGCCGTTCATTATGAATTATTACGAAAATTCGGTGGTATGCTATTCGTTTTCCAAAAGTCTTTCACTGCCCGGCGAAAGAATAGGATATATAGCCGTAAACAACGGAATGCAGGACTTTGCGGAAGTGTACGCAGGTGTATGCGGAGCGGGCAGAGCGCTCGGCTACGTATGCGCGCCCGCGCTCTTTCAACAGCTTGTTAAAAAGGTGCTCGGCAAGACTGCGGACTTATCGGTTTACAAGGCTAACCGCGACAAACTTTGCGCGGCTCTTACGGATTACGGCTTCGAGGTTGTAAAGCCCGACGGCGCGTTTTATCTGTTTGTCAAATCGCCCGAAGCGGACGCGAACGCCTTTGCCGAACGCGCTAAAAAGCACGAGCTTTTAATAGTGCCTGCCGACAGCTTCGGAGTAAAGGGGTATGTGCGGATATCCTACTGCGTAAGTCCGCATACGGTTGAAAAAGCATTGCCCGCATTCAAAGCGCTGGCTGAAAGTTATAAATAATAAAAGCGGCTTGCAATTATGCGCAAGCCGCTATTGATTTATTTACATTCTTTGTTTATTGCTCTCTGCGCAAGCGCAAGGGGAACAAAAAGTAACAGAGGGAAAAAAGAAAGTACCATGCACAGGGGAACATTCAGCCTAAGTTTCTTAGCAATTTTGTATGCCCAGTAGATACGGTAAAATCCGAACGAAATCAGCATATAAGTGTGGCATGTGTCGCCGTTGGGCAGAGGGTATTGGTCGCAAATATTATTGCTTTCTTCGGTAATGCGCAAATTCCAGTAAACGAAATATATTCCGAAAGTAACTATGCTCAACAAAATGCAAAGAGCGGTATTCCTTTTTTGGGGAAGGCTGTTGGGAATATCGGCGTATGTGTTGATTTCGGTCTGGCAAAGAATGTAATTTATAAATCCAAGCCCGAAAATGTACAACACCAACTCCATAAAACCGCTATTGAACTTTCTGTAAGTTTTAAGTCCAAGCTTGTAATGCCAGTAGTAACCGTATATCCCGAATGTAAAAATCGAAAGCAGCACGGCTTTTCCGCCCGAAGCCGTGGCATGTTCGGGACTGATTTTATTGCTGTCCTCCGTAAGAGTGTATAACCAGTAATATCCGTAAATGCCCAGCGTGATAACGCAGAAAAGTATATTCATCCAAACAAATCTTTTCTTAATTTGCATATCAACCATTTTCCTCCATACAATATGAGTAAACTCATACTATGCTTAAATTATATATGAGTAAATTCATAATGTCAATGAGTTTTCTCATATTTTGGTATATTTTTTTTATGGTGATAGCGCAGAGAATAAAAGAATTGAGATTGGAATGCGGAATGACGCAGACGGAACTTTCCCGTGCGGTTGGCTGTACGCAATCTATGGTGGCACGTTGGGAGAAAGAGGAGTGCGAGCCGACGGCAACCGCAATAGTAAAGCTTTCGGAAGCGTTGGGTTGCAGTTGCGACTATCTGCTCGGCAAGTCGGATACTTAAAAGAAGCGGCGGAACGCTTAATTGCGTTCCGCCGCTTTAATAATTACATAAAAGATTTGAGACGTTTTTTCAAACTCTTTATTTCGGCTTTGACGTTTTCGGAAGAGCCGCCGCCGTAGCTTGTTCGAGCGTCTGCGCAAGCCTTGCCCTTGACGACTTTAACTATGTCGTCGCCGAACTCGGGTGCAAAGGTGCGGTAGTCGTCGGCGGTCATATTCTGCAAAGTCTTGCCGCTTTCGATGCAGCTTCGCACAATCTTGCCTACAATCGAGTGAGCGGTGCGGAAGGGAACGCCGCGCTTTGCAAGGTAGTCGGCAACGTCGGTGGCGCAGCAGAACTCGCCCTCGGCGGCTTCCTGCATACGCTTGACTTTAAACGAAATCGCGCCCAGCATTTCCGCCATAATGTCCACGCAGTTGATAACCTGCTTTTCCGCGTCGAAAAAGCCCTCTTTGTCCTCCTGCAAGTCCTTGTCGTAAGCAAGGGGAATGCCCTTGATAGTGGTGAGCAATGCCGTGAGGTGACCGTAAACTCTGCCCGTCTTGCCGCGCATAAGCTCGGCAACGTCGGGGTTTTTCTTTTGCGGCATAATGGACGAGCCCGTCGAGTATGCGTCGGAAATCTCGAAGTAACCGAACTCCTCGGTCGAGTATAAAATTATGTCCTCGCAAAGGCGCGAGAGGTGCGCCATTACAAGCGACGCGTCGAAGAGATATTCGGCAACGAAGTCGCGGTCGGAAACGCCGTCCAGCGAGTTTTCGCACGGGCGGTCGAATTCCAGCATTTCGCAGGTGATATTGCGGTCGATGGGGTAAGACGTGCCGGCCAAGGCGCCGCTGCCGAGCGGCATAACGTTGGCGCGCTCGCGGCTTGCGCACACGCGGTCCAAGTCGCGCATAAACATTTCGGCGTACGCGTTGAAGAAGTGCCCCGCGCAAATGGGCTGAGCCTTGCGGAGGTGGGTGTACGCGGGCATTATGTATTTAACGCCCTCGCCTGCCTTGGTAATCAAAGAGTTTACAAGGTTGACAAGGCTTTCGGTCAGGTTGTCGAAAGAGCCGCGCGCATAGAGGCGGAAGTCGGTTGCAACCTGGTCGTTGCGGCTGCGCGCGGTGTGCAGTTTCTTGCCCGCGTCGCCTATGCGTGAAACGAGCTCGTTTTCAACGAACGAATGAATGTCCTCCGCACCCGCAATTTCTATTTTGCCCGCCTCGATATCGGCGGCGATAGCCTCCAAGCCCGCACAGATTTTCTGCGCGTCGTCAAGGGGTATAATTCCGCAGCTACCAAGCATAGCGGCGTGCGCGAGCGAGGCGGTAATATCCACAGCCCAAAGCTGTTTATCGAAAGGCAGAGAATCGCCGAACAAATCAGCGTTTTTAGCAGTAGGCGCGTCAAAGCGACCTTCCCAAAGTTTCATAAATGCTTTATCCTTTAATTGACTTATTTAACCTAATTATAGTATAATTGTAAAAGTTAATCAAGCAAAAAGCGGAAAAAGGTTCAAAGTGATTATTTTAGGTATCGACCCGGGGTTCGGCACAATGGGCTACGGCGTAATAGACAAAAAACCCAACGGCGACTGCGTGCCCGTCGACTACGGCGTAATAACCACGCCCAAGGACGAAAGCTTCCCGGTAAGGCTTGCAATGCTCGAACAGGGGCTTAACAAACTCTACGAAAAATACAAGCCCGAGGAAATCTCGGTCGAGGAGCTGTTCTTTTCAAAGAACGTGACCACGGGCATACAGGTTGCGCACGCAAGGGGAGTAATACTTTTGTCGGCGGTAAAGTACTGCGGCAAGCTTTTCGAGTACACGCCCAACCAAATCAAGCAGGCGCTGACGGGCTACGGCAAGGCTGACAAGATACAGATGATGCACGTCGTGCAGTCGATACTGCGGTTAAAACAAATACCGCGCCCCGACGACGCCGCCGACGCCTTGGCGGTAGCTTTGTGCCACGCGCACACTTCGCGGTTCGGGCAGTTGTACGGAATTAAATAAGGATTTTAAAAATGATAGGATATTTAAAAGGCAAGGTATTAAATATAGGCGCCGACAGCGCGATAATAGTCGTCGGCGGAGTGGGCTACGAGGTGTACTGTTCGGGCGCGGCGTTCTCGAAAATGGTCGAGGGCGGCGAGTGCGAGGTATACACTTATCTGCAGGTTTCCGAGGCGAACGGGGTTCAGCTCTACGGCTTTTCGTCAATGCAGGAAAAGGAGATGTTCTTAAAGCTCATTTCCGTTTCGGGCGTAGGTCCTAAGGTGGGTATATCCGTTTTATCGCAGATGAGCGTAAACGACGTTGCTCTTGCGGTTGCCACGGGCGACGTAAAGGCGCTTTCCCGAGTAAAGGGCATGGGCAAGAAGACTGCCGAAAAAATTATCGTCGAACTGCGCGACAGAGTGATAGCACCCGTCGGCGGTGCGGCGGCGGACGCTTCGCCCATCGTTCATATAGAAAGCGGCGACGAGGACGCGGTTGTTGCGCTCATATCGCTCGGCTTTACGCGTGCGGAGAGCGAGCGCGCCGTATCAAAGGCGAAGGCGGGCGGCGCAAAGACGGTAGAAGAGATAATAATGCTCTCATTAAAGGGTATGTAAGATATGTTTGACGAAGATTATTACGGCGAGGATGAAAACAGACTTGTGCAGAGCACAAAGGGCGAGTACGACGCGGAGGAAAACGCGCTTCGCCCCAAAACGCTCGACGCGTACGTCGGTCAGTCCAAGGTAAAGGAAAATTTAACCGTATACATGAACGCCGCTAAAAAGAGGGGCGAGCCTTTGGAGCACGTGCTTTTATACGGCGCTCCCGGTTTGGGTAAAACCACGCTTGCGCACATTATCGCAAACGAAATGGGCGGTCAGCTCAAAATGACCAGCGCGCCCGCAATCGAGCGCAGCGGCGATTTGGCGGCAATCCTCACCAACCTGAAC
>CAZRJY010000080.1:0-5713 GCA_964600525.1 uncultured Clostridia bacterium
AGCTGGGCGAGCCCGACGAAAAGGGCAGGCGCCGTCCCGTGGAAGTTGCGGGCAGCGAGTACGTAATCGACGTCGACTGCGTTATAATGTCGATAGGCACGAGCCCCAATCCGCTTATCAAGAACACGACTGCGGGGCTGGAAGTCAACCGTCACGGCGGAATTATCGTCGAGGAAGAGACGGGCAAGACCTCGAAAGAGGGCGTATATGCGGGCGGCGACGCGGTAACGGGCGCGGCAACCGTAATACTTGCAATGGGCGCGGGCAAAACTGCGGCAAAGGCAATCGACGAATATCTTTCTAAAAATTCCTCAAAATAGCGGTATGATTATGGAAATCGAGCTTGACAAAATGACCGACTACGCGCAGAGCGTGAGCGTTATGATTGACGGAGAAACGACCGCATACGTTGTGGGCGAGCAGAAGTTTAACGAAATCTGCGCCGCGTGGAACAATATGATTTTCGGCGCGCACAGAATGCCTGCGTACGGCGTCAGCCTCGACAACGAAACAAGGCAGGCAATCAAAAGCGGAGTGTGGGCGGAATTCGTATTCGACAAAAAACTGTCGTCGGACGGAATGCCGTACGAAAAACTGCTTGTCAACGCTCAGCCGGAGTGGAGCGGTTTCAATATCATAAGGTACACATCGGAGTTCGGCTACGACGGCAGGTGCTTTTACTACGACCTTGTAAACAAGGATATGAGCATGTTTTACGACTGCTTGACAAAATAAAAAGGAAACTTTACAAATGAAAGACGCTGTTAAAACAGTAGGACTTATGGCAGACAAGGCAAAGGTATGTTACCTTTCCTACATAGACGCAAGCGGTTTTCCCCAAACGCGCGCAATGTTAAGACCGCGCGAAAGAGAGGGGATAACAACCTTTTATTTATCGACTAATACTTCGTCTAATAAGGTTGCAAGCCTTATCGCTAACCCCAACGCGGGCTTGTATTTTGTGGATACGCGCTTTTTCCGCGGAGTTTGTCTTACTGGAACGGCGGAAATTTTAACCGACGAAGAGAGCAAAAAGCGCATATGGCGCACGGGCGACACAATGTACTACAAAAATGGAGTGACCGACCCCGATTACTGCGTAATAAAATTCACCGCAATCCGCGGCAGATATTATGCTGGCTTTAAAAACGAAGACTTTGAAATATAAAAAAAGCTCCGCGCACTTTGGTGCGCGGAGCTTTCGTTTTGCTGATGTCAGTCTGTTTAACGCGTAAGCAATTAAAGGACTTGGCAGAGGCGACACGCCTCATTTACTTTGTTTGTAAGCTTCAATCGCCTTTGAAAGCTGGTCGGGACAGGAGGTGCCGTTGCGGCAAATCGTGCCCTTTAAAATGGCGGCAACCTCGTCGATATCTCTGCCCTCGCAGAGTTTGGCAACCCCTTGCAGATTACCTCTGCAACCGCCGATGAACGAAAGGGAGTGCATCTTACCCTCTTCGTCAACCTCGAATTCTATTATCTGCGAGCAAGTCCCGCTAGTCTTATATCTGAACATAATTTTCCTCCGGATGCAGGGACGCCCTGCCGCTAATCGCAAAGATTTTCGTAAATTACCGAGTAAACGTCGGCGGCTTTTTCTTCCCACTTCTTATAAATCTTGTTAGCGGTCTTTCTGTCGGGAACGACAAATTTAAGCTCTAACATAGGCTGAACGGGCGCAAGAATTTTAACGTAAACGGTGTAGGTGCCGTCCTTGTTCTGATAGTAGTCGGCGCGGCATTCCTGCCTGTTCTTGTATTTTGCGCTGTTCTTTTTTACAAAGCGCGAAATTTCCTCGCGCACGCTCTTCGGAATATTTATGTAAAAGTTTGCAAGCGTTTCCCTGCCGTCGGGAGTAATGGAGTAAAGCGTGTCGTCGTCCTCGTTTACGACGTAAATAAAGTTGTCGTCAATCAGCTTGTGGATAACGTTTACGCAGTCCATATAGCCCATCCAGTCGTTGGAGGTGGAGCACATATCGACAATCGTTCTCTCGGACAGCGCGCTTTCCATCTTATCGAAAACGAATAAAATTATTAACTTGTTGGTAGACGTTTCCGAAGTCTTAATCATAGTGCGCCGTTTTTTCCCCGATTATATGAAAATGCTCAACTATTATAACTAATATTTGCTTTAAAATCAAGATATTTGGGCGAAAAATATTTTATTTTGTTTTTATTTGTGATATAATGAACAAAACAAAAGCTAACGGTGGAAAAAGTGGAAACTACGAAAACTCAGCTTACCGATTTTTTAAACAAGTGCGAAGAAGTCAAAAACTGCAAATTTATTATGGCGACCACCAAAATAAAGGATTTGTTGAAGTCGATTGTGAACAGCGCGGAGCTTTACGAGCTGTTCAATACCGTCGCCGCTAATTTCGACTATATCGCCGCCAAGCAGAAATGCTTTGTAGAAGCGGACGGAATGTACGGCAACAGCAAGGTAGTTTTGCCCGATACGATAGGCGACAGACTGGCGTTTATATTCTGTCTTTTGGTCGAGTTCGACCGTAACGACATAAACTTTAACGCGTTTTTGCAGAAGTATTATCCCAAGGACGGCAGTTATTACGCAAGCTATCACCTGTTCTGCGACGAGGTGATAGGCAGTCTGCAAATGATAATCTGCGATATTTTCCGCGACGAGCTGGAAGAACCGCAGCAGGCGTTGCCTCAGCCCGAGCCCGCGCCGCAGATTGCCTACGAGCCCGTAATGCCGAGCATTTCGGACCCGAATATGGCGGCGCAGATTAATACGGTTTGCATGCTGATTGAAAGCGAGAAGGAAAGCCTTGAAACGTCGGCTCTTTCCGACGAGGACAAGGAAGCCGCGCGGACCATGCTTACAAGTCTTGACGCGGCGGTACGCGACGGCGATAAAAAACTCATAAAATCGCTGACGTGCGGATATAATTATTTGGTAATGCAGACGGAGTTCGTAAGCGACGCTTTGTCGGTGCTTTTCGAGGCTGTCGGCGATTATTTGTCAAAGCTATGAATTTAACCGAAAAAAAATTGTCGTCGCGCACGGAGTACGACGGAAAAATTTTAAAACTCACCGTGGACGAGGTTGAACTGCCCGACGGTAAAAAGTCGGTACGCGAGTGCGTGCGCCACTGCGGCGGAGCGGCTGTTCTGCTAGTAAAAGAGGGGGAAGTCGCGCTTGTAAAACAGCACAGATATCTGTACGGCAAGGACATATACGAAATACCAGCAGGCAAGTTAGAGGAAGGCGAGGAGCCTGATATAGGCGCCGCGCGCGAGTGCGAGGAAGAAACGGGCTACCGCGCCGAAGTTGAAAAACTGCTTGAAATATATCCGTCGCCGGGTTATACCGACGAGGTAATACACATATATCTTGCAAAGAACGCGAAATACGTTGGTCAGCGCACGGACGAGGGCGAGTTTTTAACCTGCGAATTCGTACCGCTTGAAAAAGTGGTGCAAATGATAGAAAGAAACGAAATCTGCGACGCAAAGACGGTCGCGGCGGTTTACAAGTATCTGAGCATAAAATAAAGGGGAGCACAAAGTGCTCCCCTTTAAGTTTAACGTTTTAGTTGCACCCGCAGCCGCAGTTGCCGCCGTTACCGCCGCAGAACAAGTTGTTCAGCGTGCCGTTTTTCCACATGCTGTAAAGTAAAGCAATGAGAATGGGCGTGCAGCTACCTGCAAGAACGCCTTCAAGTCCGTTGCCGCTGCAACCGGACGCAATAAGTAACAATATGAGTATCCACAGACAGCTGTTGCAGCCGCCGAAGCACGAAAAAAGGTTCATGGTTATCCTCCTGTAAATTACTCTGCAAGGCGTTATGTAAAAGTTTTTTTGAACCTTGCAGGTCATAAACTTCCGTTATGCTTTATACTAAATAATATTTAAAAGCATTAAAAAATGTTACAGCCCAATTTACTTGCTAAATTGCGGGGGTAATGATATAATTTAGTAAATTTAGGTGATTTTTTATTAAATTACGGTACTTTCGGCGGGTATTGCCGCGCAAGCCCGACCATACATAAAGTATAATAAATTTTTTTTGCTGCGGATATTCCAAGGGTGGAAATCCGACGGAGGTGTACAATGGAAAAGAAGAGTAATTTCTTCACGGCAAAGTACGTCGCTTATTTGGGCGTGCTTACGGCGCTCGTCATCGCGTTTCAGATGCTGAGCGGATTTATGAAAATCGGAGCGACAACCTTTTGTCTTGTGCTTGTGCCGATAGTGCTGGGCAGTATCCTTTTGGGTATAACCGCGGGCGCGATTTTGGGCGCGGTCTTCGGACTGGTAGTAATAATAGACGCGCTTATAGGTTTAGACCCGTTTACGCTGTATCTTTTGAACGTACAGCCGTTTTTCACGGTTCTTCTGTGCATATTAAAGGGCGTGGCGGCAGGCGTAGTGCCCGCGCTTTTATATAAGCTGATTGCAAAGAAAAACAAGTACGCAGCGATATTCGTTGCGGCGGCTCTTGCCCCCGTATGCAATACGGGCGTGTTTGCAATAGGCGCTTTCGTAATAATGAAGCCTATTCTGGACTTCTTTGCCGCGGTAGGTATAGATTTGGGCGGTTTTTCGGCGGCGTATATAGTTTTCGTGCTTTTAATAGGCGTTAACTTCTTTGTCGAGTTCGCAATAAATCTTGTGCTCGCTCCCGCAATGTATACGGTAAATAACGTTGTGGAAAAAAGAATTTCGTTAAGGAAAAAGACTGCTCAATGATAATCTGTCTTGACGTAGGAAACACAAATATAAAATACGCGCTGTACGACGGCGAGGAGTTAAAGCTTTCCTTCCGCGTGGCGACCGAGCATAAGAAGACGTCCGACGAGTACGGCGGTCAGCTTTTAAGCATACTGTCTACAAACGGAATTACCGTAGCGGAAATTGTCGGCGGCATAATTTCTTCGGTCGTACCCCAGCTCGACTATACCTTAGAGCGAATGCTGCGCACCTATCTTAAAATCAAGCCGCTGCTGCTTGGCGCGGGATTAAAGACGGGCATGAATTTGCGCGTAGACAACGCAAAGGAAGTGGGCGCGGACAGAGTAGTCAACAACGTTGCCGCGGTAAAAAAGTACGGCGCGCCGCTTATAGTAATCGATTTCGGCACTGCTACGACTTTCAATGCGATAAACGCTAAGGGCGAATTTATCGGCGGCGTAATCGCGCCGGGAATTAAAGGCTCTCTGGACAGCCTTGTAAACGGCACGGCAAAGCTTCCGCGCGTGGAAATAGAGCGTCCCGAGCACGTAATCGGCACTAACACGGTTACGAATATGCAGTCGGGCATTGTGTACGGCTTTGCGGGGCTTGTTGAGTATATAGTCAGAAAAATCAAGAAAGAAATGAAGTGCGACAGCGTAACCACCGTCGCGACGGGCGGATTTTCCGAAGTGATTGCAAAGGAAATTTCGTGCATAGACAAGGTTGACAAGCTGTTGACGTTGGAAGGTTTGCGCTATTTGTATTACTTAAATTCGGAGGCGAAATAATGAAGAAAGTCGGCGTTGCCATTTTAGGGCTTGGCGTAGTTGGCGGCGGTACGTATAAGATACTTACCGAGCACAGAGAGGACTACAAGCTCGCTCATAAAATCGATATAGTCGTCGAGAACGTGCTCGAACTGAGAAAGGAGCGCGCGCTTTCCCTCGGAGTGGAGGAAAGCAAAATTGCCGACAATATGGCGGTAATCTGTTCCAATCCCGAAGTCGAT
>CAZRJY010000081.1:0-5644 GCA_964600525.1 uncultured Clostridia bacterium
GCCCGTCAACGGCACCCACCTGCACGTTTGCAAGGTCGACTGCGGCGAACACGGAATAAAGCAGATTTGCTGCGGCGCGGACAACGTTGCCAAAGGCATTAAAGCTCCCGTTGCTTTAGTCGGCGCGACCGTCTACGCAACCGCAAAAGACCACGTTACGATTGAGGGCGTGATGACAATAAAGAAGGGCAAGCTGCGCGGAATAGAGTCCGAGGGTATGCTCTGTTCGGGCGTGGAAATCGGCGTCAACGGCGACATGTTCGACGGCGGCGATTACTGCGGTCTTCTGCTTCTGCCCCGCGATTTTATAAACGGCGCGGACGTTAAACCACTGCTCGGGCTTGACGACTATATTTTCGATATAGGCGTTACGGCTAACCGCCCCGATTGCCAAAGCGTTGTCGGAATGGCGCGCGAAGTTGCCGCCGTTCTGGGCAAGAAATTCAAAGAGCCCGACTGTTCCTACAAGGCGAAAGAAAAGGGCGAAAAAGTTACCGTAAACGTAATTGCCCCCGACATATGCCCCAGATACATTGCTCACTACGTCAAAGACGTGCACCCCGCACCCTCCCCTTTGTGGCTTAGAAAGAGGCTTGCGCTGTGCGGCTTGCGCTCTATAAACAATCTTGTCGACATAACCAATTTTATACTTCTGGAAATGGGTCAGCCCATGCACGCTTTCGACTGCGCTAAGCTCGAAGGCAGGGAAATCGTTGTACGCAGAGCCAAAGAGGGCGAGGAAATAGTTACGCTCGATGGCAAGACTTTCAAGCTCAATCCCGACAACCTCGTAATCTGCGACGGCAACAAGCCGTGCGCTTTGGCGGGCATTATGGGCGGCGAAAATTCTGAAATCACGGACGACACGCGCGAGCTTTTGTTCGAAAGCGCCAAGTTTGCGCGCGACAGTATAAGAAAGACTTCGCGTGCGCTCGGACAGCACTCCGACAGCTCGGCACTGTTCGAAAAGGGCATAAACGAATACACCACCGAAAAGGCAATGGCGAGGGCTTTACACCTTATAGAAGAGCTCGGCTGCGGCACGGTTACCAACGTTCACGTTGACGTAAAGACCGAGTATTCGCACGACGGTTCGAAAGAAATGAGCGTCAGCCTTTCTAAAATCAACGCGCTTTTGGGCATAGAAATTCCCGCGGCTAAGGCGGTTAAAATTCTCAAAGCTTTGAACTTCGGCGTAAAGCAGGACGGCGATACGCTTGCGTTAAAAGTACCCCCCTACCGCGAGGATATAGACGGGTATGCGGACATTGCCGAAGAGCTTATCCGCGAGTACGGCTACGAGCACGTGACGGGCACGTTTATGCCGTCGGCGTTAATAACAAACGGCGGTTATAACGAGGAACAGAAATTCGAAAACAGATTAAAAGACAATCTTGTGGCGGCGGGACTGTACGAGATTTCCACCTACTCTTTCTATTCGGAAAAAGATTTGGATATGCTGCACTTCCCCGAGGACGCGCCCGAGCGTAAATTCATAAAGATTAAAAATCCCATCGGCGAGGACTTGTCGGTTATGCGCACGACGCTTGCGCCGTCGATGGTTGAAACCATCGTGCGCAATCTGCGCCGCGGCAATACCGAAGGCAGACTTTTCGAGATTGCAAAGAAATTTATTCCGCTTTCCTTGCCTTTAACCGACTTGCCCGAAGAGCGCGAAACGCTGTGCATAGGCACGTTCGGCAACGGCACTTTCTTCGATATCAAGGGCATTTTGGAGGACGTTGCGGAAAGCCTTAACGTTAAGTTTGACTACGCGCCCGCTCAGCGCCCCTTCCTCCACCCCGGAATTTGCGCGGAAGTGAGCTGCGAGGGTAAAGTTCTGGGATACGTAGGAAGGCTGGACCCCAAAATCTGCGAGGAGCTTGCTATGGAGAAAAAGGCGTTTATCGCCGAGCTTGACTATTCGGCGCTTAAAGAAGCTTCGAAGCCGTTTAAGTACGTACCCCTTTCCAAACACCCCGAGTCGACGCGCGATTTGGCGCTGGTTGCCGACGCCGCAGTTACCTGCGCGCAGATTGAAAACTGCATTTATTCGGCTTGCAAGTTCGTAACGCAGGTCAGGCTTTTCGATATTTACGCGGGCAAACAGGTCGGCGAGGGCAAAAAGAGTATGGCGTTCACCGTCACCTTTACCCCCAAGGACGAAGCGTTTACTCCCGAAAAAATCGACGGTTTCGTCAAAAAGATTTTAGGCAACTTAAAACACAACCTTAACGTTGAGTTAAGATAATAAACCGCCGCGCGCAACAAAATTGTTGCGCGCGGCTTTTTTTATTTCTTGGGAACTAACGCCCCTCCTTCCCCTGCCAGCGAGGCTTGCAGATACGTGTCGGGAATTTTGCCCGCTATCACGCTTTCGCATATGAGCACCTCTATCGTCGAGGCCAAGTCCGACGTTTTATCGGGCAGGATTATCGAAATGGACGAAACTATTTCCAGATACAGCGAGTGCTTGGTCTGATTTATCCCCGCGTCCGTGAACTTTGAAACAAAGCGGCACTCAACGTTGGATATGGGGATAATTTTTATATTTATCTTGTGCCCGAAGCCGGCAAGCGTTTCTATGCCTGTCAGCGCGCCTATCGGCACCTGAATGCCAGCTTCGCTCATTCGCGTTAAGTTTTCCTGCGAGAGATACGCCGTATCCCTCGCTATTTTGTTTATCTTTAAACTGTCGGTAGTAATCGTGGAAACGTTGCCCGCCTCGTCGTAAGTTATGTGGATTAAATCCTCATACCTTAAACTGTCGTTCAGCGTATAATATATGGCGTCGTTTACCGCTACGGTGGTTATAGAGCGGATTGTCGCCTCGCTTATGCTTATAAGAATTTTTGTGATATTGCGCTGAAAAAACATTAAGAGCGCAATAAACAGCAGTGAACTTATCGCAAGAATTATTTTCAGTCTTTTATGTTTGCGCCGTTTTTTCATACTGTAATAATGTATGAGCGCGGCTGTCGGATAATGCCGTAATTTAATTGCCATTCGCCTTTAAAAATGCTATAATTAAACTATGACAGTATTTGTTATTGCAATGGAAAGCGAGGCCGAGCCCGTTTTGTATATTATGAGCGAAAAGAACGAACGCCCGGTACACGAACGCCGTGTTATCACCGGTAAAATCGACGGCCGCGACGTCGGCGTTGTTGTCTGCGGCGTGGGTAAGGTCAACGCGGCGGCTGGCACTCAGTACGCTATCGACTGCCTCGGCGCCGACAAAATAGTAAACGTAGGCGTTGCAGGCGGACTTAACGGCGGCACGGAAGTCGGGAAAATTTACTCGATTTCAGAGGCCGTTCAATACGATTTCGACCTTGTGCATATAAACAGAACGCCTATCGGCACGCTGAACGAATACAAAGAGCCGTATATAAAGCTTGCCGTCTGCCCCGTCTACCCCGAAAAGCGGCTGGCGACGGGCGACAGATTTAACGATTCCAAGCGCGACTATCACCTTTTGACCGAGGTTTTAAACGCCGATATCCGCGATATGGAGTGCGGCGCGATTGCTCACGTTTGCAAGCACGCGGGCGTGCCCTGCTACTCGTTCAAAGCCATTTCGGACGTTGCGGGCTCGGGCAGTACCACGCGGCAGTTTGTTTTAAACCTTGCACTGTGCGCCAAAAACTTAGGCGACAACATAGCGGCGATTTTTAAGGCGGTCGACAATGGATAGAATACCTTCCTTTTCGAAAAATCACGATACGCTTTCTGTCGGGTTACATAAAAGCATGGAAATGCACGGCGTTACGACCTGGGATTTGCGGTTTAAAAAGCCCAACGCGGGCGATTACGTTTCGCCCAAGGCTCTGCACACCGTCGAGCACCTTTTGGCTACCGTTTTAAGAAATTCCGAAAGAAAAGACGACGTAATCTATTTCGGTCCGATGGGTTGCCGCACGGGCTTCTACCTTCTGACCGTAAACCTTACGCGCGGCGAAGTTATTGAGCTTTTGCTTGAAAGTTGCGACAAGGCGCTCGGACTTGACGAAATTCCGGGCAGTAAGCGCGAGGAATGCGGTAACTTTCTAGAACACGATTTGGAAGACGCGAAGCGCGAAATTGCGGCGTATCTTGAAATACTGAGGAAAATTATATGATTAGTTTAGGCGGCGGCTGGGACGAATTGCTTGCTCCCCTCTTTGCGGACGAGCGGTACAAAAAGATACGCGAGTTTTTAAAGTCGGAGTATTCCACGCACGTGATTTACCCCGATATGTACGATTTGTACAACTGTTTCCGCTTTACTCCCGTAAACAATTTAAAGGCTGTGATTTTGGGGCAGGACCCCTATCACGAGCCCAATCAGGCGCACGGGCTGTGCTTTTCGGTTAAAAGAGGCGTAGCTCTGCCCCCTTCCCTGCAAAACATTTACAAGGAAATAGAGAGCGATTTGGGCATTAAAGAGCCCAACTGCGGCGATTTGACCAAGTGGGCGCAGCAGGGCGTTTTGCTTTTGAACACCACTTTGACCGTACGCGAGCATCTGGCGAACAGTCACTCCAAGTGCGGCTGGGCGTGGTTTACCGACAGCGTAATTAAGCTCATTTCCGACACCTGCGAAAACGTGGTGTTTATTCTGTGGGGAGGCAACGCGCGCGGTAAAGCGCCGCTTATAAATACGCAAAAGCACCTTATTTTGCAGTGCGCCCACCCCTCGCCCCTTTCCGCATACAACGGATTTTTCGGGTGCAAATTCTTTTCGAAAACTAACGATTACCTTACGACACACGGAAAAGCTCCCGTAGACTGGGACTTGAATTAGGAGATAAATATGAAATACATAGTAGTATTAGGCGACGGCATGGCGGACTGGAAATTGCCCGCTCTCGGCGGTAAAACCTGCCTCGAAGCCGCAAACACCAAGACGTTGAATAAGCTTGCTCCGCTTTCGGAAGCGGGGCTTTGCAAGACCGTTCCCGACGGAATGAAACCCGGAAGCGACGTTGCCAATATGTCCGTTCTGGGCTTTAACCCCAAAGACTTCTACACGGGGCGCTCGCCCTTGGAGGCCGTGTCGATGGGCATCGCGCTGAAAGATACCGACGTGACTTTGCGTTGCAACCTTGTTACCCTTTCCGACGAGGAAAACTACGAGGACCGCACGATGGTTGATTATTCGGCTGGCGAAATTTCCACCGAGGAAGCCGCTGAGCTTATAAATTTTCTTAAAACCCACCTTGACAGCGACAAGTTCACGCTGTACCCCGGAATATCCTACCGCCACTGCCTTGTGGTCAAAGAGGGCGTTACGGGGCACGATTTAACTCCCCCTCACGACATTTCCGACCGCAAGATTACCGGGCATTTGCCCAAGGGCGGACTGGGCGGCGTTTACCTCGATATGATGAAAAAGAGCGCCGAGCTTTTAAAAGAGCACCCCGTCAACAAAAAGCGCGTCGCCGAGGGAAAAAAGCCCGCGAACTCTATCTGGCTGTGGGGCGAGGGCACTAAGCCCGCGCTTAGTCCTTTCGAGAACGCGCACAAGCTTAAAGGCGGCATTATTTCGGCGGTCGACCTTGTAAAGGGCATAGGCATGCTTGCGGATATGAAAATCATCGAGGTTGCGGGCGCGACGGGCAACTACGACACCGACTTCAAGGGCAAGGCAGAAGCGGCGGCA
>CAZRJY010000082.1:0-5636 GCA_964600525.1 uncultured Clostridia bacterium
AGGATATCGCAAAGAAAATCGAAGCCGAGCTTGAATATCCCGGTCAGATTAAAGTAAACGTTATCCGCGAATCCCGCGCTATCGAATACGCAAAGTAATTAATAAAGATAATAAAAAAAGGGTTCCGCTTGAATGCGGAACCCTTTTTTATTATTTAATAAACAATTTAAAGCAAACTGCAAATAACGTAATGTTCAGTGCGGTTATCGAGGGGATAACAATCATTTTCATTATATCGCTTACCGAAGTGGGATTGACGTTCAGAAGGAACGAAAGCGCCGAAATAATCAGAATTGCTATTATCGTCAATATTATGCACGAACTTATGTAACTGTTTGTCGTGGGGCGCACGCAGTTTTTGCCGTAACCCTGCAAGGTCATTATGCCGAACACGGTAAACTGTGCAAGCCCTAAAAGAAGTATCGCAACGGGATAAACCCAGGTTGTTTTCAATTGATTTAAAAAGATAAAGCATAGTATAAATTCCAAAACCGTAACCGCAAGAACGATAGAGGAGCACTTTAACAGCGTTAATCCCTTGTTATAAGTAGTTCTTGTTGCGTAGGTTGAATTTATATCGAAGTTGCTCGACGTTGCAACGGCAACGCCGTCGGCTCTGCCGCGGTCTACAAGCCGCACGCGCTTAGGTTCTGGCTCCGCAGGCTTGGGCTGGGGAGGTACGTAATAAGTGGTCTGAACCGAACCGTTCGAAACCGCCCTTCTGAAAATGCCGTCAATCAGATTTTTATAATCGCGCTCAGTCTCGGGGCGGTTGTTGTAAATCAGCTTGTCGGTGTCCACGTTTTCAGAGTTGGGTACAATGTTTTCAACCTGAGGCTCGGGCTCTTTTACAGGCTCTGAAATCAAACGCAGATAGTTTTCATGCGCAACTCTGCGCGCCTCCGCCTGAGCCGCTTCGTTAGGGTTAACAACAACCGTTTGCACCGCTTCGGGCTGCTGTTCGACAACAGGCTGAATTTCAGTAACAACTTGCTCGGGCTGTTTAACGACGGGTTCTTCAACTACGACGGGCTGCTCGGCAGGCTGAACCTCGGGCTTGGGTGTCGTGTCCTCGATAGCCCTGCGGTATTCCTCGCTTGCATTCTCGGGCTTTTCTTCCTCGTCGTTTTTAATTACGGGAACGCGCGAAACCGAATTGCGCAGAATTGTAAAATCGACAGGAGTGGGAGCAGGCTGTGAAAAATCAAACGACCTGTCCGAAATAAGACTGTCGATTATGGTTCTCGAATATTCCCATTCGGCAAGATTTTTTTCGGTTATTTCTTTGCCGTTTTCCGTAAGCGTAAAATATTTCCTTCTGCCGCCGTTGGAGACTTCGTCCGTTTTCCAGTAAGCTTTCAGGTAACCCTGATTTTCAAGCCTCTTTAACGCGCTGTAAAGAGTGGGCTGTTTAAGAGAATACTGACCGTGGCTCTTTTGCTCGATGTCGTCCATTATTTCATAGCCGTACTTGTCGCGTTCGTACAGAGCACGCAGAATTATCGTGTTTATATGGCCGCGTATCAAATCAGAACTTATAGAGCCGGTTTCGCTATTCTTTGCGCTTTCGGCAGGCTCCGATGTTTCAGCCGCATCGTCGGGCTGAACTTCCTCGGTAGCGGAAGCGTCGGCAGCGGTTAAATCCGCGCTGTCGTTGTCATCTTTGATTTCGTAGGGGTCGTTACGCTCTGAATCGCCAAATTTATCTTCTTGCATAGTTTTACTCCATATATTGTATATATTATACCATATTATACAATTAATGTCAATAATTTCACAAAATAAATGGTACTATGTCACACATAATCGGCATATTTTATTTAATTTATTAGACAAAAACAAACATAAGTGCTATCATAATCACAATAAAGTTTTGTCGAGGTATCAAAAGTGTACTGTCATAGTAAGGATTACGAGATAAGATATACGGACGTTGACTTTTCGGACAACTTAAAACTGTCGTCGCTGTTATCCGTTATGGAGGAATCGGCGTGCCTTTCCGCAGATGAATTGGGGTTCGGTTATTCCGTTTTGCAGCCTGAAAATTTGGGCTTTATATTGGTAAACTGGTATATTGATATGTACCGCGCAGTTAAGCTCGGCGACGTTATTACCGTTCGCACATGGCCGATAAAGCCCAAAAAACTGATAGTTTTAAGGGATTTCGAGTTATATGTAGGCAGTGAAAAGGTGGGCGTTGCAACTTCGCGCTGGTGCATTGTCGACCTTGCCGACTTCAAACTATTGCCCAGTTCGGCGGTTCTCAGCGATGATTTGCAGTATAACGATTTCCGTTCGGTTGACGTAACAAATATAAAAATACCCGAAGCAGGCAATTTACAATACGTTTATTCCAAGGTTGTTGCTTATTCCGACTACGACCACTATAACCACGTCAACAATACGAAATACGCCGATTTTTTGTTTGACGCATTTAAAGTTGCTGAATTGAAGGATAAGTGTTATTCCGAGGTTCGCGTCACTTACGTCAAGCAGAGTAAAGAGGGCGAAAAAATTGATTTTTACAGAGCGGTGCTCGGGGACGGAAGCTGGGTTGTCGAGGGTAGAGTCGGCGACGATAAACGCGTACAGATGCACGTAAAATTTAATGATTAATTACGATTATACGTTAAAAAGGTCGGCGCGGCGTTCGGTCAGCGTATGCGTCAGGGACGATAACACCATAACGGTCAACGCGCCGCTCAGAATGCCGATAAAGGATATAGAAAAATTTTTGCTTTCAAAGAGCGGTTGGATTGAATTGCATTTGCGCCGCAACGAAAGTAACAGCGAGTTTCTTTCCGAAATTATTTCCTACAAAAAAGTTATGGTTGCGGGTAAAGAAGTTCCTCTGATACTCGGCGAAAACAACGCTTTTTCAGAAGATGAAGTGCGGGCTAAATCGGTTAAACACATTAAGAAATTGTTTATCGATAATCTCGGCGGACGGTTTTTGGATTTGTTTGATACGATTTGTGCGGAAAATAATTTTCAGTGCGCAAATGTAGAGTTTAAGGATTACAAATCGAAGTGGGGCTGCTGCGACAGGGGCGGCAACATAATATTTAACTACAAACTTTTAATGCTGCCGCAAAGTTTATGGCGCTATATTGCCGTTCACGAACTCTGCCACACGGTCTATATGAACCACTCGAAAAGTTTTTATTTGCTGGTTGAAAGCGTTTTGCCCGACTACAAAACCTGCATGCGGCAGCTTAAACTTTATTCCCGCATAACGCGGCTGTACTGATTGCGTCAGTTTTTAATTATTCATATTTTGCATTAAATTTGAATAAATATAGAAAATTTGCATAAATATGTGTAATTTTATTCATTTATAAAATTTGAGATTTTGTATTTTCAGCTGCAATTTGCTTGACTTATATATTCATAATATTGTATAATACATCAGGTTGCCGAACGGTAGCCTAAATTTTCATAAAAGAGTAACGGTAATGGAAAAGAAAATCAAAAAAGTAGTACTTGCTTATTCGGGCGGACTTGACACGTCCATCATAATTCCCTGGCTTAAAGAGAACTACGACAACTGCGAGGTTGTTGCGGTTTCCGGCGACGTGGGACAGACCACCGAGCTTGACGGTTTGGAGGAAAAGGCGTTAAAGACCGGCGCTTCCAAACTCTATATCGAGGATTTGAAAAAAGAATTTATCGAGGATTACATTTATCCCACGATGATGGCGGGAGCGGTTTACGAGAATAAGTATCTTCTCGGCACGTCGTTTGCGCGTCCCATAATTGCAAAGAGAATAGTCGAAATTGCTAAAAAGGAAGGCGCCGACGCAATCTGCCACGGTTGCACGGGTAAGGGCAACGACCAGGTTCGTTTCGAGTTGTCTATCAAAGCATTTGCGCCCGAAATGAAAATTATTGCGCCTTGGCGTACGTGGGATATCAAGAGCCGCGACGAGGAAATCGACTATGCCGAAGCTCACAATATTCCCCTTAAAATAAACAGGGAAACAAACTATTCCAAGGATAAAAACCTTTGGCACTTGTCGCACGAAGGACTGGATTTGGAAAACCCAGCAAACGAACCCGATTACGACAAGATTTGCGAGCTCGGAGTTTCTCCCTGGGCGGCACCCGATAAGTCGACCTATCTTACAATTCACTTCGAGAAGGGTGTGCCCACTGCAATCGACGGCAAAAAGATGGGCGCGGTAGAACTTATAGAAACGTTAAACAAAATCGGCGGCGAAAACGGCGTCGGACTTGTAGACATGGTTGAAAACAGACTTGTCGGCATGAAATCGAGAGGCGTATACGAAACTCCCGGCGGCACGATTTTATACGCAGCGCACGAAATGCTCGAATCTATCTGCCTTGATAAAGCTACCCAGCATTACAAGCAGATTATCGGTATTAAGTACGGCGAAATGGTTTACGACGGTCAGTGGTTTACGCCTTTGCGTGAAGCTTTGGACGCGTTTGTTGCAAAAACTCAGGAAACTGTTACCGGTGACGTTAAGCTCAGGATTTATAAGGGCAACGTTATGAATGCGGGAATTACGTCGCCTCACTCGCTTTACAGCGAGGATATCGCAACCTTCGGAGAGGACGATTGCTACAATCAGATGGATTCGCAGGGCTTTATAAATCTGTTCGGCTTACCCATTAAAGTTAAGGCGCTTTTAGACCAGAAAAAGCTTAAATAATGATTAAAGTTTTTATTGACGGCAAAGAGGGCACTACGGGGCTGCAAATTTACGACAGACTCGGCAAAAGGGACGATATCGAACTGATTACATTGCCCGAAGAGCTTCGTAAAGATATAAATGCACGCCGTGAGTGCTTGAACAGTGCGGATATCTGCTTTTTGTGCCTGCCCGACGCTGCGGCAATCGAGGCGGCGGAGCTTGTGACAAATCCGAATACCCGAATAATCGACGCTTCGACGGCTCACCGCACGAATCCCGACTGGGTTTACGGTTTACCCGAACTTTCGGCTGAGCGCAGAGAGAGCATAAAAAACGCAAAGAGGGTGGCAAACCCCGGCTGCTATGCAACTGGATTTATTTCGTTGGTTGCGCCGCTTGTGAAGGCAGGGATTGTAACTTCGGATTATCCGTTCGTAGCCCACGCCGTATCCGGCTACTCCGGTGCGGGTAAAAAGGCGATTGCTCAGTACGAAAGCGAGGACAGAGATATTGCGTTATCGTCGCCGCGTGAGTACGCGCTGACACTTTCGCATAAGCACATTCCCGAAATGGTAAGAGAGTGCGGACTTTCCGAAAAGCCGATTTTTAATCCGTATATCTGCGATTACTATTGCGGTATGTGTGTTTCGGTTCCGCTTTTCTCGCGGTTGTTAGCTAAAAAATGCACCGTAAACGACATAAGAGAGGCTTTTGCGGAGTACTATGTCAGACAGAATTTCATAGAAATTGTTAAAGAAGACGAAATTCCGTCGTTTTTGCCTGCTAACGAGCTTGCAAATACCAACGAACTTAAAGTTTACGTTACGGGCAATAGCGAGCAGATTTTGCTTGCAAGCGTGTTTGATAATCTCGGAAAGGGCGCTTCGGGCGCTGCGGTTCAGAATATGAATATAATGTGCGGTCTTGACGAACGCACGTCGCTAATGTGAAATTATGAGGATAAAAGAAGTTAAAGGC
>CAZRJY010000083.1:0-5579 GCA_964600525.1 uncultured Clostridia bacterium
CGGGCTGGGCGTGCATAGACCACTACAACAAGGTGGCGAAAATGCCCGAGGTCGGCATTTCCCCCGACGCGGACTTCCCCGTAATTTATGCGGAAAAGGGAATTGTACATCTGCAATTCGCATTCTCCGCTTCCAACGCGCAGTTTTCAGAGCTTAAAGGCGGCGGCGCGGCTAATATGGTTTGCGACTACTGCTCGGTCAAAGCGGACGAAAAATCGGCGCTTTTGGAAGAATTGGGGCTGGAATATGCCGCGGATACCGTCATTTCGCGCGGAAAGAGCGCTCACGGCTCCACTCCCGAAAAGGGTATTAACGCAATAGAAAAAGTACTCGACTATCTCGGTCTTTCGGAGATGAAGAGGCTGCTTTTCGTAGAGAAATTCGGGCTTGTAAACTTTGAGGACGAGACGGGCAGGCTGACCTTCTCGCCCGACGTTATCGAGCAGAAGGACGGCAGGATTTATGTTACCTGCGACATTCGCTATCCCGCAACGTATAAGCTTTCCGACGTTCTGGAAGTTATAGACAAGTACGGCGTGCCCTACGTCGTTCTGCACGAACAGGCGCCCCTTTACAACGATAAGGACGGCGAACTCATATCTACTCTTTTGGAAGTTTACAACGAGGTTACGGGCGCGAACGTAAAGCCCGTGGCAATCGGCGGCGGCACGTACGCGCGCGCTTTGAAGTGCGGCGCCGCGTTTGGTCCCGAGGAGGACGGCGAGGAATGCACCATTCACCAGCCCGACGAATACATAACATTCGAAAAGATTGAAAAGTGCTTTAAAATTTACAAGCTCGCGCTTGAACGGTTATGTAAGTAATAAAAAAGCGCCGCGGCTTTTTGCCGCGGCGCTTTTTTATTACTGCGGGGCTCTGCCCAGCAATGTACGGATTGTGTTCAGCTCGCTCGGCGGAATACTGTTCTTATCCACCGCAACCGCCGTCACGCGCGTGTTGTACATAAACAGATAGTTTTTCGTTTCCCTGAACCTTACTATCCACTTATAATATACCTTGTTGGTCGCAGTGTGCTCGCCGTCGGTATACTCACGCACGATAAAATAGTCGCCGAAGAACTCAACGTCCTCCACGCGCGTCATTTTCAAAGCCGCTTTGGCGGCATTTTTACACATAAGAACGTAGATAATCCCGAGGGCAAGAAACATCGCGCCTAAGCCGAAAACTATGTACGTTGACGAATCCTCCGTCCCCTCGTATATGTCGATACCCATTATCAATATGCCGCACGCTAAAATTACCGCGCCCGCAACCAGGCAAATTACGCCGACGGTGCGCAGATTTTTATTAAGCTCGTTGTACAGTTTTTCGTCCTGCTTAACGCTGGTTTTTACCGTGCCGTTTTCGGTTAACACTTAAATTACCCCCTTAATATGCCTTAACGAACGGGTTTTTGTTACATTAAATGCTTGCGTATCGCCTTTATCGAGGTGTTGGCAATAAGGTTTGAGCCCCTGAACGTGGGGTGAACGCCGTCCTCGGAATAGTCGGTATAAGGATGGCTTTCGCACAGTCCGTTAAACATTTCGTCGTACGCAACGAACTCGTCGCACTTTTCAACGCACACACGGTGAATGATTGCAAGCTCCTTTTTAAATACGGGGCGCATACGGCTCTTGTCGGGCGCGGGCAGTAAAAACGGCTCTAAGAAAATGACCACTATTCCCGCGTCTTTAAGAACGGTTATAAGCTCGGTCAAATCGCGCTCGAACTGCTTGAAATCGAGCTCCTTGCCGTACTTGAACTGGTGAATGGTGTTGTTGATACCAATCATTATAACTACGGCGTCGGGCTTCAAGTCGATAACGTCGCGCTGAACGCGCGCCAAAAGGTCGCACACCTCGTTGCCCGAAATGCCCTTGTTTATAAGCTCGATATCCCTGTCGGGATAGATGGGGCGCAGCTTGTCGGCAAGCACTTTTACGTAGCCGTTGCCAAGCGACTTTTCGTCGTTCCTGTCCCTGTCGCAATCGGTAATAGAATCCCCGAAAAATACTATCTTCATTTTTCCTCCCTGAAAGCGCGCCGCCGAATTTTCCGCGCGCAAAAATAATCAGTAAAATTAACTCATTTTTATTTTACCACACCCGCTTCTATTTATCAAGCCCGACGCATAAAATTTTGTCGGCTATTATTTTTAAAAGAGCTAAAATATGTTTTGACAAGCGCTTTAATTTGTGATATATTTATTTAGCATTGAGCGGACGTACCCAAGTGGCTCAAGGGGCTCCCCTGCTAAGGGAGTAGTACGGGAAACCGTAGCGAGGGTTCAAATCCCTCCATCCGCGCCATATAGCACAACCGCTATTTATTGCGGTTGTGTTATTTTTTAAATGTTGTTTATTGTGCATTTTTAGTTATTGGGCTTAATTTAGGAAATAATTTTATATTTTTGACGAAACCTGTATTTAATCCACTTATTAAAAGTAGCCAGTTGAGTCTAATTGCAAGTCAGGAAGGTAAATATTGCTGTAATAGCCGTCTGCGTTTTAGTAGTGAATAGTAAGTAGTTGGAAAGTATAAAGTGATTTACACTTCACTTAACAGTAGGGAAAAGTATTAATAAAGGTTGAAATTTTTGTGCAGTTCCGCAGGACTGCCAATGGTGGTTAAGATAAATTTTGATTTTGTTCATTAAGTTATTCCTTTTTATTGTATTAAAAAAGCACTTCGTTATGAAGTGCTTTTATTTTTTCAGTTACTGTCCAGTCGACTGGACTTTATTCCATTATAATGGAATAAAAAATATCACTCTTTAGAATCCTCATTTTTTTATTTTAGGCTCTACTACCACCCAACTCGCCTTGTTCTTCCAATAACGCGTTAATATTTATAACAGGTAAATCAATTGTAGGAAACCCCGGTTGCGCAGTAACCAACGAAATTTCGGATCTAAGATAAGGAAACATAATGAATACTGTATTAACCTTATTTATTTCATCCTTCTTCTCTTGATCTGCTTCACTATTTTCAAAGCAACCAACTAATTCAATGTCTAAAGTAAACTCTGTATCAGACATTATTTTACAAATCAATCTAACCTCTATCTCAGAAGTAGAAATTTCTTTAAATTGAGTACTAAATTTTGTTCTAAATTTATGAGGCAGAGTAGCATCTCTAACAAAACTAATTTTACTAAAATATAGATTTTTGAGCTGTAAAACACTCTGCTGCTCTTTAATATCTTTTTCCATTAAGCTACTCTCCTATCATTTGTACTATATTTATTATATTCTGCCTTTATTTTATACCTGCTAGGTTTAGTTTCAGGTAATTTTTCCGAGCACAGTGTTCTTCTTTTACTTTCTTTAATTTTATTACTTGAAATTATAATGTTTGTTATGTCTCCTGCAATGAAACTTAAAGTAACTAGCTCACGATTATTTACCGCCAATTCTAAGTCTGTTGTTTCCATTACAACAGCTGAATTCTTGTTTTTTAATTTACTCTTTCTATGCAATAAAACATTTTGTAAAACACCTACAATCGCCCCCAAAATAGTTACACCTATAGCAACGATTAAAGCAATTGATAATTCGTCCATCTTAATCCTCCTTATTAGTTTTAATTCTTATCAACTCTATAAAAGAAAATACGCAATCAGCAGAATATTTACCACAACTTAATACACTACAAAAAATAACTATTTTAGTAAATAATATTCCGAAATCACACGTAATTACTACAAACAGCGCAATCGTCAATATAACCAATAAGACACATATAATTATTTTAATTATATCTTTTGCTGTCTTACCTCTTACACAATCAATAAAATCCTTAAAGCTATCAAGCGCACAAGGTAATACCAATAACAAGCAACTTACTAACGCACTCTTAATATTGTCATTTTGAAGAGTAGAAACTATCAAAAGAAAAGATACAAAAAGTGCAGTAAAATATACTACACTTAAAAAAATATCAAATCCTAAAGATCTAATTTCCGAATCTTCTTTTGCCATTGCATTATCCTTAGTATGCCTTTCTTTTCATCTATTATTATATAATATTTAGATAAATTGTCAATATTTTTAGGGAATTTAGAGAAAAATTTAATCCGAATTTCGCACATTTAAAAATAGTAGGCTTTATTTGCATATTTTTTATAACCTCAAATTGCATTTTTTAAACAAACGTTTCCAAGTGACGCATAATTGCTGCGAATTCAAATGGCGATTCCTCATTTTACTTGCAGAGTGCCTAAATATGGTATATACTGTATCAAAGAGGTATCGTTATGAAAAAGTTATTTGCTACTATTTGTATCTTCCTTCTGCTTCCTATCGTCATTGCGGTTACAGGCTGCAATACTTTGAACAATGGCGACGATTGGAAAGAGGTTCAAAGTATTACTTATACTACTGACAAAAGCACTACTACGCTTACCTCGGAATGTATTTGGGAATGTGAGCGTATAGAGATAGAAAAATCTGAATACGATAATGCGCCTGTTGAGTCAAAAGCCTTCTCACCTTCTATGTTAAGAGAGAAAATGAATTCCGACCGCAAGAGTTTTAAAAGTAGCGCCGATAATAAAATAGGTTCTATAAATTATTTAAGAAACTTTTTCAGCGAGCCTGAATATGAAAAAATTACACTTACACAATATTCTCTCAATTATGTAAAAGTAAAAGTTATAAGCGATAAAGTAGTCAAAATAGATTTTAACAACGAAGTTAAGGAAGTGTCTACTATTTCCTACGAAATAACATATTTTGAAAACTAACAATCAAAACCCCTTGGCGGTTCGCCAAGGGGTTTTTTCTTTCTTCAATTTTCCAACTAAAGCTCGTAGTTTTCGTAAGCGTACGAAACTGTATCACTGTTCCAGAACCTTATGCTGTTTGCAAAGCGTTGGCGCAGGTCGGTAAGATTATTGACATTTGAGGAAACAAACAACGTTAGAGCGGGAATCGGCGACATAGTAAGTAAAATCCCCACCGTCAAAAAAATAATTCCCGACTCTTTGATTTCAGGCGGGAACAAGAACGATTATTTTATTTTGCGCGTTTCATGCTAGGTCGTTAAACTGATTAAAGATTTGTGGATTTTTACATATCAAATCACAAATTTTTTCAATACTGCGTAAAAATGAGTTTTATCTAATGTCATATTTATAAAAGAATTATTTTTTTATTAAGGAGAAAAACAATGACAGAACACAAATTTTTATCCAATCAAAATATTTGGGATTGTTACAATGCTGATATACCACAACAATTTAAAAATATCTTGGATACCTATGAAATTGATTTAACTAACGATTATTTGTTTGAATATACCCGCGATTTAAATAAAACGGATGAATTTATTATAGATTGTAAAGTTTATTTTAATAAAGGGACTTCTATACTGATTTGTTCATTTACTTTAACCACTAACAATATGCTAAAACTTATTTTAAAAGAAGGTGCTTATTCTATGCTTATTTTACCCAAATCAGACATTAGTAAAATAATGATTTCAGAGAATAAAAAGTTCTATGCAGCTTTACCTTGTAATACAGACGCGGCAATTGAATTTAAATCTGATAATAAAATAGATTTTAATCTTCAAGA
>CAZRJY010000084.1:0-5372 GCA_964600525.1 uncultured Clostridia bacterium
CGAAGAAATGACAGGCAAGAGTTTAATTAAGTAAGGACGAAATTTAAAAAGCCGCGCGCGTTTAGATAAAACGCGCGCGGCTTTTTTATTTGCAAAAACGTAAGTAAACGATTATAATAATACAGTAATGGAAGAAATAGAAAGAACCCAACCCGAAAAAAGCAAGCTCACGCCCGAACGGTTTTTTACAAAGCCGTGGGTTGTGGCTTTATGCGCGGTTTTTTGCTGCGTGCTGTGGGGCAGCGCCTTCCCCTGCGTTAAAACGGGCTATAAACTTTTTAAAATAGACACCGAAAGCCCCGCCTCGCTAATGCTGTTTGCAGGCGTGCGGTTTACTCTTGCGGGAGTGCTTGTAATAGCCTTCGGCTCGATACAAAAGCGCGCGTTTTTACTGCCTAAACCCCGTAATATGTGGCGTGTAATGCTTGTAGCGCTGTTTCAGACAGCCCTGCAATACACCTTTTTCTATATCGGACTTTCGCACGTTTCGGGCGTTAAATCGTCGGTATTGAACGGACTGGGCGTGTTCTTTACAATCCTCTGCGCGTGCTTTATTTTCCGCACCGAAAGGTTCAACCTCATAAAGCTTGCAGGCTGTATTCTGGGCTTCGGCGGCGTAATTTTAATCAACCTCGGCGGCGATTTTTCGTTCACGTTTTCCTTTACGGGCGAGGGATTTTTAATTCTTTCGGGACTGTCCTCCGCCGTTGCCGCAGGGCTTGTAAAGATTTTTTCCAAGCACGAAAACACGACCGCGCTCTGCGGATACCAATTCTTTATGGGCGGCATCGTGCTTATGATAATAGGCGCAAGCTTCGGCGGACGGATACCGCATATTTCGGTCGGCGCGGCGTTTATGCTTTTGTACCTCGCCTTTTTGTCCGCGTGCGCGTTCACTCTGCAAGGCTTCCTTTTAAGGTATAACCCCGTTTCCAAAATCGCCGTTTACAAGAGCACCAACCCTCTTTTCGGCGCGGTTTTTTCGGCTATTATCCTTTCCGAAAGCGACCAGCTTTTAAGCTGGTACACGCTGATTGCCATAGTTTTGGTATGCCTTGGCATATTTATCATAAACAAATTCGGCGAGCGAAGGAAAAAACTTGAATAAAATTTTAAAAACCGCCCCGTTTTTCATTGTCAAATTGCTTTTTGCTGTGTTATAATTTCTCGGTAAATAAGTTTAATTGAGGTTTTTGCATGTTAAACATTTTATCGGCAGCCATGGGCACTAACGCCTATACAGCCTACGTCGTTTTAAGAACAATAGCGATAGTTGCCATGTTCTTAGCTTCGCTTGTGGCAATAATTTTAGTTCTTCTGCAACAGAGCAATTCGGAAGGCATCGAGGGAATTACAGGTTCGAGCGAAACTTTCTTCGGTAAAAACAAAGGTCGTTCGATTGAAAGCAAGCTTAAAAAATGGAGCTGGATTTGTCTGGGCGTACTTGCGTTCCTTGCAATCGCTTTCTACATCGTTGTAATCATTCTGGGTTGATTTATAAAAATTGATTTACACTGCGGCGGAACTCTTTCAAGAGATTTCCGCCCTTTTATTTTTAAGTATGGCATATAAAAGAAAAAAATTCAAACAAGGCGGCGCACGCCGCAACACCCATAAAAAGGCGGAAGAGTTCATCGCCAAAGTCAAAGCCAATCCGCAGGGCTACGCGTTTTTAATTCCCGAAGGCAAAGCCGAGCGCGAAAATGATTTTTTTGTGCCGCGTAAGAACTTGAACGGGGCGCTTGACGGCGACGTCGTGCTTGCCGTTCCCGTGCGCGGCACCGCGGACGAGGCGCGCATCGCCAAAATTATCGAGCGCGGCAAAAAGTTTGTTATAGGCGTGTTTCAGTCGGACAGGCGCGCGGGCTACGTTATACCCGACGACAGAGCGTTCGACAGCGACGTCTATATCCCTCTGCCGCTTTGCAATAACGCACGCGAAGGCGACAAGGTTGTTGCCGAAATCACCTCCTACCCCAAGGGCAAGGCGGTGGGCGGAAAGATTGCAGATATTCTCGGTAAAGACGGCGACTTTTTCGTCGAGGAGGAAGCCATTATCCGCACATACGGCTACTTGGCCTCTTTCCCCGAATACGTGGAGGAAACCGCGCAAAAGGTTGCCGCCCAAAGCGTGGAGATTTCGGGCAGGCGCGACCTTCGCAATCTTCTGACAATAACCATCGACGGCGTTGACACGCGCGATATCGACGACGCTGTTTCACTTGAAATAATAGACGGCAATTACCGCCTGGGCGTGCACATTGCCGACGTCAGCCACTACGTTAAGCCTAACGGCTGTATCGACAAGGAAGCCTACCGCCGCGGTACGAGCGTTTACTTCCCCGACCGCGTTCTTCCTATGCTGCCCAAGGCGCTTTCCAACGGCGCGTGCAGTCTGAACGAGGGCGAGCCGAGGTACGCCATGTCGTGCTTTATGACCTTCGACAAAAAGGGCAACAAGCTTGCAAGCGAGCTGTGCGAAAGCGTCATTTTAAGCGACAAGCGAATGACCTACGACGAGGTTACCTCTATCCTTGACGGCAACTCCGACAACCCCGAAATTGCACCCATGCTCAGGCAGATGAGCGAGCTTTGTCTGCTGCTGGAAGCTAAGCGCAAAAAGGCGGGCGAAGTGAGCTTAGACGTAAAAGAGGCGCATATATACCTCGACGAACGGGGTGAAATAGTAATTCCCGACTACGAACGCGCCCTTTCGCACCGCATAATCGAGCAGTTTATGGTCAGTGCTAACGAGAGCGTTGCCGAGCTTGCCGAAAGGCACAAAGTTCCCTTTTTGTACCGTATTCACGAAAAGCCCGCGCCCGAAAAGGCGAGCCTTTTGTACGGCTTTCTGCGCGACTTAGGCGTAAACGCAAAGGGCGATACCGAGGACGCGCGTCCAATCGATTATCAGCGCATTTTAACCCAGGTTGAGGACAAGCCCTACTCTTCCGTCGTAAACAAAGTTATGCTGCGCTCTATGCAAAAGGCGCGCTACTCCGAGGAAAACAAGGGGCATTTCGGACTGGCGAGCGGGTGCTATTGCCACTTCACTTCGCCTATCCGCCGCTATCCCGACCTGTTCGTTCACCGCGTGCTCAAATGCATTCTGCACGGCGAGGACGGCACGGCAAAGGAAAAGTTTGCGCCCCTTGCAAGGACTGCGGCAATCGACACCAGCGAGCGCGAAAGGCAAGCGGATTCCGCCGAGCGCGACGTTGACGATTTGTACAAGGTTGCGTATATGGAAAAGCGTATAGGCGAGGATTTCGACGCGGTAATTTCGGGCGTTATAGAAAGCGGCGTATTTGCCGAGCTTGCAAACACCGTCGAGGGGTTTATCCGCTTTGAAAATCTGCCCGCCGACCGCTACGACTACTACGCCGAAAAGTTTTTGTTAAAGGGCAAAAACCACTCCTTCCGCATAGGCGATAAGATACGCGTAAAGGTTGCCGGGTGCGACTTCGGCTCGCGCCGCGTGCAATTCACTTTACTTTCCGATTAAAGAGGATTATAATATATTTATGAAACAAATTGCCTACAACAAATCGGCCTCGTTCGAATACTTTATCGAAACCAAGTACGAGGCGGGAATAGTTTTGGAGGGCGCGGAGGTCAAATCTCTGCGCGCGGGCAACTGCAACCTTAAAGACAGCTTCTGTTTTATTCGCGACGGCGAAGTCACGCTTAAAAATATGCACATTCCCGTGTACGACAAGAGCGGCGCGTTTAACTCGCGCGACAGCAAGCGCGACAGAAAACTGTTACTTCACAAATACGAAATAGACAAAATCGTCGGCAAAATCAATCAGAAGGGTATGACGCTTGTGCCCGTATCCCTCTACTTTAAGGACAATCTTATAAAGGTTGAAGTGGCGCTGTGCCGCGGCAAACAGAATTACGATAAAAAACAGTCCATTAAGGCGCGCGACATCGACCGCGACACCAAAAGACAACTGAAAGACTTTTAAGGAGTTAAACATATGAAAGACTACAAACTCGACACACTGTGCGTTCAGGCGGGCTACACCCCCAAGACGGGCGAAAGCAGAATTCCTCCTATCGTACAGTCGACCACCTATTTTTACGGCGACACCCAGGCTATGGCGGACTGCTTCGACCTTAAAAGTTCGAGCTACTTCTACTCCCGACTTGCCAACCCCACCGTTGCGGCGTTCGAGGGCAAGGTTGCAGCTTTGGAGGGCGGCGTTGCCGCAATCGGCTGCGCTTCGGGTATGTCGGCAACAACGCTTGCCGTACTGACGATTGCGGGCGCGGGCGACAATATCGTGTGCTCGCACGAGGTTTACGGCGGTACGTTCAACCTTTTGGGCGTAACCCTTCCCAAGCTCGGCGTCGAATGCAGATTTTTCAATCCCGATTCGCCCGCCGAGGAAATCGAAAAGCTGATTGACGGCAGGACCAAAGCCGTGTTTGTGGAAACGATTGCAAACCCCGCGATTTCGGTTATCGACTTCGATAAGTTTGCCCAAATCTGTCAGAAGCACGAACTTTTATTGATTGTTGACAACACTTTGGCAACCCCCGCGCTGTGCCGCCCTGCGGAATTCGGCGCGAACGTTATCATTCATTCCTCGTCGAAATATCTCGACGGACACGCGGCGGCGCTCGGCGGAGTTATCGTCGACGTCGGCAACTTCGATTTCAAGGGCAACCCCCGCTACGCAAGCTTCAACGAGCCCGACGAAAGCTATCACGGCTTGGTTTACGCAAAACTGCCCTCGGCGGTCTTTGCAACCAAGTGCCGCGCACAGCTAATACGCGATATCGGCGCGATAATGTCGCCGCAGAACGCTTTTCTTTCCTACATAGGCTGCGACACGCTTGCGCTCAGAATGGAAAGACATTCGTCCAACGCGGCCGCGGTTGCGGAATACCTTTCTAACCACCCGAAAATCGAGTGGGTGCGCCACGCCTCGCTCAGTGACAACAAGTACCACTCTCTGGCAATGAAATATCTGCCCAACGGTCAGGGCGGTATGATGAGCTTCGGCATTAAGGGCGACGCAAACTTATGCGCGCGCTTTATGGAAAGTTTGCAGCTGATTACGCAGGAAACGCACGTTGCGGACGTCAGAAGCTGCGTACTGCACCCTGCTTCGACAACCCACAGACAGCTTTCCAAAGAGGATTTGGAAAAGGCGGGCGTGCCCGAAAACCTTATCCGCCTTTCGGTGGGTATCGAGAACCCCGACGACATCATTGCCGACATTGCACAGGCGCTTGAAAAGGTATAATTTTAAATTTACCCCGCACATATGCCTTAACTAACGAGGAATTTATGCCAATAGTTATTGATAAAGACATACCCGCATACAAGATTTTGACGGGCGAAAAGATATTCGTTATGG
>CAZRJY010000085.1:0-5365 GCA_964600525.1 uncultured Clostridia bacterium
ACAAATGGTAGCAAAAGGGCTTGATTTTGAAAATGTGACATTAGTCGGCGTATTCGAAGTGGAGGACGTCAAGGACGAAAGAGAGGAGCGTTCGTTCGTTATAGAGGCAACGAAGACCGTTTATCCCTATCTCCGTGCGGCTGTCACCAACCTCACCGCAGACGCGTTTATCGCGCCCTTGAATCTGCCAATGATTTCGGGACCCATCTTCCCCGAGGACAGAGACGTTTACGCATTCGCGCCCGGCGACGTGAACTGAAAATTTTAAAACGTAATCTGACCCCCGCAGAGCGGTTGTACGCTCTGCGGGGGTCTTTGTTAAAAAATAACTATTTTCATTTACAGCCTAAACAGCTTGACAAGGTTTCGGCGGATAAGGTATAGTTTATACAGTTATACGTGTTTATGCAATAATTTTTTATACAAATACATGAATTTATGCATAAGCTGATTTCAAGGGGCGCGCCCCTTGCTGTTGTTAAGCATTGGTTGCTTAACAACAAAAACATTTATCCGTAAATAATTTTAGGAGATATAGTTATGAAAAAGACAAAGAAAGCGTTGCTTGCGGCAATTGCATGTTCGGCGGCACTTGCTGCCGCGTTCGGACTTGCCGCCTGCAATAAAGGCGACGGGCACGAGCACAGTTGGGCGGACGACTATACTGTTGACACGCCGGCAACCTGTACAACGGACGGTTCTAAGTCAATCCACTGCAACGGTTGTGACGAAATCAAGGACGTAGAGGTTATACCCGCAGGGCACAGTTGGGCGGAGGACTACACCGTTGACACGCCGGCAACCTGCACGACGAACGGCTCCAAGTCAATCCACTGCAACGGTTGTGACCAAACCAAGGACGCAGAGGTTATACCCGCAGGACACAGTTGGGCGGAGGAATACACCGTTGACACGCCGGCAACCTGCACGACGGACGGCTCCAAGTCAATTCACTGCGGCGAATGTGACCAAACCAAGGACGCAGAGGTTATACCCGCAAACGGGCACGACTGGAACGAATGGAAAATAACCACTATGCCTACGACGGAAGAAGACGGCACAGGCATTGCATCGAAGACTTGCAAGGTTGAAGGTTGCGAAGGTCAGATACAAGTCATTCTTCCCAATCTTAACAGTGAAGATTACGTAAGGGGTAAAGACAGCGCAACTTGCAGTGCTGCGGGTCAGCAGTCGTATACGTATACCGACAGCGACGATAACACCGTAACTTTCATCGTGGAAACGCCTAAAAAGACGGTTGAGCTGACTGAGAATGCGTCAAAAACAAACGGCGTTACGACTATAACTCTTCCTTCGGGAAGCAGCCTTAATCTTGGTAACTGGAAATATTACGAGTGCCCCGACTGCGGTAAGCTTTTCAGTATGAATACCGACCTTAAATCCGACGTGGCAAGGCACGTACCGGAAAACGAAATCGATTTTGCGACAAAAGTCAGTATAAATGTCGGAAGCACAACGAATTTTAACGGACCTGCGAAGATAGGTGACAACAAAGTATATTTTACCGGCAAAGGCGGTGTTGTATTTAAAGCGGAAGAAGCCGGCGTTTATAAAATCAGTCCGGAAAACGCAACGGCTTTGTTTGGCTTGGCGTATTTCGGTACAACCGAAACAGGTAGTACGCCTTCTCTCGTCTATAAATCGGGCAGCACCAAAGACGATAAGGCAAAGCAGTATAGCAGGTTTAACTACACGAATTTTGAGAAACCTGACGGCATTTACGTAAGAATGGAAGCGGGCGACGTGGTGGCAGTTGCATATACTTGCGTCACGAAAGTAGATAACTTTAAAATAGAAAAGATTGACAACGTCAGTGAGCTTACCTGCTATATGCATAACGGGGCGTACGACGTTTCAGAATTTGATGTAGATGGAGGCACCTTAAAATATAAGTGCTCTGTGTGCGGCATAGAGTTAAACGATTTAGATAGCAAGCAGCCTATAATTTATACGCGCGGCGCAGAAGTTAACGAAACTAACGAAAGCTCGCCCGTAGTTATTACGAGCGGCACTACGGTAGTTAAAACGGGCGTTGCGACGGGTACGTACTATTCGTTTACCCCGAGTGAGGCAAAGGATTACGAAATCATTTTCGATACCGCTCTTATCGCAAACACGCTTACCTTGAAGGGAATTAAGTGCGGCGACGACGTGGCGGCAACTTACGATACGGCGTTGGTAATTGACGATGCGTTCAAAAATATTATCAATATAGAAAAAGGTTTTACAACCACAATAGTAACCGTTAAAGTCGGTGCGGATAACGTCGATATGCCGTTCACGTTCAACTTCGACGTGGCGGGCGCAAGCACGGAGGCTCCCGCATATCTTACGAGCGTAGTAAATTCTAACTTGCCTAAGTTTATTACCGCAGGCGAAAGCACGGTAACTATTACCGCGGCGTATGAATTCTCCGATATATACTACTTCGTTTCCGAAGAAGGCGGCAGGTTCTCAATAACCGTTCCCGAGGGAGTGGAAATGTCTATCTACGGTGACTTTATGATGGATGTCAACAATCCGACCGTGGCTAACTTCATAGCGCCTGCCGGCGTGAGAGTCGGGTTCGCGTTCAAAATCAGCGACGGCACTACCGGTGATTTAACCGTTACCGTAGGCGACCCCGTAGAATTAACCTATAAAACCGTTACTACCGAAGCTGCCACAACTTTAATTGTTCCCGCTAAAACGGCTTCGTCGGGCAACTTTACGGGCGGCGTTGCTATCGCTGAGGTTGGCGAAATCGAGTCGGGCACATACAAATTGACCGTCAAGTTGTCTCCGACTTTAACGGGTGGTGGTTACTTGGCTTTTGCAAAGAATAAAGAAGGGGACGCTGCATATAACAACTTCTATGACAATACCGGTAACGTCAGGGTAGATGAGGAGTCGGCTACCGAAGCTTACGTCTCTACCGGAAACTTCCAAACTCAAACTATAAACGGCGTAGATTATACGGTTAATTATACGTATAATGGTATTTGGACCATAACGCTTGATTTGCAGGAAGGCGACTTGTTATTGTTTGCAAACGGCACTTTGACCCAGGGAGAACTTACCATAACTTTGGTTAAGGTATAAAATTCAAACATACGACAACAAACTCCATTCGGACCGCGGCGCATCTTTAAAACGCCGCGGTCTTTTTATTTATTTAGATAAAAAAATGGTTGACAACAATTCTTTATTGTGTTAAACTCATTGTACACCGTCCGAAAGGGGTGTAATTTTTTTGTACGGAGACCCATTATGAAGGCATCAACAAGGGCTAAAATAACTTTCGAGTGTACGGAGTGCAAGCGCAGAAATTACGACAGCTACAAGAATAAGCGTAACGACCCCGACAGGCTTACTATTTCCAAGTACTGCCCTTTCTGCAAGAAACATACTGAACATAAGGAATCTAAGTAATGGCTAAGGAAAAGGAAAAAAAGCCCAACATTTTCGTGCGTATGGGCAGAAAACTCAAAGAAACGTTTTCCGAGCTTAAACGCGTTACCTGGCCCACGTTCCCCAAGGTCTTAAAGGCTACGGGCGTGGTTCTGGTCGTCGTGCTCGTGTTCCTTGTCGTCGTTACGGGTATTAACCAAGGCTTGCAAAAGCTCCTTGAACTTATAACTAAGGCGTAAAGGGGGCGGATACATGGAAGAAAAACCTTGCTGGTATATTCTGCATACCTATTCTGGCTACGAAATGATGGTTAAGGATTCGCTGTTCCGCTTAATCGAGAACAACAATCTTAAAGACCAGATTTTCGACGTTAAAATCCCTATGGAACAGACCATAGAGGAAAAGAACGGCAAGCGCAAGATTGTAGAGCGCAAACTGCTCCCCTGCTACGTGTTTATCAAAATGATTTACTCCAACCAGCTTTGGTACTGGGTAACCAACACGAGGGGCGTAACGGGCTTTGTCGGTCCCCAGGGCAGACCTATCCCCATGAAAGAGGACGAAATCCGCAAAATGCGCCTTGAAGAAGTTGTCGTCGACGCCGATTTCAAGGTGGGCGACACCGTAAATATCGACGCGGGTCCTTTGGAGGGCTTCGACGGCGTTATTACAGAGCTCAACGACCTTTCGCAGAAGGCGAAAGTCAACATTCAGATGTTCGGACGTTCGACCGACGTTGAAGTTGAGTATATACAGATTAAGAAAATAGAGGCTTAAATCGCCTTTGTTATAGTGGGAGAATAAGTTAAATTTTTTTCATGGCTTATTCGTCAATACCACAATAGGAGGAACATTTAATTATGGCTAAGAAAATTACTGCGGTAGTTAAGTTGCAGCTCCCCGCCGGAAAGGCTACCCCCGCGCCCCCCGTAGGTTCTACGCTCGGCCCCCACGGTATCAACATTCCCGGTTTCACCAAGGAGTTCAACGCCAAGACGAGTGCACAGGCAGGACTTATTATTCCCTGCGTTGTAACCATCTATCAGGACAGAAGTTTCACGTTTATTCTCAAAACGCCCCCCACGCCCGTACTTATAAAGAAGGCGTTAGGGCTTGAAACGGCAAGCGCGCGTCCCAACAGAGACAAGGTCGGCAAGCTTACGAAAGCTCAGCTCGAAGAGATTGCAAAGACCAAGATGCCCGATTTGAACTGCAACGACTTAGAAGCTGCAAAAAGCATGGTTAAGGGCACCGCACGCTCTATGGGCGTTACCGTAGAGGAGTAAACGAGGGGCTTATATAAGCCTTTCAAAGTGGGAGAGGGATTTTAAAAATACAAAGTCGACCCCTCGAATGAACCACACGGAGGAATTATAAATGAAAGTAGGAAAGAAGTACGCGGAAAGCGTAAAATCATACGACCGCACAAAAGCTTACGAAGCTACCGAAGCTGTAAACCTTGCACTTGCTACCGCAAAGGCTAAGTTTGACGAAACAATCGAACTTCACGTACGTTTAGGCGTTGACCCCAGACAGGCTGACCAGCAGGTCCGCGGCGTTTTGGTCCTTCCCAACGGTACCGGTAAAGACAAGAAGGTGCTTGTTATCGCAAAGGGCGACAAGGCTGACCAGGCTACGGCTGCCGGCGCTGATTACGTAGGCGCAGAGGAAATGGTTCAGCGTATCCAGAAGGATAACTGGTTCGATTTCGACGTAGTTATCACCACCCCCGATATGATGGGCGTCGTAGGACGTATCGGTCGTGTCTTAGGTCCCAAGGGCTTGATGCCTAACCCTAAGAGCGGCACGGTTACTATGGACGTTACAAGAGCGGTTAAGGAAGTTAAAGCAGGTAAGGTTGAATACCGTTTGGACAAGACGGCTATCATTCACTGCCCTATCGGCAAGAAGAGCTTCGGCACCGACAAGATTGTCGAGAACTTCAACGCGCTTA